>JAYVVL010000236.1:0-28267 GCA_043787035.1 Synechococcales cyanobacterium
CTAGCTGGAAGATTTAGGTTAGCCCTCCAGCTAACGAGTTTTACGAATGTTTTGAAGACTATTTGGACAATAGTCTGGGCAGTGGTTTGAGCACTTACGGCGTGATAAACCGGAAGACGATACTGAAGGTGATGGACTTTGGTCCATATTAAGTAATAAATTACAACATCGGTGCTTTCGATTGGCACCGCTGAATTTCTGCTACTCCAGAAGGCTTAAATACACAATATTTAGTAGAACAATCCTAGAATCTGGGTGAACTCGGCAATCCGTATTGTTGTAATTATGGAGTGGGGCTGTGGAGATTCGATGCAGAGATCGAACGATCGTCGCTAAAATATAATCATCATCGGGCTAGCCAAAGCAATCTAACCCTTGATATTTTTTAGGAGTCGATGATTTTATGATGCCCGTATTTATCCGCTATGCGACGCTATTTTTAGGGTTAACGTTGGTCAGTTGCACCTCTACGCCGCCGCCCACGCCGCCCACCACCGCCCAATCCACCCCACCGACCACTCCCCCCTCCGGACCAAGGCCCACGTTGCCCGCACCCACTCCTCAACCGTCGATCGCACCCACAACGTCAGCCGCAATGTCAGCAGCAGCAGCAACGACGATTCCGGTGGCGGTGTATCACATGGACAGCAACTGTAATCAGCTCGTCAAAAAGACGGAACAATTACCAAAGGAAAAAACCATGGACCGGGCGATCGGATCGGTGTTGAACCAGGCCAATACGGCAGACTTTACGATTACCGATTATCGAGTAACGTCCCAAGGTCAGGTCGCGACGATCGTCCTAAGGTTGCCACCCGGAGGCGCGCGATCGTTCAAATCGATGTCGAGTTGTGAGCAGATGTCATTCTTTGGGGCAATGCGAGAGACGGTTATGCAGCGCAAGGAATGGGGCATCAAAGATGTGGCATTTACCGACGGCAAGCAGGAGATTCAGTTTTAAACAATCAATAAATTAACATTCAGCATCCGACGTAGTAGGGTTTTATAATATGTCAATTCTATAATGCGATGTATAGTCCGATCGCAACACCGATCGCCCCGGTCATTACCGTCGCAAATTGATGCTCACTCCGGATGAGGCGGGATCCGATTCGGACAGCCTCGGCGTCAATCCAGGGAATCACGCCTTGCCGCAGCCAACCTGAGACGACGATCGATTGACCGATACATTCAGCAATGGACCATTGGTTCAACAATCGGGCCAAACCTAGGCCAAACGGTCCAGTCTTTGACGTGACGTGGAGGGCAATATAATCACCTTGATCGGTCATGAGCCAAAGGTCTTGGGCCAGCCAATTTGCGATTCCCGATCGTCCAGTAAGTGTTCCTGTCAGCATCACTTGCTCTGGGCGCAATCCGTTGTCATTCTCATTCACAGTTATGAGGTATTCAGGGGGACTGCTGCGATCGTCAGCACGGAGAAATAAGGCCGGAAGATCTGGAAAGAACGCGTTGAACCGAACAAACGTCCCGAGGCCAAATCCTAAGAGTGGCAAGCCTAGAAATAAATCATAATCACTCCCCAGCCAAGCCAGCCGATTCCATCCGAATAAATACGTCACCCAACCCGTCCCCCATAGTACCCAAGCGACTCCGTAGCTAATCACAGCCCAAAACCACGGTTTGGCCCAAGTCCGAACAGAGGCACTTGGCGTCCAGTTCCACGGTTGTTCCGGTCTCTTGAAAAGGGGCTTGATTTGCCAGGAGCGAGCGGTCACCATTAATCTAGAAAACCTTACAGAGATCGGGATTTGGGATTGATTGATTTCCCACCATCGATCGATCTTAACAGCCCCGATCGACTTCACTTTACGCGTACTGATCGATTCGTCAAGATTGATCGGCAGCAAGGGTTCCAGCAATTCCAAATCCATTGGCGTAAACCCATTCGCAACGATCGCCTTTCGGGTTGCCTGTGTGAGTTTTAGCAGCACCTTTACCAGCCCGTTCGGATTCCCCGTCCCGTTGCAAACGATTCGATCGCTGTAATACGTTCTCGATCGAGAGAGCCACAGTCCAGTCCACCGAATACCGCAATACCCACCATAAAATCCGGATGCAGCCAGTCCGCAGAGATTTGCAATCGCCTTTAACAGTCCACCAAAGATGGCAAACCGAAACGATCGCTTAGACTGAAACGCCATTCGATCGCCCAGTCGAGAGGCTGCAATATAAGCCAAATACGGCATCGCTTGAAGCACAACGGACCCAGAAAGCAGAGGCGTCGTCCAGTGAGCAATGTGGGCGAATTCTTGGGCATAGAGGGCCGCGATTTCACTCTCATCTAAGGCCGTGAGGATGCCTTGACTAACGGCGATCGTCGCAAGCTGAGGCGCAAAACCGTAGGACAATGCGATGGGGATCGGGCTGTCAATCAGCACTAGGGTAGGCAGCGGGATGGCCGATTCTTGAGCGATGCGTTGAAGAATCCGATGGGCTTCAGGACTGTATTGGGCCAGCGTGCTGGTCGTCATCGTGCTAATCGGATGGTGCGTCCGGATCAGCAATGCGATCGCCCAGGGAGACGTGGCGATGGCAAAAACGGCCAGCAGCGTGAAGAATAGCCAAGGAATTTCAATGGCGATCGGCGGATAGTACCAGAACGGAAGAATCTTATTTTTAAGATCCATCGCGACGCTTAAGGCCAACTGAACTGAACTAAGCAGCCCCGCTGGAATCCCCACTAGCCCAAAAAGGGTGAGCGCCTTAAGCAGATAAAATCGCAGCGAGGGGAAGGGAGGAATGGGCTTCCAGCGGGCGGCCCGGTCCGTTGAAGGGTTAGTTTGCTTGGATTGTTCTACCATAGTGTCCGATTGCTCCCGTGCATCCATCACCCGAATTCCCTCTATAGAATACCCACATCCGAAGCTGACGACACCAGGCATGGGTGTCCCCAAAAATGCTACTCTGGAGCACAAGCTACGCACCATACCTGCGCAGTTAGTTCTATCCGAGTTCAACGCCCATGCCTCTCCAGATCTACGGCATTCCCAACTGCGGCACCTGCAAAAAAGCCCTAACTTGGCTCAATAGCCACAAGATTCCCCACGAGTTTGTAAATACCCGAGAGATGCCCCCAGAACGATCGGCGATCGCATCGTGGGTTAGCAGTCTTGGCAATAAGCCACTGCGGAACACATCAGGACAGTCCTACCGCACGTTGGATGCAGAGAAGGAAAATTGGGACGATGAAACGTGGATTGATGCCTTTGCGGCAGACACTATGTTACTAAAGCGGCCATTATTTGTGAAAGATGGCATTGCTGTTGCCGTTGGCTTTCGTGATCCAGATGCTATTCGATCGGCCATTTCATAATTAATTCCATCCATTAATTCCAGAGCCTTATGACGAAAATTGTAATGCTGGGCGGAGGACATAGCCATGCAATCGCACTGGATTATCTAGCGCGTTATCCCATTGCATCGGTGCAGATTCAGGTGATTCATCCGGGAACTCATGCATTGTACTCCGGGATGATTCCAGGCCACTTGTCAAGGCATTATGCTCGGAAGGACTGTCAAGTTGATGTGCAACAGTTGGCTCGGCGATCGGGCGCAATCTTGACCCAAACTGAAGCGATCGCCCTAGATTTGGAGCGGCAGCAGGTCATCTGCGCGACGGGAGAGGCGATCGGGTTTGAGGTGTTGTCGATTAATACAGGAAGTGTCCCGCTGTTGCCGCCGGGAGTAATATTGGGCGATCGGATTTTATCGATGAAACCATTGGCGCAGTTTCTAGACCAGTGGCAGCGGTTTGAATCAGAAAGTCAATTAGGTCGTAAATATCAGTCGATCGCCATTGTCGGTGCGGGATTGGGCGGGATTGAAGTGGCGCTTAATCTAAATGCACGCTGGACTGAATTTTTGGAGATTAACCTGTTTTGTCAAGGAAACACGATCGCACCCACGGCCAATCTCTCGTTTCAACGATTCCTAGCCGAAACCTTAGATAGTCGAAAGATTCACGTCACGGCAAACGCAAAAGTCACGAATACGACCCAATTAACCCCACCGGAAAACCCTGTGAAGCTGACCTATCGCCAAGCCCTACCGGATGGGACGACTCCAACGGTGATAACTCAATGCTTTGATGCGGTCATTTTTGTAACTCAGGCCAGTGCGCCAGCATGGATTAATCGATCGGGATTGGCAACGGACGATCAGGGATTCATAACAGTAGCCCCCACGCTGAGATCGATCGCTCATCCGCAGGTTTTTGCATCTGGTGATATTGCGTCAATCCAGGGAAATCCTGTCCCAAAATCGGGCGTTTTCGCCGTTCGTCAGGGCAAAGTGCTCGCCCAGAACCTGAGCCGAGCTGCGCTAAACCAACCCTTGCGTCATCACCCCTCCCAACCCAAATCCTCCCCCACTGCCCTCACCCTCCTCAACCTAGGCAACGGACGGGCTGTGGGGAGTTATGGCAATTTTTCGATGACCGCTCCATTCGTTCAGCCGCTGCTTTGGCTTCTCAAAGATTCGATCGATCGACGCTTCATTCAACGCCTTTCGTCTGTCTTAAGAGAGAACTTGATTACAGGTTGAAGGAGTTGAGACTATGATCGAATCAAGCGTAGAGTGTTAGATCTTAAGTCTAAAATTCAGGCTCCGGATTTCTACTGAGATCTCAGTGAATAGTAAGTTTATAGTTCCTTTCTATTATCCGTGAATTTTCGAGGTATGCCTGATGACTAGGCGATCGGTTTCCGACTTCTTCAGAGTTATCCTCAAAGAATTCTGTTTTCAAGTAAAGACTTCATGAAGTATCCGGAAGGAAGACGACTGCGCATCTCTCTCTAGCCTAGGATTTTAATAGTGGATGCATTAATAATTGCAAATGCACTCCTATTCGGTAAATCAGGCTTAAAGCTGCTAACTCAGTTATTCACTCAGGCTCTATGACCTTTCTAATGCGGCCAACATTGAAGATTTCGATGATCATCCCGGTATATCAGGGTGGAATCGCATTTGCGCAATGCTTGGATTCGCTCCATCGCTATGGATCTCTGGCCTATGAGGTGATCATTGTGATTGATGGGCCGGACGAGCGATCGGCTGTTTTGGCCGCTAGAGATGGGCATCGGGTGATTCAACTGACCCATAATGCTGGACCTGCGAAGGCTCGCAATGTTGGGGCACAGGCGGCAGTGGGTGATATTTTATTTTTTTTAGATGCAGATGTGGCCCTGAGCCTAGAGACACTTGCTCAAATCCAGAACGGGTTTGAACGATCGCAGTGGGATGCTGTAATCGGATCCTATGATGACCAGCCCGGTTCACCTAACTTTCTATCGCAGTACAAAAACCTTCTGCATCACTACACCCACCAGCGCGCCAGAACCAACGCTTCGACCTTCTGGGGCGCGTGCGGGGCCATTCGTCGATCAGTATTTTGGCAGGCGGGCGGCTTTGATGAGCGCTACCGTCATCCGTCCATTGAGGATATTGAACTCGGGTATCGGCTTACTCGTCTCGGCTATTGCATTGCCCTAAACAAACAGATGCAGGTCAAGCATTTGAAGCATTGGGGTATTCGATCGCTACTGAAGGCTGACTTTTTCTATCGCGCGTTGCCTTGGACTCGGTTGATTTGGCGCGATCGCAGTTTGGTCAACGATCTCAATCTCGATACCACCAGTCGGTTGAGTGTCATATCGGTATACGCCATGGTGGGATTGGCGGCGCTATCCTTGTGGTGGACGCCGTTCCTACTGGGGGCGATCGCCTTTGGTTTAGCCCTTATCACCCTCAACGCGTCGGTCTATCGATTTTTCTGGGGAAAGCGGGGTTTAAGCTTTGCAGTGCGGGTGATTCCCTGGCATTGGCTTTACTATGCCTATAGTGGTCTTGCCTTTATGATTGGAACATCCCAGTATTGGGTATTCCACCCAAGAACGCCTCGGTCTCCAGCCCAAATTCAGCCCCTCAGTCTCCCCAGGGTTGAGTTTGCAACAGCGAGTTTGCGCGACGCCGATCGTTGAAGACGTATGACTAAGACGTATTGCTAAGACGCTTTTTCTCGACAAGTTCCTCGTCCACTACATTCAGGGTAAGCTCAGATGCGATCGAATGTTGAACTCAATCCCAGTCAGCCAAAATCTGCCCCAAAATCTGTCCTCGTCGTGGGAGGCGGGCCAGCGGGGCTAACGGCAGCCTACGAGTTAGTGAAGCGCGGAACTCGGGCTGTTGTGCTAGAAGCTTCAGACCAGGTTGGAGGCATCGCACGGACCGAGCAGTACAAGGGCTATCGGTTTGATATTGGTGGGCATCGCTTCTTCACCAAAGTGGACGAAGTGAACCAGCTCTGGCAAGAAGTGATGGGGAGCCGTTTCATTAAGGTGCCGCGTTTGTCGCGGATTTACTATGACGGTAAGTTTTTTAGCTATCCGTTGCAGATGATGGACACGCTGAATAATTTGGGATTGCGGGAAAGTGCGCGGATTTTACTTAGCTACCTCAAGGTCAAAGTGCTGCCCATCAAGCAGGAAGAAAGCCTGGAAGACTGGGTAACGAATCGATTTGGGCGACGGTTATTTAAAACTTTTTTTAAAACCTATACGGAAAAAGTCTGGGGCATTCCCTGCGAAAAAATCCAGGCCGATTGGGCAGCGCAGCGGATTAAAGGACTCTCGCTACGGACAGCGGTGTTGAATGCGATGTTTCAAGTCAACAGCACTAAGACTCTGATTAAGGAATTTGACTATCCGGTGCTGGGTCCAGGGGAAATGTGGGAGCTGTTCAGTGCGCAGATTAAGCAGCGAGGCGGGGACGTTCAGCTCAAGTCGAGCGTCGTGCAACTCAATAGGTCCGGTCATCGCATCACCAGCGCGATCGTAATGCAAAAAGGCAAGCGGGTGGAAATGCCCACCGAACAAGTGATTTCCAGTATGCCCGTGACGCTACTGGTCCATCAGCTCCAGCCCCCTGCGCCTCCGGACGTCCTTGAAGCTGCCCGATCGTTGAAGTATCGCGATTTTTTGATTGTGCCGCTCGTAATTGACCGATCGGATCTTTTCCCTGACAACTGGATTTACATCCACAGCCCCGAAGTCAAAGTCGGTCGTATTCAGAACTTTAAGAATTGGAGCTTGGCGATGGTGCCGGATGAGACGAAAACCTGTCTGGGCATGGAATATTTTTGTTCCGAGGGGGATGAACTTTGGGAACTGTCCGATACGGAGCTGCTGGACCTGGCTAAGCGTGAGATTGAGCAGTTGGGGTTAGCTCGGGCAGAAGAGGTCAAAGATGGTACGGTAATTCGCCAACCCAAGGCGTATCCGGTTTACGATCGAGACTATCGAGCACACTTAGAGGTGTTGCAGAACTATTTAACAAAATTTGAGAATTTACAAACCATCGGTCGAAATGGAATGCATCGGTATAATAATCAAGATCACTCTATGCTAACTGCGATTCTGGCGGTGCGGAATTTGTTTGGTGAGCAGCACGATCTCTGGACGGTGAATGCCGAGCGTTCTTACCACGAGAACTTTACAAAAGAGGAGTGGGAGGCGCGAACCCGACCGGGTTCTCTGGAGCATCCTGTAGCGGTCGATCGAATCCCCTATTGCCCTCCTGGTTCTTCGGTGGTTGAACCTGTAACAGAGGCGGGAATTGCGGTTCTGAACTAGGTCGTTCGGACGTCACAATGCTGTATTTTTTGCTCAGTTGGTGCTTGTTGCTGGGAGTCTCCCTATCATTGGGTTCTGTAGTGTTTGCGGATTTGCGTCCGCTTCGTCTGGATCGACTCCTCGATCGCGTGCTGATTGCGATTTGGCTCGGACTCGGGGTGACGGCTATTGTGTTGCTGTTGGTGTCGTATGTGACGCCGCTGTCTCCGGTGGTGGGATTGGCGCTGTTTGTGACGGTGATGATTCGCAGTGCGGTCCAGTGGCGCGATCTGAAGGCCGCCATCGTCCTAAATGAAGTCCTACATCAGGTCCCACAGCCCAAGACTCAAGATAAGCTCCTTAGAATCCCACCCATGCAAATCTCGAAGAGCGTCCTCTGGGGAACGGGACTGGTGACGGTGGGGCTAGCGGCATGGGTCGATCGGCCTGTCGTTTGGAACGACACAGGGTATTACCATTACAGCTTAATTCAGTGGCTGGGGACCTATGGAACGGTTCCAGGACTAGCGCTGTTATTTAATAATTTAGGCTTTACGTCGGCGTGGTTTGCCCTAGCGACGCCGTTTAATCCAGTAGTGTTCGAGGGGCGTGCGGTGGCCGTAACCAATGGGTTTGCATT
The DNA here is from genome assembly GCA_043787035.1 of Synechococcales cyanobacterium. Taxonomy (GTDB): domain Bacteria; phylum Cyanobacteriota; class Cyanobacteriia; order Leptolyngbyales; family Leptolyngbyaceae; genus JAAFJU01. The sequence goes on from JAYVVL010000236.1 coordinate 8,272, forward strand.
TTTGCTGTTGCTGGGGCAATGGGCGATCGCAATGCAATCGATTCTTCAACCCCATTTTCAACCCCAAGGTCAAAAACAGGCCAGACTCGCGGATTATTTCAGCGTCATCTGGGGTGCGTTGCTCATTCCGGTGACGCTGTTTATGAAGCCCTTGTCTGAGATTTTGCTCTCGCCCTCGCCGGATCTACCTGTGACGATTTTGGTCGGGGTGATTGCGTGGGTGATGTTGCTAGTCGGCGATCGCGCTGAGAACCTTAGCTCTGAAAAATTTGGCGCTGAAAAGTCTGGTTCTAGGCTGCTAGATAACCGCGATCGGTTAATTCCAGTCATGTTTGCCGTAATGGCCGTGAGCTTCAAACTCATCGCGCTGCCGCTCCTCCCGATTACACTGCTATTTGCGCTGTGGCGACAGCCGATGAGGGTGTGGCTGATGACCGGGATGGCGACGCTGTGTGGACTGCTACCGCTGATTGTGGGGAACTTAATCACGTCCGGCTGTCCGCTTTATCCCGGCAATGTTCTTTGCTTAGACTTACCGTGGACGCCCGCTAGAAGTGCGATCGCACAGGTGGCCCAAGGGACTCACGGCTGGACCACCTGGTACGGAACTCCCCCACCGGGCGCAAACCCTTGGCTCTGGTCGCTAGGAGCCTGGTGGTCGTCATCAAGCAAGGAAAAAATAACGGCGATCGGCATTATTCTCGCTTTAGTAAGTGCGCTGGGGGTTATGGGCGTTGCCGTCATCGGGCGATCGGGACTGAAGGTTGAGAGCTTGATGCGTAAACTGGACTCTTGTCCGGAGCTGTGGGTGAGTTTGATGGGCATTTTGGGCATTAGTTTTGTGATGCTCACGTCGCCGTTTTTTCGATTTAGTGTGCCGTATATTTTGACGCTGCTGGCCATCAGCGGGGCGGTGGTTTGGTCGAAAGTTGGGACCGATCGCAGTTCAACTCCCCTGAGAACCGAGCCACCGTCAACAATTGACCGATCCGAAAAGATTGGACTCTGGGGTGCTGCCGGATTATTCCTCGTAACTTTATGTCTGGTGCTACATCGATCGACACTGCTGTTGCCACCGCCCATGGTATTTTCGAGCACTTGGGTCACGCGCATGACTAATGGCATTGAATACTTTGCCCCTCAAAGCGGAGACGTTCAACAGGAGACCGTAGCGCACAAAGATATGTGCTGGAATGCGCCGATTCCCTGTGCCTACGACATTGCGCCATCTGTACATCTGCGCGATACCGATCGGGGGATTGCCGGGGGATTCATTCGGAAGTGATAAGCTAAATTCCTAATTCTCCATTCTCCTCCCCATGTCTGTATCCTTTGTCGGCTCTGGCTGTGGCACACTAGATTTTCTCACGATACGCGGATACCACCTCCTCCAAACCGCCGAAATCGTCATCTACGATGCCCTCGTGGATTCGTCAATTCTTACCATTTTGGCCCCCGAGTGTGAACGGATTTATGTGGGGAAACGCGGCGGAATCCCGAGCCTAAAGCAGCCGGAAATCGATCGCCTTTTAGTCGAGGCGGCAAGGCGGAAAACTCATGTGGTGCGGCTTAAGACGGGCGATCCGTTTATTTTTGGGCGGACGACCTCCGAGATTCAGGCCCTGCGCGAGGCTAGAATTGATTACAGCGTGATTCCTGGAATTTCAAGTGCGATCGCCGCGCCGCTGTTTGCGAGTATTCCCCTTACCGATCTGGCCCTTAGCAAAAGCTTCACCGTTCTCAGCGCCCATGACCCCGAAAACCTGGATTGGCAGACGTTCGCCCGGTTAGACACTTTAGTGATTCTCATGGGCGCAAAGACGCTATCAGAAATCATCCAGTTGCTCGTGCGCCAAGGTAAATCAACAAGCACTGCGATCGCGATTATCCGATCGGCAGGGCAACCTGAACAGCACATCTGGACCGGAACCCTCGGCAACATCACCCAATTCACCAAAGGCGAATCCCTATCCCCCTGTATCATTGTCATCGGTGAAGTGGTCCGACTCCGAGAATTTTTAAGGCCCGCTGTTGAATCCATGACCCATCCTGTTCTCAAATCTGTTGTTGAATCTATTTCTAAACCTGATACCAAATCTATTGCTAATCCCATCGCCCCAAATCTTCCCTTGCGTCATCAAACTATCCTCGTCACCCGATCGGCTGATCAATCGCCCACCTTTACAACTCTCCTCACCGATCGCGGCGCAACAGTGATTGAAATGCCCACCCTAGAAATCACGCCGCCATCAACCTGGTACGAATTAGACCATGCGATTGCAAATATCACAACCTACGATTGGATCATTCTCACGTCTGCTAATGCGGTGGATTACTTCTTCGATCGCTTTAGCGCATTGAATCAGGACGTTCGATCGATCGCAGGCTTAAACATCGCCGTCGTGGGTAAAAAGACCGCGCAATTCCTAAAAAAACGAGGGTTCAACCCGGACTTTACGCCGCCCACCTTTGTCGCAGACTCGCTCATCGAGCACTTTCCCGCCCCTCTCGAAGGCTTAAACATTCTATTTCCCCGCGTCGAATCCGGAGGCCGCGAAGTGCTCGTCCAGTCGTTCACCGCTGCCGGGGCGATCGTAACTGAAGTAGCGGCTTACCAATCAGGATGCCCAAAAATAGCGGACGAACAAGCCATAGCAGCCCTCAAAAACAAACGCATCACCCTGCTGACATTTGCGAGTTCTAAAACGGTAAGGCACTTCTGTCAACTGCTGGAAATGACCTTAGGAGAAACGTGGTTGGAATCGCTACAAGGAATCCCCGTTGCCTCGATCGGACCCCAAACCTCGAAGACATGCGAGGAATTGCTAGGGCGAATGGACTGTGAAGCAATTGAATATACGCTAGAAGGATTAGCTAACGCTATAGAACTGAAATGGGCAGGCGAACTGTAAAAAACGTACCTTGATTTTCGCCTGTGGTCACATCGATCGTGCCTTGGTGCAGTTCCACACAGGTCTTGACAACCGCCAGACCCAAGCCACTCCCGGACACATTTTTGACAGTTTTGCTTCGATAAAAAGGTTTGTACAAATGGGGCAAATCAGCCTCGCTAATTCCAATGCCTTGATCGGTAACGTGAAAAACAATATGCCGATCGTCACTCTCTAAAATGAGCTGAATGAGACTGTCTTTTGACGAATATTTGATCGCATTCACAAGCAAATTGCTCAAAATGGCGTATAGCAGTTTCTCGTCGAGTTCGGAGTGGGGATGACGCGATCGGCTTATGAACTGGATATTTGAGTTCTCTGGATGGGCGAGTTTGAGATCTTCGACTAGGTTCAGACAAAACGACATCAGTTCTAGTCTCGATCGATCGCACTGAAGTTTCCCGGCCTCGGCGCGGTTCAGCATCAAGATATCGTCTAGAAGCTGAGTCATCACTTTTGCCGACGACTGAATCCGGAGGGTGTTTTTCTGGATCTTTTCGGCGTTGCTTTCAGGCTGGGCGCTGATTGGGGCGTTGGGCTGGGCATTAGGCTGGGCACGGTTTGGGGTATTCATAAGAAGCTGACTCGATCCTAAAATAATACTTAAGGGAGTGCGAAACTCATGGGACGCCATGGCGAAGAATTGCAGTTTGAGATGGCTGAATTCTTGGAGTTGGAGCAGCTTTTCAGTCCGTGATTGAATCGTTTGTCGATTCCGCAACTGTTGATGAAACGCAAACACGACAAACATCAATCCGCCCAGCACTGATACAATCCACCCGCCTTCAATTAAAAATCGGTTTTTAATATAGCCCTGCGATTGCTGAAGTCCTCTCCTAAGATTGGATTCCTCAATATCAACCATCTCCCCTAAGATCTGCTGAATTCGATCGCGCAAGATGACGCCCAAGGAGTATGCGCTGCTGGATTTACTGGTGAGCAATGGGCGACGGGTCATGAGTCGGGCGGGTATCATCGATCGCATTTGTACGCTCCAAGATCCCCCCACCGAAGAAGCCGTCAAATCCCACATCAAAGCCTTGCGTCAGAATCTGAAGACCGCAGGAGCAGCGGATGATTTCATCGAAACCGTACATGGTTTAGGGTATCGCATGAAGTCAACCCCCTGATTTCCACCCGATTTCTGCCTGAGTTTCTTCCCGAGTCAATGGGTATTATTAGATAAAGAAAGTTTGGCTCAAAGTATCGATATTGGCAAGATTAAGCCCTATGCCCATCGTCCGTCGGTTCGTCTCAAGCGTAGTCGCTGCTGACGTCTCACCTAACGCAATTTAAAGTTTGTCCGATGAGTGACAAAGCGCTACCAGCACCCAGGTTTTGACCCAGGATATTAAGCTGATAGCCTTTTTTCGCGCTACGCCATCACCCAATCCACTAGCAGCCGCACGCCATAGCCTGTGGCACCAACAGGGCTGTAGTCCTTACCCTTATCCGTCCACACCGGACCCGCTACATCCATATGCGCCCAAGTCGTATCTTTCACGTACTGCTTGAGGAAGACTGCCGCACTGATTGCTCCGCCCGTCCGTGCGCCCGTATTTTTCATATCAGCAATAGGCGACTTCATGCTTTCAAAATACGACTCCTCAAAGGGCATTTGCCAAAGCTTTTCACCACTCGACTCGGCTGCTGCGAGTAGCGTTTTAGCAAATTCATCATTGGGACTCCACAATCCTGCAATGTCATTCCCGAGCGCCACCACGCAAGCCCCCGTCAACGTCGCCAAATCCACAATGGAATCTAGGCCCAGCTTGTCTGCATATACCAGCGCATCCGCTAGCGTTAAGCGACCTTCTGCATCTGTGTTGTTAATTTCAATGGTCTTCCCATTGGAGGCAGTGAGAATATCCCCCGGACGCATGGCATTTCCGCTGATCATATTTTCAGCCACAGCGCTGATGAAATGCACTTCAACATCAGGTTTAAGCTGCGCGATCGCCTTGGCCGCACCGAAGGTTGCCCCTGCGCCCCCCATGTCTGTTTTCATCATTTCAATGGACGATGCACCGACTTTGAGATTTAACCCGCCCGAATCAAACGTGACGCCTTTGCCCACGATCGCAACTTTCCGGCGAGGTGTCCCGGTTGGTTTATAAATTAAGTGAATGAACTTGGGCGGAATGTCAGAGGCTTGAGATACCCCCAGAAATGCGCCCATGTTCAAAGCTTCACAATCGGCCCGCTCCAAAATTTTCAACTCCAAACCGTAATCCTTCGCTAAACCCTGGGCCATTTCAGCCATCGTGACCGGAGTGACGACATTAGCTGGAGCGGCGATCAATTCACGGGCCAGCAACACACCAGAACAGATCATATGCGCTCTTTCGATCGCTGCTTCTTGACCTGCAAACCCGATGAGGTGAACGGCCTCTACCACAGTGCTCTCATCTTTTTCAGACTTGAATCGCACATCTTTATACAATGCTAATTCAATGCCTTCTGCGATCGCACTAGCCGTTGCTGCACCATTGGAATTTACAACCGGAAGCGAAATGCCAAAGATCTTACATTTTTCACGCCGCGCCATTTTAGCGATTTTGCCCGCAGCTTTGCGCACCGTTTCAAGCTTTAGCCCGTCGGGTTTGCCCAATCCCAACAAAATCAGCTTTTTGAAGTCGCAGCCTGTCACCCGCACCGCAAAGTTGTCGCCCGGTTTCCCCTTAAATTCGGTTTCAGCAATGACTTCAGTGATTAAACCCGATAGTTTAGTATCAAGCGCCGCAAGTGGACCCGTCAACACCACCTGATCCTCAAACAAGCCGATCGCTAATCCATCGCCCGAAAACTCACCGAATTCGATCGCAGACCCTAATACCTTCATGCCACTCTTCCTGATCAACTTATATATCTAAATTGTAATGCACCTCACTCACGCCTGAGTTGCGCGATTTCGTCTAACGTCAAGCCGGTCGCCATCCCAATCTGCCGATCGTCCAGAAGAGGAAGCAACTGAAGTGCAATTTCAACTTGTTTCGATCGGGATCCCTGCTCAAGACCCGACACCGTCGTCTCCTCTGCTTTTTTCACCGTCTCCTCTACTTCTTTTGTCCTTTCCTCTACTTCTTTTGTCCTCTCCTCTATTTCTTTCGTCCTCTCCTCTATTTTTTTGTTTTGCGGCCATTGCCGCCTCAAATGCGATCATGTCGTGGGTAAAGAAGATTTCCTGCTCTAATTCATGCAGCTCCTCAGGGGTCAAAGTTGCAGAGTTTGCCACTAAAAAGGCTTCTTGTATTTCCGGAATGACGGCCATCTGTTCAGGGACCAAGTTCAGTTTGCCCATATTTTTCATAAAATATAGCCACCCATCACCCAAATTATTCAAATTTTCAAGAGTTTGGTTAAATTTTGGCAATTCAACAAACACAAGTTCCAAATCTGCAACGGGATAATCGACTAGCGTGCTCGCCTCCTTTAAGATAAATCGAGACATCACCGAGTCGAATTCGTTGAACATTTTGAAATCTGTAATCGTGAGCGCGATGACTGGATTTAAATCGGTGTAGCGCTCACCCAAGGCCAGTTGTATAGAATAGGCTTTGGTCGCATTGTAAAGGACTCGCTTCTCCAAACCTGCAACGTTCAGCACTTGCATTTCAATAATGACAGTTTTATGGCCATTGAGGGTCGCTTTGACGTCCAAATAGTCTGCTTCACGCCCCGGATGCGTGGTGCCTGGTAGGGATTCAAGATCTCGATCGATTCGACGACTGACTCACCGTTGTACAAGATTCTATTGAGGAAACTAATTAAGATGCTGTGGCTATGTTCAGAACCAAAGATCTTTTTGAAGGCAAAATCAGTTTTAGGATCAATGAAAATCATAAATTTTAGGGAAATTAGGGTAAGCGATCGAGACTAAAGAAAAAATCCCGAGTGCCGTCGCTTGCTGTTCTGTTTATTATGGTCGAAAACTTCCGATCATATCCTCCCAAAAATTTGCTATAAAAAGGCTGAGCTTATTCCCTTCTCTGGTCAGAGTTTGCCATCATGTTGAAGAAAATCCTTGGGAAAAAATCTAAGACTTCTGACGTTGCCAACATCGCCAATTCAAGACCTCTTAACCTATTCAAAACCCTAGTCAAACAGCCTCGAACGATTTGGATGCCGATCGTTTCTGGATTAGGACTCCTGTCATTTGGGGTTGGGATTTTGGTTTCAACAACGGTGAAGCCTGGACGAGAGGGGCAATTGAATCTTGCCGGACTTACGCCCTTTGGGAACTCAGCCAAACCCCTAGGTCTCAATCGGATCGGTGCGCCCAGTGCGATCGTCACAACTATCGTGACCCAATCGCCCCAGCAACGCGCCGAAATTTTGAAGCAAACAGCCCAGACGGGCGCGTCATCTCTCGATCGAAATCGAGCACGCTACGTCTTGGCGACTGATTTGCTTGCAGCCGGGAACGGGGCAGAGGCGATCGAGCAACTCAAGGATTTGGAGAAAGACTATCCAGTGTTGGGGGCACAAATCCTATTAAAACGGGCGAAAGCACTGGCGCTAATCCAGAAAAACCCCGAGGCAACCCAAACCTACCAAAGCCTCTTCCAGCAGTATCCGAAAGATCCCACTGCCGCCGAAGCCTTGAGCGTCCTAGCCGAGAAAGACCCTAAATTTTACGATACCCTCTTTACGCAGTTTCCCGCCCACGATCGATCCATTGCAGCGGCTAAAACGCGTCTTAAGCAAAACCCAACTCAGCCCAACCTCCAGTTGTTGTTAGCAAAGTATGACATTAAAGCCAACGACTATAGCGATCGGACGGAGCGATTGATTCAAGCTGCGGGGAAATCCCTCACCCCCCAACAGTGGGAGAGCATTGCCTTCGGATTTTGGGAAAATCAGAAATACGACAAGGCCGCAGATGCCTACGAGAAGGCTCCTACAACGGCCCTGACGCTCTACCGATCGGCGCGAGGATTGCAGCTCAGTGGAAAAACCGGATCCCGCGATCGCTACCTGTTAACCGTCAAAACCTTCCCCAATGCCCCTGAAGCCGGACTGGCGATGTCTCGGCTGGTTTCTAATGCTGAAAAACCTGAAGAGACTATCGCCTATGCTGATTCAACGATCGCCAATTACCCAGACTATGCTCCTCAAGCCCTTCTCGATAAGGCCAAAGCCCTAGACAAACTCAACAGCGCCCAATCCGCCAGCCAAACTCGTCAGACTCTATTAGAGAAATATTCAGAGAGCGAAGCAGCGGCTGAATTGCGTTGGACCGTTGCCCAGCAGCAAGCCAAAGCGAACCAGTTGAATGAGGCAAAAAAATGGGCCGATGCTGTGACTTCCAGCAACCCAAAGAGCGAACTTGCCCCTCAAGCCGGGTTCTGGGCAGGAAAATGGGCCATGAAACTAGGACAGATGTCAGACGCCTCGCAGCATTTTAACGCCGTGATTTCAGCTCGTCCTGAATCCTACTACGCATGGCGATCGGCCTCTCTCTTGGGCTGGAAAGTCGGCGATTTTGATACCGTGCGTCAGCTCACCCCCCAAGTCCAACGACCTAAAGTGCGGGCTGAACTTCCAGCCGGATCCGAAACCCTGCGAGAACTACATCAAATCGGCCAAGACCGAGATGCTTGGTCCTACTGGCAAGTCGAATATCAAAACCGCGTCCAGCCGACCGTGGCCGAGCAGTTTACGGATGGTGTTATGCGATTGGGGGTGGGCGACAACTTAGATGGGATTTTCATGATTGGACATTTGAACGAGCGAACCTCCGCCTCGGACAAACAACAGGTCCAAACACTCCAACAGCAGGCGGGCTACTGGCAAGCGCTCTACCCATTTCCGTTTATGCAAACCATTGAAACTTGGTCTGCCGATCGAAAAATCAACCCCATGCTCGTCACGGCCTTAATTCGTCAAGAATCCCGCTTTGAACCCAAAATCCAATCGGTCGTTGGAGCAACTGGACTCATGCAGGTAATGCCCGAAACGGCCACCTACATTGCTGAACAAACAAAAACCAAACGGTACAAACTCAACGACGTTGACGACAATATCAAGCTGGGCACCTGGTATCTGGGCTACACCCATAAAGAACATAGCGGAAACTCCATGCTGGCCGTAGCAAGCTATAACGCAGGCCCAGGAGCGGTCAGCGAGTGGGTCAGCAAGAGCAAAACCACCGATGCTGACGAATTTGTCGAGACCATTCCCTTCCCCGAAACCCAAGACTACGTCAAGTCGGTCTTTGGTAACTACTGGAACTACATGCGCCTCTACAATCCCGAGTTAGCCAAACAAGTCGCCCAGACCTCCCCAGAACAACCCAAAGACCTGTTCTAACGTCGTTGAGGTTGAGGGGCGCGATTATTTGCTGGAGGACGGTTCGTCGCTGCAATCCGATTGGGATCGGGTTGGTTGATTTTGAGTTGCTGACGACCATTGCGAACAATTCGGAGCATCTCACCCATATTCGACTCCATATCCTGGAGAACCTTATCCGCATATTCATCAGCACCACGCTGAATCGCTTCGGCTTCCTCCAGGGAATGCCGATTAGATTCCTCAAGCTCGCGCAGACCTTGACGGCGGGTCTGTTCGATTTCGGCCATGACCTGAGTGTGGGCCAATTCACACTCTTGATTGACCTGATTCCGAATCTGCTGCGCCTCATACTCGGCTTGGCGAAGAATTCCAGTTTCATTCAGGATTTGGGCGGCTTGCTGTTCCGCGCTCGCAATAATTTCCTGAGCGTACTGTTCAGCCTGAACTAAAATGTCGTCCTTTTGACGCACAATTAATTCCGCTTGCTCAAAGGCATCCGGCAAGCTCAACCGAATGACATCCAACTGGTCCAGCAGAACCTCTTCATCAATCATGGTTCGGCGGCTCAGCGGCACCCGAGGGCTGTCGAGGATAATCTCTTCTAAACGGTTTAGCTCCCGTTGAACATCGACGTTGGCAGAGCCAGAATCTGCGACTGAGAGCGATCGTGCATCGTTGGGGTTTAATTTTTGGCGTAGCATTGGTGCAAATCCTGGGCAACGTGTTTAGGAACAAGATGGTCAACGGGTCCACCGAATTTTGAGATTTCGCGAACCATACTACTACTTAGAAAACTATATTCATTGGAAGTCACTAAGAAAACAGTCTCAATAGAATTAAACAGCGTTTTGTTTGCGTGCGCCATCTGTAACTCCATCTCAAAGTCCGAAATCGCTCTTAATCCCCGGATTAATACCGAAGCCGCGCAATTTTGGGCATAAGTAACCGTTAACCCCTCGAAACTATCCACTCGGACATTGGTTAGATGTTGGATGGCGGCTCGGATTTGTTCTGTACGCTTGGACACTGTAAAGAGCGGGATCTTGCTCGGGTTAGAGGCCACAGCGACAATCACCTCATCGAAAAGACGCGACGATCGCTCAATAATGTCCAAATGCCCCAAAGTAATGGGATCAAAACTGCCGGGATAAACTGCGATCACACTGCAAACATTGGAGAAGGACAGTCAGTACTCTATCAGGAATTTTAGGAAGTCTGACACGTCATTCCTTAAAAAAGTTGATTACGGAACGATACAGAAACGGGGATGAAACCCATGGTCTCCTCCCCGTTTCGTCAGCATGACTCACCGTCTCAGACTTCGACGAACCAAGCGAAACCCAGTCAGGTGGATCTTAGTGCGTCAAACTCCCTTCAGGTGAATTCACCCTAGGTGAATCGAAATTAGTAGAGCGCTTCTTCTTGATGGGTGGAGATGGTGCAGTCAGAGGTAGGGTAAGCCACGCAAGTCAGCACGAAGCCCGCTTCGATTTGGTCGTCATCCAAGAAGGATTGGTCAGACTGATCAACCGTACCGGCTGTGACTTTACCTGCACAGGTCGAGCAAGCACCCGCACGACAGGAGTAAGGCAGATCGATACCTGCTTCTTCCGCTGCATCCAAAATGTACATATCATCCGCACATTCGATGGTTTTGTTCAGACCTTCTGATTCGCTGATCAGGGTGACTTTAAAAGTTGCCATTACGATAGTCCTCTCTAGTACTAAAAATCGACGCAATTGCCGACAGATGTTGAAATCATGACTTAGTCCTGCAAGGCTCGCTTAACCCAATTCACCGAACTTAAGACCAGCAATTCGGATCCGACTCACATCGCAGTTGTCAGGCTCGTTTTTGATACTACGGGAAAAACCTCCGAATAAAACCGGAAAGTACGTTTCAGTTGAACGGTATTCGTAATGATTTGATGCGATTTGATTTACTTATACTTATCAAACAGGCCAAGAGGGCTGACAATTTAGGCCCAAACCCCTTCTTACAGCGACTTTCAATCGCATTGCCAAAAACAATCCCCGATGAACGGAAATCCGAGTTCAATCAACATAAAAGTCAGGTCTCCAATGAGTCGGCTTTATTTTAGGGATTTCCCTAATGAATGATCTAGCCAAGTTTTGAAAAAGTTATCATTGATCTCAAGGACGAATGCCCAAAAACTCAGCGCCATTCCCAAAATCCCAAGTCAGCACCTACCGTGAGTGAACTATTTTGTGAGCACATGCCTTATGAATCACCGTATCCTTTTTACAGTCCTCACGGTGCCTACGTTAGTTAATGCCTCATTCTGGATGGATGTGAAACCTGTTCACGCTGAAAGTACCCCGGCGAGGACGAGTGCCACTGTACCTGATGCGGCTACCACCGAAGCTCAGAATTGCAAAGCTCCCCAAGACGGGCTTCCAGAAACTTCTCAACGTAAGTCTCAGAATGCACTTCAGGTCCAAACGATCGGTTCGGGCACCTATCTTCTAGATCCGATCGCAGACTTTAAGTTCACCGATGCAGAAAGTGACGCAGCGGTTGCCAGATTTGGCTGTGATTGCCCAAGACATATTAGGGATATCCAGGCGATGGCCATCCAAAGCCTTTGCTCATCAGCCACACTAGCCACGCCTGCAACCTAGCTCGCTAGATACCCCATCACACCTATCTTACGCTTGCGCAACTTAATAAGGGCCTCGCGTTCGACTTGGCGGACCCGTTCACGGCTAATTTTTAATCGATCGCCAATCTTAGCTAGGGTCAACGACTGTCCGTCAGACAAGCCAAATCGCAGATTCAGCACTTCACGCTGCTGCTGGGTCAGGTCTTCCATAATTTTATTGAGGTCGTGGCGGAGAGCACGGGCGCTAGTATAGTCTTCTGGGGAGGTTCCTGGGTCTTCTAGCAGGTCGCCTAGATGGGTCTCCTGTCCTTCTCCAACGCGCACATCAAGAGAGATGGTCGATCGCGCGTACTGAAGATAATCCCGCACTTGTTCCGGCGAGAGGTCTAGATGTTCGGCTAGTTCAACGGTAGTGGCCACTCGCCCGAGTTCTTGAGTCAGATCTCGTTGGGCTTTTTTAATTTTGTTCAGCTTTTCGACGATGTGAATCGGCAGCCGAATCGATCGTCCTTTTTCAGCAATAGCCCGCGTGATAGCCTGCCGAATCCACCAGTAGGCATAGGTGCTGAAGCGGTAGCCCTTACTCGGGTCAAACTTCTCAACTCCGCGCTGCATCCCTATTGTCCCTTCCTGGATCAAATCCATCAGATCCACGTCGCGTTTTTGATATTTCTTTGCAACAGAAACCACTAGGCGGAGGTTGGCTTCGATCATCCGGCGTTTAGCTCGTTCTCCTTGTTGAATTCGATCGTTTAAGGTAGCGGCATCTAAGTCGGCGGCACTGGCCCATTCGAGGGCCGTGGGCAATCGATCGAGCTGTACAGTTAATTGCGATCGAAGGTCTTGAAGAGCAACAAGTGCATTAACCTGTTTACCATAGATAATTTCCTGCTCGTGGCTGAGAAGCGGGACTCGGCCAATTTCTCGAAGGTACGATCGAACGGTATCAGCGGGCGCGTTGGGCGTTGAGACGACATTCACCATGGATGGATACCACCATTCTTAATCGATGTCCCTCCAATCTAAAGGGCACACCCCTAATAAAATTGCATCCCAAGCCACAAAACCTTAAAAAATATACAAGAAATACATATCAGCGCTCTAAGTGTGAATATTTCAGATGGAGTCCGGATGATAGATTTGAAAAAAATAACCCCCAATTGCAAAATTGAAGGCTAAACAGTGTGAACTACCATTTCAGTAGATTAAACTTCTCCATGTCCACAGTATCCCGGTTACGGTAGATAGCTAAGACGATCGCCAAGCCGACAGCAGCTTCAGCGGCAGCAATAGCGATGACAAAGGTGGTGAAAACCTGGCCTTTTATCTGGTCAGGATCGACATAGTTGGAGAAGGCCATAAGGTTCAGGTTAACGGCATTGAGCATAAGTTCAATGGACATTAGAACCCGTACGGCATTTCGGCTGGTAACGAGTCCGTAAACTCCAATACAAAAGAGGGCGGCGGCGGTTAGAAGAAAATATTGAAGGCGCATGGTCTAAACTCTTCGATCGGGGACATTAGTTTGCAGCTAAGTTTGAATGAGCCAAACTTATTTTAAATTAGCCGAATTAGAAGGCGTGCTGGATGCAACGAGTTCTCTGGGGCGCTCGGGGAGCATCAGCGCTTCGTCTTCGCCTTTAGATGAAAGAATTTCAGGGATGAATTCGCGACGGGCAAGAACGATCGCACCGACGAGAGCAATCAGGAGCAGGACGGAAACTAGTTCAAAGGGGAGCAAATAATCGGTGAAGAAGTGAATCCCGATTTTCACAATACTGCCGTCTCCCGCTGGGGTAGCGGATGAAATGGCCCAGGGGGTCGAGACAACCATGGTGGATAGCAGTGCAAAAAGTCCTAGGCAAACTAATGCGGTTGCACCTCGTCTGATGCCTGTTCCTTTTACGGGATCGTAGTCTTCACGCTTGTTAACAAGCATAATCGCAAATAGGATTAGGACGTTGATCGCCCCAACGTAAACAAGGACTTGGGCGGCGGCTACGAAGTCTGCGTTGAGCAGAAAATAAAGTCCAGCCATGCTGATGAATGCGCCGCCGAGGAGAAAGGCAGAGTAGACGACGTTTTTAAGCAGGACGACGCCAAGGGCTGCTAGGAGCAGCAGGGCGGTCAGAACGCCAAAGGAAACGAGTTGGACACCTTCTGCTAAATTCACGCGATCGGACCTTCCTAATGATGGGGTGGGGTGGATGGGGGTGGACGGGATGGCGGATTGATGCGTTGCTTTGCTTAACGCATCCTACGTGGGATTTTTTTGGGATTCTTGGGTCGCTTTGATGATTTCGGCAGGGGTCTTTCCGGCACGGCGTGATCCGGCAGGGAGATCGTGGGGGTTCATAACGCCGCTTGGCAAATACGCAAATTCACGCAATGGCGTCACCATGGGATCATCTGTGACTTTGTAGGGCAAACGACCGAGGGCAACGCTGTCATAATTTAATTCATGACGTTCGTAGACCGCTAACTCATATTCCTCCGTCATCGAAAGGCAGTTCGTCGGGCAGTATTCAACGCAGTTGCCACAGAAGATGCAGACTCCAAAATCAATACTGTAGGCCGCAAGCTCTTTTTTCTTCGTAGCTTTGTTAAAGGACCAATCCACGACCGGAAGATTAATTGGACAAACCCGCACACACACTTCACAGGAGATACATTTATCAAATTCAAAGTGGATCCGACCTCGGAATCGCTCCGATGGAATCAGCTTCTCGTAAGGATATTGGACCGTTACAGGGCGGCGGCGCATGTGGTCAAAGGTGACGGATAAACCCTGACCGATGTACTTGGCCGCTTGAATCGTTTCTTTGGTGTAATTACCGACTTGTCTTAGGAAGTTGATCATAAGAATATATTCTCTAGGGTGATCCAGCACGGTATTGAGATTGACTCGGGCGTTATTAGCCACCAAAGGCGATCGGGAACGCCAGTTTTAAGCCTGCGGTTGCCAGAAGATTGACTAAGGCAACGGGAAGCAGAAACTTCCATCCCAGATTGAGCAGTTGGTCAATACGGACCCGAGGAATGGTCCAGCGCAACAGCACGGTGAAAAAGACCAGCGCATAGGTCTTAGTTAAGGTCATCAAAATCCCGATCGCGCCGTCCAATACTTCCAGCCAAGGTGTGTTTTCACTGACCCCAGTCAATTGAGAAATCACACTAACCGAAATCGGCGACTCCCACCCGCCCAGGTACAGCACCGCCACAAGAAGCGCCGAAAGCGTTAGGTTCACATAGGAACCCAGGTAGAACAGCGCAAATTTCATTCCGGCATACTCAGTCTGATACCCAGCCACCAACTCTTCTTCCGCTTCGGGCAAGTCAAACGGCGTGCGTTCACATTCAGCCAAGGCCGAAATCACGAAGATGACAAATCCCACGGGCTGACGCCAGATATTCCATCCCAGCAAGCCATACCCAGACTGCTGCTGCACAATATCCACGGTGCTAAGAGAGTTGGACATCATGACGATCGCCATCACAGCCAAAGCCAGCGGTATCTCATAAGCCAACGACTGAGCCGCCGCCCGCAATCCGCCCAGAAGCGAATACTTGTTATTGGACGCATAGCCTGCCATCAAAAGCCCGATCGGAACCACACTAGACAGCGCAATCCAGAGAAAAATTCCCATTCCGACGTCACTGATCAACAGATTTTGACCAAAGGGGACGATCAAGAACGACAAGAAAACAGGCACTACCGCGATCATTGGTCCTATGGTGAACAAAAACGGATCTGCTTTTGCTGGAATAATATCTTCCTTAAAAACCAGCTTTAGACCATCTGCCAGCGGAGCCAAGATCCCCAGAGGACCAATGTACTCAGGACCAATGCGCTGCTGAGCAGCGGCAGAAATCTTGCGCTCCATCCATACCGCAATCAAGACCGCAACCGTCGATCCCACCAGAACAATCAGCATGGGAAGCGGCATCCACACCGCCTTGGCCGCGCCAGCAGGCAGTCCTAATCCCTTAAGCGACTCGATAAACGTTCCCTGTAAATCAATTCCTGAGTTCATTGTGAGTCACCCACCGCCCAGTAGCAGCGGCCCAACATTTTTTGCAATTACTCAGCTAGTATATCTTCCTATTGGAGACTGAGGCGTCGTAAGTTCACGATTCAGATTCAAAAACGATTCAAAACAACCGCATCCAACCATAGGCAAAAATAAACCCCCAGAAAAATCTGAGGGCTGGAGTTCCTGAAAATCGTCACTCCGTCATGATGACAAAAGTATATCTAACAGGGAAGAGGGGTCAGACCCCTCATCAGCCAAATTTTCTCTGGCCTTAACGTAATCTTAATTCCAGCTAGAAATCTAGCGGATTAATCGAGCCTAATGCCCAGTATTAACGCTCGGGCCTAGCCTCGATCGGAACGTAAGGCACGTCATGCGGTCCAGTGTAAATTTGCGTCGGTCGGAAAATCCGATTTTCAGCAAGCTGCTCTTTCCAATGGGCCAGCCAGCCGGCTGTGCGGGAAATGGCAAAGACCGGGGTAAACAGATCGGTCGGGATGCCCAGTTTGCGGTAAACCAAGCCCGAGTAGAAATCAACGTTGGGATAAATACCCTTCGCGCCTAATTTCTCACTCACCACATTCTCTAGTTCAGTGGCGATGTCATAGTAGTCATCGCGCCCAAAGCGATCGAAGAGTTGTTCGGCTAGACCCTGCAAAATTGTGGCCCGAGGGTCTTTAACTTTATAGACCCGATGTCCGAAGCCCATGATTTTCGCCTTGTGTTGGATAGCGCGCTCGACGTAGGGCCGAACTTGATCTACCGACCCGATCGCTTCCAACATTCCTACGACTTCCTCCGCCGCCCCGCCGTGCAGTGGTCCAGCCAACGTTCCCACAGCAGAAGCAATGACCGCATAGGGATCCGTCAGCGTCGAGGCCGTTACCATGGCCGAAAAGGTCGAGGCATTGATGGTGTGCTCAGCGTGTAGCGTCAAACAGACATCAAAAATGTGCGCGGCAAAGGGGTCCGGTTCTTTCTCACTCAGCATGTAAAGAAAGTTAGCCGCGTAGCTCAAATCGTCCCGAGGCTGGACTGGATCATTGCCCGATCGCATGAGTTGGAAGGCCGCTACCATGGTTGGAACTTTGGCTAGCAACCGCACCACTGCTTCCCGAATGTAGGTCGGGTCATCTAGCGATCGCTTGGAGTAAAATAGGCCCAGCGCCGCCGAACATGCCTGCAAAGCATCCATAGGATGGCCGCTTTCCGGAAAGCACTTCATCATGTCTCGGATGCGATATTTGAGACGACGATGGCCCTGAATCTCTTGCTGAAACTCTCTTAGGTCTTCAGGATTTGGAAGATGTCCCCAGATTAATAGATAGGTTGTCTCTAAAAAGGTGCTTTGGGAGGCGAGCTTGTCGATCGCAATCCCGCGATACTCCAAAAGTCCCTTTTGTCCATCTACAAAACTAATACTGGACTGAGTTGCGGGGACGCCTTCGAGACCCGCGCGGTATTCGTAGGCAGCCATAGGATTACCGTGATTTCAACTTCTTTGATTACTAAGGATAGTGCCCGTTATCACAAATCGCAAAGAAAATGAATTAAAAGATTTGCCGTTTTTAGTAAAATGTAATATAATGGTGTTATCGAAGAATTGAGACGCTCTCCACTTATCCCCTTCAGTCAGCAACCCACTACAACCCACCACGGTAGTAGGCGTTAGGTTTTGGACACGGGTGATAGGCCCATAGCAGTTAATTATTTTTCTAGTTCTTAACCTCCATTTCCAGCTTTTCTGGAGAAGAACTTTATTTCCCGTAAGATCTGTGAACTCTGACATATGTGAGTCGCAGTTTGAGTGCAGTAGGTACAGTTTTTCTCGGAATCTGATGTTCGGATTGGCTCAATGGAATAGGTATTGTTAAATTTCAAGGAGTCACATGTCTCAAAGGCATTCTCAGCAACGCACTACTCGTCGGAATGGTCAGAATCAAGCGGACGGTGGGACGGTAGCATCCTCCCCAATGCGCACCCAAGGCAGTTGGAACCGTGGACGTCGCTTCCAGCAGGATGAATATCCACCTCGCACTTATTTAACCCGGTTGATTGAAGAGGATGCACCATTATTTAGCAATAGTCATCTACTCCTAATGTATGGTCCTTTTCAGGCAGTCATGCCCTACGAGTCTGGGCTTGGAGTAGCGACCTGGTTACGCGGTTGTCTTCAGCAGCACGGTCTGCCCAGCTTAGTTCGCTTTGACCAACGTCAGCGAGCACAGGTCTTTCGCCGCGATCAATTTCAACCTTGGTTTGATGCTTTAGCCGATCGACAAGCGTCTTGATTATCTTTCTATCTACACTTTGTAAAATACTGAATTATGGACTCATGAATAAGTAGCTTGTGGGTCCATAATTGTGTTTAGTTTAGGCATAGCGTGATATCTGATGTAGTAATTCGACAAGGAAGATTTAGTTATATGGGAGGCTAAAGATTCCATTGAAGCGATTGGGTACCGATCGTCTGTGCTGGCAGTAATGTTTTAGGGAAAGGTGATTGTTAAGCTGAGGAGTAACTGATGAAGTGGGTTGGAGGATTGGAAGTAGATCGGCAGCAGATAGGCTAACGGTAAAATTGACGATTGGATTAACGATCGGATTAGCGATTGGACTGATGAGAGATTCAGAAATGGGGTTGAGCGTAGGTTTGCTATGACCCTACACAATCGCCCTCTTGAATGTGGGATGACGTGCTGTTGTAGTGCTCTTGACTCGTTTGGATTTCGATCGTCATCCCATGAAGCCCAGAATCAAATATAGGTTTCACTAACGTTTCTAGCTCATTTTCCAGTTGAATGGCGATCGGCTGACCCGGATATTATTTAATTCTCGTCCCCAAATTGCGAGGGCTTAAATCACTTGTGAGACAGAAGACTCGGCGTTCTGCAGTGAACTCGCGCTAAACTATTGACCGCTGTTCTGCAACGCAACTTAGGCACTATCCACTATGGCTGACCCTACCGCATTCCCCGCAGGCGAAAAAATCTACGAAGGCAAGGCGAAAATTCTTTATGCGACCGACGATCCAAATGTGCTGCTAACGCGGTTTAAAGACGATGCGACGGCCTTTAATGCCCTCAAGCGAGGGACCATTCGCGGCAAAGGGGAAATCAACAACGCCATCTCAGCGCACCTGTTCAAGCTGATGGCCTCGAAAGGCATTCCGACGCACTTTGTTGATTTACCGACGCCGACCGACATGCTGGTTTTTGCTGTGACGATCGTGCCCCTCGAAGTCGTGGTCCGCAATATTGCCGCTGGAAGTCTCTGCAAACAAACGGGCCTAGAACTGGGGACGCGAGTCAATCCACCGTTGGTCGAATTCTATTTTAAAGACGATGCGTTGGGCGATCCGTTGCTGACGACCGATCGGATTCGGCTGATGAATATTGCAACAGATGCAGAAGTGGAGACGTTGCGATCGATGGCCTTGCAGATTAATGTCATCCTTCAAGATTTTTTTAATCAATGTGGAATTACGCTGGTCGATTTTAAGCTGGAGTTTGGTTACGACAAGGACGGACGGATTATTTTGGCGGATGAAATTAGCCCGGATACCTGCCGACTTTGGAAACAAGGGGAACTCGATCCGAAGAAGCGCGTCTTAGACAAAGATCGTTTTCGACAGGATCTCGGAGCCGTGGAAGAGGGCTATCAGCAAGTTCTCAAACGGGTTCTTGCCCAAGCTTAATCTAAGGGGTTTGATTTGGCAGCTTGATGCGATGGACCCTCTCAAGGGTTGATATTTTAGGAGGCATCGCTAGGGATACGTCCTAAAAATAGGATTCAAATCCTGTGTTTCTTAAATCACACAAATTAGGTGTTTGCGGTATTTGCTGATAGTGTAATTGGTTGAATTGCTGTTGATGTTGTGTTCGGTGTTGTTTTAGGAGTGAATTGAGCGTGAGTGATTGGCGTTTTTCTTCCGTTTGGGTCGCATTTTTGGCAGCATCTGCCGCGATCGCATTGCCCCAAACTGCAAAGGCAGAAGGTTCAGTAACGAATGGAGTCCAGGTTCGAGATGCGATGATATTGGCATCTGCCACCGTCCCGGACCGACCTTCTAACCAGCTCCAACCACCGATCG
>JAYVVL010000237.1:0-4123 GCA_043787035.1 Synechococcales cyanobacterium
AAATCTGCGATCAAACTACATCAGCACAAAAATACGCCCGAATCGTGGACTGAAAGTGAACTAATAGTGCGATCGCTTTGCGAGATGGGTTTTGGGACAGATTTAGAAGAGTGCGCATTTTTGAATACCCGTAATCCTGCATCATTTTTGTAGATTTTGTGGCTGCCACTTTGGCGAGAAAGGGCGAAGCCGATCTTTTCGAGGACGCGGATTACATCGATCGCGCCTCTTTCACCCGTTCCAACAGCACACTAGCAGGTTCATCATTGGCATCCTGTGGAACGAGTTCACCGCGAAAGGCTTTGGCAAGAAGGGCGGGAGTAAGCCGATCGACTTGCTGACGGGCGTTCTTGTATTGCGCTTCAATCCGATCGGCTTTGGCAAAGAGTGCTTCGACTCGGCGGACGATTTCCTGTTGTTCTTCGAGAGATGGAACTGGAAATTCAATTTCTGCAAATCTGCCTGCTCCAAGATGCGCAATATTGGTTGTAATAGTTCCTTCATGTTGAAATCTTCCACAGTGCATATAATTTCGGAATACTAGCAATGCAAATTCACGACTTACAACATCGAAAGCCTGAAAGCGGATTAGCGTATTTGTGAAATAAGCTTCTGGCAACCCATCGCGGAACATTGCTGGACGACCTAAAAGATGTGGACTTTGGCCTTCGTTAAGTAAAATATCACCATAACATAATCTATATTTTTCCATATCAGGAGGTGGAAAATTCATTTCCATAACATCGTCTAAATCGATAAAATTCTCAAAAACATTCTGTACTCGTAAATATGGACGCATGTATTGACCAGAATGATATTTTGGTGAACGTTGTCTACCAAGTTGAACATTCCCAACTTCTTTGACCAATTTTAGATTCCAATCCAATGGGAATTTACTACTCGAATCTTGTTCACCATTGTCTTCTCGCCACTCTTCCGTGAGTTTGCCTGAAGTAGCAACGGCTAGGACGGATTGGCGGAAGCGTTTGAGGAGCGGGGGAATCCGATCGAGGTGCGCTTTTGTTTTGTCGATGCGCGTGAGCAGTTGGTCCAAGCGATCGGCGATTCGTTTTTGTTCGTTTAGGGGTGGGAGAGGGATGCCAATTGACTTTAGCTGTTTCTGATTTAGTGATGCTTGGTTTACAGCATTTTGCGCATTGAGTCGGAAGAAGTGTAGATTTCTTAGAAATTGGAATCCATACTCTAAAAAGCTTGGGATAGTTATGGATGTATCAGGTCTCAAGAGGAGAAGATTAGTCCCATGAAAAAGCTCTTTAGATTCTTCAACAAATAATGCAGTTTTTCCTATATGTGCCAAGCTATTAATATGGCTGAAAAGAATGTCTCCCTCTTTAAGGCGAAATCTTTCAATCACATAAGAATCTGTATTCTCAACAAATCCAACTCGTGAGAAATCAATCTTTCCTGTCGCAATCGTTTCAATTCTGGTAACAGGTATTCCCTTTGCTTCCTTATTCTGCTTGTTAGGAATACCATTTGAAATAGATAACAATAAGTCTACGACGATAGCTTCAGCCCAACCTTCCGGTAACTCACGCACGATCGAACTCCTCAAACACAAAACCCAATAGCCGAAACTATCATAACCCGCCACAGGATCTACAACTCATGCACCCCCAGAATTGGGGGTTAGGGGGCTTTCTGCTGTTACAAGGACGATCGGATTATTCCCAAAGCTTCTGCACCGGATAATCCCCAAACGATCGATCGGCACTCACCAAAACCATCGATCGTTCGATCGCTTGTGCAATTAAAATGCGATCAAATGGATCACGATGATGCAATGGCAGATTAAGAAGATGTTTCGTATCATCAAACGAAATCGAAATTAGCTCAATTCCCGCACCAGGAAGCATGGCTTCAATATCGGAATAAACAACTTGCAGCGCTAACTTCCCACCACTGAGCTTAATTGCAATTTCCCAAAGACTCGCAATACTTAAATAGACTCGATCGGCAGCCTCAATCTCTTCTCGAATTGCGATCGGTAAATTAGACAAATTCTCAGAAAACCAAATGAACACATGTGTGTCCAACAACAACCCACTCATCACATGTACTCCTGAAAATCATCCAGTGGTGCATCAAAATCATCCACTAAAGGCAAAACGAACGTTCCTTTCATCGTCCCTGCCTGCCGCTTCTTCCGTGGGGTCTCGATCGTCCCCTCCTCCTCTTGAAGATGCTCTGCCAGCAACGACTCAATATATTGCAAAGCCTTCTGCTGCATAGGCTCTGGGAGTTTCTGTAGCTGCTCTAAAATTGCTGCGCCCATAATCAATCCGCTCCCGATCGACGACCTCTATAGTTTAACCCATTCCCACTCATGCTCCTCCAGAATTGGAGACTAGGGGGCTTTCTGCTGTTGTAAGTGCGATCGTTAAACCTCCCAATCCTCCACCCGTAACCCTTCAACTCGGACGAATTCCCGCACATTGTGCGTTACCAACGTCAAATCATTGACTAACGCGATCGCCACAATTTGTAAATCATAAGGACCGATCGGAGTGCCTTGCGTCTCTAACTGTCCTCGAATCGCACCGAAAGTAATGGCTGTAAAATAATCGAATGGAAAAGAATAAGATTGTGCCAAGAACTCTTGTTGCAATGAGAAATTCTGTTCTGGATTTAAACTTTTTATTGCACCATAGGCTAGCTCTGCCTTCACAACAGAACAAACCGCGACTTCCCTTCGAACGATCGAATTAAGACGGTCTTTCAACGCCAAATTCTTTCCCTTTAATGACCCTGTGGTTGGCGGATAAATGTTTCATCTTGAATGCAGCCATAAAAATTTTGCCCCACCTTTACATTGACGGCCTCCCGCTGAGAAGACCCGTCAGATTCAAGGTTTGGACATTGTTTAAATTGCGATTGTTGCTTAAGTTTAATGAGTGTTTGCAACCCCAATATGATCACTTCTTCCTGAGCAGATAAACCCGTCATAGCTAAAGCTTGTGTCATGAGTTGATCATCGATCGTCACCATTGTTTTCATCGGTTCCTCCCAGATTATTAAACAACAGAATCAACCATTAGCCAACTTCATCAATCGACTTAATGCTTGATCATGCTCATTATAGCGCAACCCAATTTTTAACCCATATTCAGATACTCCATCTCCGACATCTCAGCCGTAAACATCTGAATTTTCAAAATCGCCTGTTGCATATCCCACCGTGATTCTAGGTCATCCTCGTTAGCCAGCATAAATCATCCTCGTCGATCGTAAAATTTTTGCACTCACCCCTCGAAATCGCCCCCTATTCTATCGCCAACTCCGCCAAAATCGCCTCCAACTCCCCGATCGCAAGCGTCAACCCATTCACCGCCTCCCGCGCCAACACCTCCGGCTCCGGCAAATCCTCACTGCGCTCCTCATTCTCATCCCGCAACCAGCTAATATCCAAACTATCACTGCGATCGTTAATGTCCGATCGGCTAAAACATCGCAACCGTCCCATCTCCCCACCGTCCACTCGCGACGCAATCTCCCACGACGCCTCAAACTCCGCAAAATGCTCTGGCGTCAAAGCCGTTCGCTTACCAAACTGCGGCATATTCGATCGTAAATCATACACCCACACCTGTCTCGTATTGCCATAATCCGAAATCCCCCGCGTGAAAAACAACACATTCGTCTTCACCCCCTGCGCATAAAAGATTCCCGTCGGCAATCGTAAAATCGTATGCAAATCACACTTCTCCATCAGATCCACCCGAATCTTCTGCCCAATGTTTCCCTCAAACAACACATTATCCGGCAACACCACCGCCGCCCTGCCACCCGGTTTCAGCCCTCGATAAATATGTTGTAAAAACGCCAACTGCTTGTTAGAAGTCTCAAACGTAAAGTCATCCCGATTCGGCGTTCCTCCGCCCTTCTTCGTCCCAAACGGAGGATTCGATAAAATCAAATTTGCTAATCCCAACTCCCTCCCTTCCTTCCCCAACGAATCTCCCAGTCCCACCTCACTCTCAATCCCATGCAACAACAAATTCATCAACAGCAACCGATGAGCATCCTGCACCAACTCTACGCCTGCAAATGCCTCAAACTTCTGAAAATCCTGAAGTTCTTCAGACAACTCAAACAAATCCCC
>JAYVVL010000238.1:0-4123 GCA_043787035.1 Synechococcales cyanobacterium
TACCTCGCTTGATGCCGTTTCTACGGATGTTTGCACTATTACACTCAGGGCATTTCATCGGCTAATCCTCATGACTCATACCTTAATTATGCAACGCCAGGTCCATGAGGTCTTGATCTCTTGTGTTTTAATGTCTGATCATGTGTTTCAAACTCGTGAGACACCATTATTGCTCAACGTTCGTCGGGAGGGGATTCCGGCATGAACACTGAACAGCAATTTCTCCTCACTAAAGCAGAAGAGAGTGTGCGAGCGGCCCAACTCCTTGCTGACCATCAGCTCTACGACTTTTAGTCTCTCGATCGTATTACGCCATGTTTTATATGGCTCAGATTTTTTGTTGAGTCGAGATTTGTCATTCTCCAGTCATGCGGCTGTCATTTCTGCTTTTGGTCGAGAATTTGTTAAATCGGGTGAAGTTCCTAAAGATTTACATCGCTATTTAATTGATGCGACAAAAGCGCGAACGGATGGAGACTATAGCACTGAAATCAGGCTGTCTCAGGATGATGCGATCGTTCAACTCCAACGTGCTCAGGTGTTCTTAGATGTTGCGAGAAAGAGTTTGCGATCGAACGTTATTTGACCATGCCTCGATCGGGGAGATGGATTATGATTTGCCTAGAAAATCTGACGTGGGGTTGGGCTAATTATTTTCCGGAATGCGATTGTTTTCCTATGAAGATGGTAATAATTAAGTTATGCCACCACATTAGGAGCGCATTTTTTATGGAACCCATTACTACTGCAACGATCGTGACGCTGGTGTTGACTAAGGCGATCGAGAAAAATGGCGAGAAGATTACGGAAGCGGTTTGGACGGTGGCGGGGAAGCTGTTGGCGAAGCTGAAAGAGAAGATGCCGCTGACGGGGATGAAGCTCGAACAGGTGCAGACGAATCCGGCACTGATGGAATCCCATCCGAAGGATTTTGGGGCGGAGGTGTTGGAAGGAGAGATTGTGGAGGCGGTGAAGGATCCGGAGGTGCTGGCGTTGGCGGAGTCGGTGGCGAAGATAGTGCAGGTTGAGGGCATTACGGTGCGGCGGATGGTGGTGTTGAGTGATGTGCAAGCGGAAGAGGCGATCGTGGTCGGAGCGGTGATTCAAGAGTCTGGCGGTGGGAAAGCGGCGGAACAGATTGTGGCTGAAAAAGTCAAGGCAAAAAGTATTCAGATTGGGAATGTGACGCAAAATCAATCGACTTAAACGATCGATCGTGATGTTGTGCTCTTGATTCCGGTTCCCCCTTTTTAAGGGGATCGGGTATTGTGGCACCCACCCAAAAGTTATTCAATTAATTTTCTAAAAATACTCAACCTATTTCATTCATTACTATGACTTCTACGCAGCCCCATTCTTCCTTCGATCGCAAACCGTTCATCAAACAATCGGTTTTAGAAAATGTCACCGTTGAAGGGCCTCTTTCGATTGGGAACATAACGCAGATTGTAAATTATGCCGATCGCATTCTCTCTTGTCATCAGTTACCCAATCGCAACCCGAATTTTATCGGGCGGGCGGATGAAAAAAAGGAGATTAAATTATTGCTGGACAAGTCCAAAAATAGTGGCGGGGTGGCGATTAGTGCGATCGCGGGGATGGGGGGAATCGGGAAGTCGGCGTTGGCGTTGCACTTGGCCTATGAATTGGAGCCGAAGTATCCGGATGCACAGCTTTATGTGAATTTGCGAGGGGCTTCGGAGACGGACTTTGTGGTGTCGGCGGAGTCGGTGCTGGGCGGATGGTTGGTGGGGTTGGGGTATGATTCTCAGCAGGTCGATCGCTGGAGTCTGGCGGAAAAAGCCAATGCCTATCGATCATGGATGCGAGGAAAACGGGCGATCGTGGTCTTGGATAATGCGCGGGATGCTGCCCAGGTGAAGCCCTTGCTGCCGGGGAGTGAGAGCTGTGTGGTGCTAGTGACCAGTCGGCGCAGTTTGGCGACGGTGGCGGGGCTGCAGGAGCATCGATTAGGGATTTTGAACTCTGAGGATGCGATCGAATTATTTCAAACAACAGCGGGGCTGGTGAATCCCGATCGGACAACGTTGAAACGGGTGGTGGATCTCTGTGGGGGATTGCCCTTGGGGATTGAGATTGTGGCGGCGACGGTGAAGGTGCGGCGGTGGGAGTTGGAGCGGGTGGAGATGAAGTTAAGAGAAGCTCGGCTTAGTCTGATGCGGCGGGAGGATTTGGATGTGCGGGCTTGTTTTGAGCTGAGTTATGGTGAGTTGGAGGGGGAGTTGGGGGCGATGTTTTTGCGTTTGGGTGCCGTGCCGGGGATGGATTTTGGGACGGCGATCGCAGAGGTGGCGTTGGAGAAGGAGGATATTTTGGAGTCGTTGGAATTATTGGAGGAGGCTCGGCTGCTGGAATGTCGCATTTCGGGACGGTTTGAGATGCATGATTTGCTGCGGGAGTTTGCTCAGGAGAAGCTGGAGCCAGCAGTGGGTCACGCCATTGGGTTGCGGACGGTGCAGTGGTATGTGGGGGTTGCTGATTTTTATAATGATTGTATTCGAGGTGATGTGAAGGGCGATCGTTTGGCGGATTTGTTAGAGGCGGGCGAGGCGGTGCGGACGGGGAGTAATCGACTCTCTAAGCAGGCGATCGCGTGGTTTCATTCTGAGTTTAAAAATTTATTGCGATCGGTGGTGTGGGCGGATGGAGCTGAAGAATGGTCGATTGTGATGGGTTTGCCTCGGTTGTTGGAGGTTTTTACAAGATTTCAGAAAGGGCGGGGTGAGCTATTGGTGGCTTATGCCCTTGCGCTGAAGGTGGCAAGAGAGACTCAAGATAAGCATGGAGAAGCCAATACGTTAAAAGCGATCGCGGATGTGTTGCAATTCAAAAAACGGAGCGATGAGGCGTTAGTCAACTATGAACAAGCGATCGACATTTATCGCGAAGTGGGCGCTCGACTCGGAGAAGCCAATACTTATGATAGTTTGGCGCTTCTGTCGGTTAAACAGAAGAATGATTCCGCAGCCCTCCATTATCACCAACAAGCCCTTGTAATCTTTAAATCTATGGATTCAGCCTATAACGAAGGCTGGTCTTATCTATACATTGCAAGAACACAGGTCAAACTCAAAAAAGCCTATGAAGCCAAACAATCCTATCAATCGGCAATTGCATATTTTGAAACTATAGAAATGGATAATCTCATTCAAATGTGTCGTCAAGAAATGCAGCCAATGTATCAACAAAGCTCCGGCCCCATCGCCCCACCCCTTATCGATCCCCCCGCCACCCCCAAACTCCCTCAAAATACCCTACGACCTCAATCCTCCAGCAATCTATCCAGCTTTTGGATTTGGTTTGGCATCGGATTGGCGATCGCCTTACTCATCTGGTATTTGAAACGGTAAGTCAGTAAAATTTATCAGCCGATTCCCTTGCGAGAGGTCTCACCAACGACCTTCCTGGGAAAGTAGAGGCGATCGATTTTCTTTCAGAAAGGCTTCGCCAACGGTTGATGAGATAGGGATGCGTTGGCGAAGCCTCCCAGAGTGGGAATCGTTCCAGCGAAGCCGCGAGATTTACTATGCGATCGATCTTCCTGGGAAAGTGGAGGAGATCGATCGGTTGATGTCGTGATAGATTGGGCGATCGAGGGTTTAACCTGATTTCAGGACAGGTTTTAGCGCATTCTGAGAATCGAGATGAGATCTAGATCGTCAAAACTCTCCATGCGCGAGATTTCCACCATGAATATCCTGCTGACTGTTGACCAAACTGATTTTGTCCTCCTTCTGGCAACCTGCATCAGAATCAGCTAAACGGGATCTTACAATTGCTCCAGTATGACTGGGGTGATATTTCTTGGCTTCTCCCTAAAAAGCTTGGGTAGGATTCATATCCTTAAGAAAAAGGGAGGGTCGCTAAGCAACTCCCCCATCATCAGGGTGCATCTACTTAGCACAGTATGCCACGTTCTTTGTGAGGGGTCACACCCCCTATGACCTAAAGGCTCTAATTTCACGGAAACTATGTAAATCGTGCGTCAGATTTATTTTTTCTTTATATAGCAATTGCCATGAGTGTTAGGACGCAAGTTTTAAAATATGCTCCATAGCATCTCGTAAACAGTCAAAGTCATTAAGACATTGACGAATGCGAT
>JAYVVL010000239.1:0-11454 GCA_043787035.1 Synechococcales cyanobacterium
AAGTAATGCATGAAAGAAATGCACACAACTTCCCGCTTGACTTGGCTGCTGGCGAAGCTGCACCTGTTGCAGTTGCTGCACCTGCAATCAACGGTTAATTTGTAACCAAAAACCATATTCTTTCATGAAATTACGAGAGTGATTGAGTGAGTAGGACAAAAGCCCCTTCTGGAAACAGGAGGGGCTTTTGTTTTTTGGAAAATTTAGCCGTAAGCCATAGCCGATCGTCTATCCAGCAAAACCAGAATTTTATTGCTTTCCAAGCTCATCGACATCAAACAGGTCTTACCTCACCTGTTGCTGCACTAGCTCTCGGAATCGCCGAATGGGTGGAATTTGAAGTCGATCGTTTGTGGTCACTAGCACCACCTCTCGATTAATCACAGGATCAGTCGTTGGACGCATCACTAGCATCGGGTCTAGGTGCAGATCGGCAATAGCACCCTGGGGCAATAGCGCCATTAGTTCGCCTTGCCGAACCACGCCCCGAAAGGCATCCAGTGTATTCAGTTCTAGCGCCGCATTAAGCGTTACGCCTTCGCGTTGGAATTGTTCCTGAACGAGTCGCTGCATCCCGTAACCATCTTTGAAGACGACCTGTGGATAATGAACGAGCTTGCTCCAGGGAACGGCTATTGCGGAGGCCAGTGGATGGTCCACCGACATTAAAACCTGTACGGGTTCGGTATAGAGCAAATCCACGCTCATTTCTGAACTTGCTGTAAGGAAACGATTGTTCATAACGATCGCAATATCCACTAGCCCATCTTTGAGCACCTTAAGCGCGCGATCGCTTCCCAGCGACGTCACCCGCAACTGCACCTCAGGATACTCCGCACAAAATTGTTGCAACACAGGCGGTAATCGGTACGCACAGACTGAATGAATCGCAGCGACACAGAGTTCGGGTTGTTTCCCATCCAAGAGATCGGCAAGTTCATGGGTCGCTACTCGCCATTCTTGACAAATTTTGCGGGCGCGAGGGAGAAATCGTTCCCCCGCGATCGTGAGCTTCACTTGACTAGTCCGATGCAACAATGGCATTCCCAAGATGTTCTCTAGGGTCTGGATTTGACGGCTGATCGTGGATTGTGTGACGTCACATCGCTTGGCGGCTTGCTGAAAACTGCCCGTGTCTGCGACTGTGAGGAATGCCTGTATTTGTTCAAGACGCATGGGGAATTGAGAATGAAGAATGGGGAATTGAGAATGAAGAGATGGGACTAGAGACGGGCGGTATTAGCTGCGCCATTCAGTGATAGCAAAATGAATGCCGATTTGGAGGGCATCAGGCAATGCGTCAGTTGATAGGGGGATAGATTGGGATTTGAGCCGATCGAGAGCAACCGACGGATCGATAAGCTGAAGCGCGTGCAGGACATGAAGACGAAGACTTGGATCGGGATAGATGAGTTGCTGAATCAGAGGATCGATCGATCGGAGATCTTTGAGCTGGCCCAGAGCTGTAATCGCTAAAGTCCGATCGACCGAATTAAGATTCTGCTGCTCTAGACATTTCAATACTGCATACAGAGCGATGGATTTAGCAATCGGAATATCGACTCGTCCGAGAATCCGGAAAATTTCTGATACAACGTCTGAATTGAATTTATTCTGAATCGAAATATTTGTTTCTGTCATAACACTTGTCATAACATACGCGCCTAATCCAACGATCGCATCTTCATAGCCCGCCATGTTGCCAATATGAAAGAGCGATCGGGCGAGTTCGAGTCCGAGAGGGGTAGGCAGCGGTTGGCTAAATAACGCTTTTTGCAGTGCAGCGATAGAATCTTCGTGATTGACCCGTCCGAGACTACTGGCCGCCGCACAAGACACCGAAATTTGAACATCCCAGAGTAACGGAACGAGGTGAACGGTTCGATCGAACGCTGAAAGCGTCTGACAAAATCCGATCGCCATGGCTGCCGTCTGTCGCACGCTCGTTACGGAATCGCTCAGCGCCTTTATGAAAACCAACCCTAAACGTTCATCTTGAAAACTACTCAACGCCTCAAGCGCCACCTCGCGAATTTCTGGGTTCTCGTCAGTAACAACAGTGAGCAGCAGATTCATCGTGTCTCGACTGCGAATGCCAGAGAGGATTTTCACCGCCAACAGCCGAGTGTCACCTGTCATTAATAGGGGAGAGATTCGATCGAGGATGACATTTCCCTGTTGAATTAACACCGATAACGCCATGGCTTGCAAATCTGGCGTTCCGGACCTTATCATCTCCAGCAGCCGAGTCAGGCCCGCCTCTCCTGCCCAACGACCCAACATCCGGATGCCAAACCATTGCACATCCGCATCAAGGTCATCCTCTTGAAGCCATTCCAGCAGCGGCTCGATAGCTCGTTCTCCCAGCCTAGGCAACACATTCGTCACGTCCCACCGTACCTGAAAATCCCCCCATTCCAACGCTAGGATGAGCGCCTCAATCATCGAGTCCTGCTGCGCCTCAGCTAACACCCATTCCTCCTCCATCAGAATTTCCTGCACCGACCGCACCACCAAGGCCCAATCCTGAAGCGCTACCGATCGCTGCAAGAATGCAAACGCTATCCTGTCGTCCGTCTCTGCTAAGAAATCCATCCCTGCCCCTATGTTTCTTAAACTCAATGACCCCATCTAGATCCCTAATACGGCTGCGAAGACACCCAAATCTCATCTCCCCGCATCTCCACGTCATACTGCTTCAAATTCTTCGTCGCCGGACCCTGCAACACCTTCCCATCCGCCCCAAACCGTGCGCCGTGGCACGGACAGATAAAAGCACCATGCGTCTTGTTCCAGTTCACCAAACAGCCTTGATGCGGACAGGTCGGACTGATGGCCGCTAGTTTGTCGGGTCTAAGCAGTTTGGCGGCATCTTTTCCAGTTCCATACTTCGGGGTTGGGTTGACTAGCAGCAGCGGCTCACTGGAAAACTGCTCTTGTAAAATCCGTCCTTCTTCTTCCAAAAGTTTCAGAGTTCCCACATTTTCAAAGCGGCTCCCGCTCGATCGCCCCTTGTTTCCGCACCCACTGCCCAGAGCACTCCCAACAGCTAGCAGAAGCCATCCGCCGCCCCACCGCCGCAAAAACGATCGTCGTCGCAGAGGTCCTCGTAAAATGTTGGCCATCCCTCTCTCCATTGGTGGTCCTCGCGCTTGTGCGCAAATGTCTGTACTCAAACTCTAAAGACTTTTTTGCCTTTACCGATCATAGTCTATTCAGAAATTGCATTTGAATCTTGCAGTTTCCGCATTAATTGCAACATTCGGTAACACTAGATACGATTGACTACTCTGATCTCTCGTACCTTGTCATTATGGCAAATTTGTTTGGGAACACAGGCCAAAAGTAAAGCCTTCTAAGGCAGATTCCTCTATGACCAACACCCTTCCAATGACGAATACCACTCCATCACTCAGTCCCATTTCAGCTAAGACGACGGCTGAGAAACAAAATAAGTTTGAAAAATTTAAATCTGAGAAAGATGGGCTTGAAATCCGATCGGATCTAGAGCATTTTGCCCAGATTGGTTGGGAAGCGATGGATGAAACCGATCGCATTCACCGTCTGAAGTGGCTTGGAGTCTTCTTTCGTCCGGTTACGCCGGGTAAGTTTATGATTCGGTTGCGGGTTCCGCATGGGATCATAACATCAACGCAGCTGCGAGTCTTAGCTGACATTGTGCAGCGATGCGGGGATGATGGCTGTGCCGATGTCACAACAAGGCAAAGTATCCAGTTGCGGGGCATTCGCATTGAGGACCTGCCAGACATTTTTCGCCGATTTGAATTGGTGGGTCTGAGTAGTTTACAGTCAGCTATGGACAATGTTCGCAACATTACGGGGTCTCCGGTGTCAGGGTTGGAAGCCTCTGAGCTGTATGACACCCGCGAGTTAGTCCAGCAAGTTCAGGATATGATCACCGACTCCGGCAAAGGCAATCCTACGTTTACTAATTTGCCTCGAAAATTCAATATCGCGATCGATGGCGGACGTGAAAATTCCGTCCATGGCGAAATCAACGACGTAGCGTTTTTGCCCGCGTTCAAAGGCGAAATCTTTGGCTTCAACGTCCTAGTCGGCGGCTTTTTCTCTGCGAGTCGGGTAGCTCCGGCGATCGCCATGAATGTGTGGGTAATGCCGGATCAAGTAGTGGCGTTGTGTGAAGCGATTTTATTGGTGTACCGGGATCACGGGTTGCGAGCTAATCGGCAGAAAGCCCGACTGATGTGGCTGATTGATCAGTGGGGCGTCGAGAAATTCCGTGAGGTCGTTGAACAACAGATTGGATTTACGTTAGAACCCGAAGCCGAAACTGATGCGATCGATCGGGTCAGACGCGATCACATTGGTCTCTATCCACAGCAGCAATCGGGACTCAACTATGTCGGGTTGTGTGTGCCAGCAGGACGGCTTGAGGCTTCGGATATGTATGAGTTTGCGCGTCTTGCAGAAGTCTATGGAACAAGCGAACTCCGGCTAACGGTCGAACAAAATATTATTATTCCAAATGTTCCGGGTTCTCGCATAGAACCTCTGCAAACAGAAACACTGCTGCAAAAGTTTTCGATTAATCCTGGAATGCTAGAGCGAACACTAGTATCCTGTACAGGCGCACAGTTTTGCAACTTCGCAATGATTGAAACTAAACAGCAATCCGTTGCGATGGCTCGGGATTTAGACCGGGATGTCGAACTCACTCAGCCCGTCCGAATGCACTGGACCGGATGCCCCAATTCCTGTGCGCAGCCTCAAGTGGCCGACATTGGTGTTATGGGCAGCAAGGCCCGTAAAAACGGAAAGATGGTTCCAGGTGTGGACTTGTTTACGGGCGGCAAGGTCGGCAAAGATTCGCACTTGGGAACTAAGACCCAAACGGGCATTGCAGTCGAAGACTTGCGCTTACACTTGAGGCGCATGTTGGTGGAGGACTTTGGTGCAACGCTCCGATCGGGCGTCGTGTTTGAAGACCCGACTCCTGAAGAAATCTTGCCCAAAATTGCATCCGTGCCTGCCAAGGTTGTGCTCGCAAAGTCGGGTAAAACCCTCGACTGCACCGAAGCGGATTTTATCCTTGACGTGCTTGAAAAATCGGGACTTGCCGCCGACAGTCTCTGCCGGGGAGGCACCTGTGGCACTTGTAAACAGTTGATCACGGGCGGCGTTGTCACCTATGATGGCGCGATCTCGGGGCTAACGGATGCCGATCGAGCGTCTGGCTATATTTTAGCGTGCAGCGCTTATCCCAAAGACACAGTGACCCTAAACCTGTAAGCTCCTCTCAATCACTGCCAGCGTGAGATGGGATGACCCTAGGTCCGTCAGCCACCCGACATCTTGTTCTGGCATTGAATTTCAATCGATTTTAGAGATGCGATCGAGTTCTATTCCTAGGTTCCAGAACGGCGTATTTCTAGGTCCGTCACTCATCTTTATTTCACTCATCTGTCACTCATCTTTCGGACAAAATCAATGACAAACATTACCCGTGGGTTTTCGCGCAGAAAGTTTATGCTTACCGTCGGTGCAACCGCAGCGGGCACACTCTTAGCGCATGGCTGTAGTTCCGGTGGCACTAGCTCCTCATCATCATCTAGTCCTTCTAGCGTGCCTGCTGTTAGCAGTGGCACAGGAGATACGCCCGAAACCGATACCGTTAAGCTAGGTTTCATTGCTTTGACGGATTCGGCTCCTTTGATCATTGCCAAAGAAAAAGGATTGCTCGCAAAATACGGCCTAAAAAGTGCTGAAGTTGCGAAACAAACGTCTTGGGCTACAACCCGCGACAACCTAGAACTCGGGAGCAAAAAGGGCGGCATCGACGGCGCTCATATTTTGACCCC
The DNA here is from genome assembly GCA_043787035.1 of Synechococcales cyanobacterium. Lineage (GTDB taxonomy): Bacteria > Cyanobacteriota > Cyanobacteriia > Leptolyngbyales > Leptolyngbyaceae > JAAFJU01. The sequence goes on from JAYVVL010000239.1 coordinate 5,841, forward strand.
CATGGCCTACTTCATGGCAGCGGGCAAAATCACCAAGGGAAACGAAAAAATCCCGATGCAAATCCTGGCCCGTCTAAATACGGATGGACAAGGGATTTCTATTTCTAATGACTATGCCGATCTGAAGCTTGAGGGAAAGGCGGAGAAGCTAAAAGCCAAAATTGACGAGATGAAGGCGTCCGGTAAAAAGTTCCAGTGCGCGGTTACGTTCCCCGGTGGGACTCATGACTTGTGGCTGCGATACTGGCTGGCGGCAAACGGCGTCAATCCTGATGAAGATGTGGACATCAAGATCATTCCGCCGCCTCAAATGGTGGCCAATATGGAAACTAAGGCGATGGATGCATTCTGCGTGGGTGAACCTTGGAACCAGCGTCTAGTCACTAAAAAACTCGGCTATAACGCGGTGACTACGGGTGAACTATGGAAAGGACATCCTGAAAAATCCCTTGCGGTGCGCGATGATTGGGCAACGCAGAATCCCAAAGCGGCGAAAGCGTTGCTCATGGCCGTGATGGAAGCCCAAATCTGGTGCGATAAGGACGAGAACAAAGACGAGATGTGCAAAATTATCGAAAGCGATAAGTATCTCAAGGCTCCTGCGTCGGATATTGTCGGTCGAGCGAAGGGTGACTTCGATCTGGGCAACGGTCGTAAGCTCGAAAAATCTCCGCTCCTGATGAAGTTCTGGCGTGAAACGGCTTCGTTCCCCTACAAGAGCCATGACAAGTGGTTTATCACCGAAGGGATTCGTTGGGGTAAGCTCGCTGAAGAAGACTACGCTCTGGTCGATAAGGTCAACAAGTCTGATGCCTGGCGTGCGGCGGCGAAGGCGCTTAAGGTGCCTGATGCAGAGATTCCGAAGACAGATACTCGCGGGAAGGAAACGTTCTTTGATGGCATCGTTTTCGATGACGCTGATCCGAAAGCTTATCTGAGCAGCCTCAAAATTAAGAAGGCTTAATCTAAAGTTTCTCATTCATTCAATCTCTAGTTCTTCTCTCCTCATGGAGAGGAACTGGGGGTTAGACTTTACATTCATTGAACCCAATAACCATCTATCGGAGAGTCCCGGCTATGGCAGTTACTTCTAAATCATCTCTAAATATGGCAAACCCGATCGCAGAGAAAGCACAGGAAATCGTGCAGCTTCTTATTCCGCCGATCGTCTGTACGACACTTGTGTTAGGCGTTTGGCAAGGGCTTTGTCTGGCTCCCGGTGGCAAAATGCCTGGACCGCTTAAGGTTGTTGCGCAAACAACCGATGCTCTAATTAATGGTTTTGGTGAGGGGGGGATTTGGCTGCAACTGTTGGCTAGTTTGCAGCGGGTTGGGATTGGGTATACGATGGCGGCGATCGTGGGAGTTGCGATCGGGGTGACGATCGGGATGAACAAGTTCCTGCGTCAAGGGTTTGACCCGATGATTCAAATTTTACGGACGATTCCGCCGCTAGCTTGGTTGCCGATTTCGCTGGCGATTTTTCAAGATGGGAAGCCTGCTGCGGTGTTCTTAATCTTTATTACGGCGATTTGGCCTGTGATTATTAATACAGCGGTTGGGGTTCAACAAATTCCGAAAGACTATACTAATGTGGCAAAGGTTCTTCGGCTTTCGACGACTGAGTTCTTTTTTAATATTCTGATTCCTTCGACGGTTCCCTATATCTTCACGGGGTTACGAATTGGGGTGGGTTTGGCTTGGTTGGCTATTGTGGCGGCGGAAATGTTGGCGTCGGGAGCGGGTGGGATTGGGTTTTATATCTGGGATGCTTACAATGCGGGGAATGAGAACAGCATGAGCCAAATTGTGATGGCGGTGTTCTTGGTTGGGGTGATTGGATTGATTCTCGATCGGTTTGTGAGCTGGTTGGGATCGTTGATTGTGGCGGAATGATTGTTGTGGGATTGATGATTGGACGGGTTTTGGGTTGTTGTTGGGATGTGAATGATGCGTTGCTTCGCTTAACGCATCCTACGTTGGATGGATTGGAGTTTTGGATTTTTTGTTGTAAATACTCGTCGGCCTCTGATTATGACTATTCTGGTTGATATTGATCATATTGATAAGATTTATCCCCTTGCTAAAGGAGGAGAATATATTGCACTTAAAAATGTAGATCTGAAGATTCATCAGGGTGAATTTGTTTCCCTGATCGGCCACTCGGGTTGCGGAAAATCGACGCTGCTTAATATTGTTGCAGGGTTTGAAAATGCAAGCGTGGGTGGGGTCGTGCTGTCGGGTAAGGAAATTACTTCCCCTGGACCCGATCGTATGATGGTGTTCCAAAACTATTCGCTGTTGCCTTGGCTTACCGTTCGCAAAAATATTGCGCTAGCCGTTAATAAAGTGTTGACTGATTTGTCAAAAGAAGAACGCGCGCAAATTGTTGAAACACATATTGATCTCGTTGGATTGCGAGCTGCGGCAGAGAAGACGCCGGGTCAGCTTTCAGGGGGAATGAAGCAGCGAACAGCGATCGCTCGGGCGCTGGCGATTCGGCCTAAGGTGCTGCTGCTAGATGAACCCTTTGGGGCACTTGATGCGCTGACGAGGGGAAACCTTCAAGAGCAGTTGATGGAAATTTGTCAGACGAGTAGTATGACGTGCCTGATGGTGACGCACGATGTGGATGAGGCACTGCTCCTTAGCGATCGCATTGTCATGTTGACCAATGGGCCAAGTGCGCATATCGGTCGGATTTTGGAGGTAAACATCGATCGGCCTCGTCAACGACTTGAAGCCGTGAATCATCCTGATTATTACAAGTATCGAGGACAAATCATTACGTTTCTCAACGAGCAGAAACGCGATAAACGTCGTAAAGTTCGCAAAGCGAAGGACGTTGCATCTATTCCAGCCGTTGCAGCGGTGACAACGCTAGAGAAAACGCATGTCACGTTTGGATATGTGCCAACCACTGATGCAGCACCGCTCGTTGTGGCGAAAGAAAAGGGATTCTTTAAGAAGCATGGATTACACAATGTTGAACTGGTGGCGGATTCGAGTTGGCAGACGATTTCAGATGGACTGGCGAACCGTCGCTTAGATGTGGCCCAATTGCTAGCGGGAACGCCCCTTGCAATGGGATTGGGATTGGGAAATAAGCCGCGCATATCCATCGTAACGGGAATGGTTCTGGCTCGAAATGGCAATGCGATTACCCTGAATAAAAAGTTCTACGATCAAGGGGTGCGTACGCTCGATCACCTCAAACATGCGATCGCAGCAACATCCGACGAAGCCCATACCTTTGGAGTCGTTGACCAAACCTCAATGGGCAGTCTCCTAACCCGCTACTGGCTTGCCTCTGGCGGCATTGATCCCGATCGAGATATTTCGATGTCTACGCTATCGAGTGCGGAGATGAAAGCGGGATTATCCAAGGGATTTATTGACGGCTATCTAGCATCCGAACCGTGGAACACAGCGGCGGTTAAAGATGACACGGGATTCATCGTTGCAACTGACCTTGAAATCTGGGATGGACACCAAAATAAAGTCCTGGGTGCAAGAGAAGATTGGGCACAGGAAAATCCCAATACTCACGTCGCCCTGATCAAAGCATTGATCGAAGCCTGCGAATACTGCGACGATCGACGGAACCGTGAAGAAATCGTTCAGCTTCTAGCGAGGCCCAACTATCTAAATGTCCCCGCCGAACAACTGCGACCGGGCTTCCTTGAACCCTACCCGCGCAACAGCGATCAGCCAGCAGAAATGCTCATCCGGTTCAATCAGTATTATGTCGAGCAATCCACCTGTCCCCGCCAACTCGAAGCCCTCTGGATCATGACCCAAATGGCCCGATGGGGATTCACGCCATTCCCGAAAAATTGGAGTGAGGTCATCGATCGGATCTACCGCAAGGATGTCTATGGTCAAGCCGCACGGGAATTAGGACTTCCTGACACCGTAGATGAACAAGTTCCAGTCAAATTATTTGATGGCGTTATCTTTAACCCCAATGACCCTCTGAGCTATCTCGACAGCCTCCCGATTCGTCGGGAAATCCGCATCGAAGAGATTCCGATCGATGTTGCCCAACCTCGACCGTTGCGCCTTGCGGCCTAATCTGGCCTGTTAATGCGACCTAATCTATTTCCGGCTTGAGCTTTTGTCAGTCCTTATCACCCCAATTTTACCCATGCAAACTCTTACGAATGCGCCTATAAAACCGATAGCAAATACTGCGAACACGCCGTTTTTGTCTATTGATAATGTGAGCAAAGTCTATCCCACGCAGACTGGAGACTACATCGTTCTTGATGGGGTCAATCTAACCGTCAACGAAGGTGAATTTGTCTGCGTCATTGGTCACTCTGGCTGCGGGAAATCCACATTGCTCGATATGGTTTCGGGGTTCAACACGCCAACGACAGGTCAGGTGTCGCTCAACGGGAAACAGATTGATAAACCGGGTCCCGATCGCATGGTCGTTTTTCAAAACTACTGTTTGTTGCCTTGGAAGACAGCCTTTGAAAATGTCTACCTAGCGGTCAATGCAGTCTATCCGGATAAAACCAAAGCTGAAAAAATCGAAATAACTCAGGCCAATATCAAACTAGTTGGTCTAGAAGAAGCGGCAGATAAGAAACCGGGGCAGCTTTCCGGTGGAATGAAGCAACGGGTCTCTATTGCCCGTGCGCTTTCTATCCGTCCCGAAATCCTGATTTTGGATGAACCCTTTGGCGCATTGGATGCGATTACCAAAGAAGAACTTCAGGAAGAACTACTAGATATCTGGGAAGAACATCGCATCACGGTGATGATGATTACTCATGATATTGATGAAGCCTTGTTCCTAGCCGATCGTCTGGTGATGATGAGCAATGGACCTTCTGCAAAAATCGGTGAAGTGATGGAAATTCCCTTTGCTCGACCTCGCGATCGTGAAGTTGTCATGGATGACCCACGCTATTACGAATTGCGCAATCATGCATTGGACTTCCTATATAACCGTTTTGCACACCACGAAGATTAATCCGCCTAAATATTCCTCTTTTAAAACCCTTGAAACCCTCTTACTAATTGGTTTTCTAGGGTTTTTGATTAGCTCCTAAGTCGTCGATCGTACTGAGCAATATTGGATAACCTAGGACACTCAAGCCTTTCTGGGATCGACTAATGAGCTAACAACAAGAACGATCCTATTCATCAACCTCGCTGAACTGTTCAAAAAAAACACAACCCTGAACTGGCGATCGTTTTCTATAAAAAGTCAGTCGGCATTTACGAAACCATTCGTCTCGGCAATCGCGCATTGCCCCAAGACCAGCAAGACTCCTATGCCAAAACCATTGAAAGCACCTATCGAGATCTCGCAGGTCTTCTGTTGAAAACGATCGAATTCTCGAATATCAAAACCTTAATCGAATCACTAGGCCCTAAAGTTCGCCGCCAAACGATAGACACCGCCGACCTCAATGGGACTTAAACAGTTTTGATTTAGTCATCCTCAGCGCGTGCCAAACTGGACTTGCGGGAAACTTCGGCACCAACGGCGAAGAGGTTTTAGGCGTTGACCTATAGCAGTGGCGCACGTCCAGAGAAGAACGTGAATCAGGCGATCGCAGAAGTTCCGATCGGGAACGGTCGAGCCGATTATGTATTA
>JAYVVL010000240.1:0-4109 GCA_043787035.1 Synechococcales cyanobacterium
GACCGGGAATTGCTGGGAGATGAGTTTGTGAATAAGCCTTGGAACAACTATATCAACTGGACGATTATTATCGTCTTGTTCTTGATGTCGCTGGTCTTAGTCGTGCAGCAACTGGCCCCTAATCTCTTTCCAACTAGTTCACCAGGTTAACCAAAATCGAGGCATAAAATCATGGCTAATGACAGAAACCAGGGCAATGCAAACTACTATGCAATTCATCCCTTGGATGATGTGGCAGAGCAGAAGCGGTCTTACAAAACTTTGGGTCAACTTAAAATGACCCCAGCCGTCAGAATTTCCCTAATCGCATTACGTGGCTACCTGCTGCTAACGATCGGACTGGTGTTCTACCGTGTGCTATTACAGGCAGGAATGTTTGGTGGCTTACCTCATCACTGATTAGGGGGTCGAGCCGAGAGCCAGATACTGTTGGCGAATTCAAAATCAATCAGGGGATAGCGAGGCACACCGCTGACGAGAGCAGATCACTATAGTCCTTCGACTTGTCGCCATTTTATCAAAATGAGAACTGCGAGTCGGCGCTCTCCCCTTGCAGAACCACTGCTTGCTGCTAAACCATAAACCTTTTTTGCAAACCAGGGAGGTATGCCATGATCGAAGCTGATTTCTTCTGCTCTTATACTTCGTATCGGGGACAGTTCACTCCTGAAAATCTGACATTTAACGCCAACTTGCAGGAGTTTGCTCAACGGGTCAGCCTCATTGTAGGACTAGAAACAGGAGGCAAACTCTCACCGTCAGAAGCTTTTGCCCAGATTGAACAACTCTGGAGACAGTTATCCCGTTCTAGCGAACAACTGCAACTCTAGCTTCTCTAAATCTGAAGGACGTACTGATTAAAGGTAGGTGTCTATTTTCCCAGAAAAAAGCAATGAAGTTTCTTCGCGCCCTTCAATGCCCCTTCTCATGGAGTAACTTTTTTAGGTCTTCATTTTCAGCGGATAACGCTCGATTTTTAGATTCTAATTCTTCAATTCGTTCTCGTAAGCGTTTGAGTTCTTGGAGCAGGTCGGTCTAGTTTTGAGAATTCACTGGACTAACGTTCCAGACCTTACAATGCAAACAACTAATTCCTTGAACTCAATCGTAGCTCTGACAGCCTGTTTCCACTATCTCCTTCAGGCTAGATGACATAGTATGACGGTTCGGCTCTACATTCTTCATCTTGGGAAAATAGACACCTGCATAAATCTTTCTAAGCCGTTAGATGATACGGTTATTATGATGGGAAAAATAGGGATAAGTAGCGAATTGATGGAAGAAAGGATAAATGAACTTCTCTCATCTTATTCATATACTTTCCATGAAAAACTAGTTAATTCAAAAATAATAGGGTCAAACGACAACTCGTCTGTCTGGTTTAAAGAAGGTTTCCCTTCTCGGATATTGCAGCCAGGAGAGCACTGGAAAGAGGGAAAAATTCGTCTTCGCGTTGTTGCTGAATTCATTCCTGATGAACCTGAAACAATTCCAGCCGATCGCCCGATCGAACCTTCCCTCGATACCTTCCGCGAAAGCCCATGAACTCTATTGTCCCGCCTCTAGAATCTGTGTCACCGTCAACTCAGGAAAAGCCGGAGAAATAACCACATCATCACCCCGAAAGGTCTCAAATAAATAATCCCCCGCCCTCAAAACACCAACCATCACCCACGATCGATCGGGATCAACAATCCAATATTCAGGAATCTCACGATCGGCATACTGAAACAACTTATCCTGATAGTCGCGCCTGTAATTATCAGAATTCTCATCACCCAGTAAAACGACTTCCAATACCATTTTAGGCGGAGGCATATCAAACGTAATCGTAGAGCGCCTTCTAAGCAAAATCAAATGAATGTCTTCTAATACCGTCAAGCCTGGAAATCTTGTACGAGGTCTCCCCGTCACGGCAACCTCAACCGCACCCGGTCGAATCAACTTAAACGATAACCCGATCGCCATCAAAGCAACAAAGATAAAATTTGCGATCGCATTATTACCCAGGGATTCAGACGTAACCGGAATCAATTCTCCATCCCAATACTCACAATGGCCTTCTGGCAAATCCCAAGGCTCAGCCGCTAAATACGTTTCAAAACTCGCAAACTTTACTTGAGTGAACGTCATCCGATCGCCCTTACTAACTCGGTCATCCCCATCATACCTTGACCAACCAACCTCATGAAACCAGACAAAACCCCACGGGGCAAAATTCCCCCCGCCGTCCGTCAGTATGTGCTCGATCGCGACAACAACAGATGCCAAAGCTGCGGCACCACCGAAACCCTAACGATCGATCACATCATCGCTCTTAGCCTCGGCGGCCCCAACGATGTAAGCAACTTTCAGACATTATGCCAAAGTTGTAACTCACGCAAACGCTATCGGCCTGACGATCGCTTTCAACGGCACTTTACGTAGACAATCTAGGTATAGATGAGCAGATTGTTAGAATAGAGAACAATAATGCTTTATGGCCGATTAACATTTACTACAGCGCGACGATTGAAAATTCACGATCGCCATACACCATTGTACGATCGACAGCACCTAAAGTTTGGTTATAGCTTTTGGGATTGTTCACACACTGACTAATCAACTCAGCTACATCAGCGCGATGAATGATTCCACCAATGCTGGGGTCAGCGGTGAGCACGCCGTTTCCTGTCGCAGGTTCAGACTTAAGACCACCCGGACGAACGATCGTATAGGTCAATCCGCTATTTCGCAAATGCTCCTCGGCAAGGTTCTTTTCCTTCAACACCGCACCTAACGCCTGCAACGCAGAATCAGGAAGGGCGATCGCGCTATCTCCCGTGCCTATAGACGTTACCAAAATAAAGTGTTTGGCACCCACGTTCAGCGCCGCATCGATCAAATTGCGATTCCCCACAAAGTCCGATCGCACGCCCTCAGCCGAAATTCCCCCGATCGTACTGATCACCGTTTCAATGCTACTTCCGACCATCGCATCTGCGACCTGATCAGGGTTCATCGCATCGCCCTGTCGAACCTGGACACCTAGGGCTTCAAGCTCGGGCTGAGGTTGACGGAGAAGGACGATCGGTGGCATCGATCGCCCCACAAGACGCTTTGCAATTTCAAGACCCACACCACGACTGGCTCCGGCAAGGAAAACGGTAGACATAGCACAATGACTTTAAAGAGAACGCCTACAATTTTATCGTAGATTGAAAGAGTACAGGCCCTTTCAGTCGTTCCCATGTTGATTCTTCTCCTTGCCGCTGTTCTTGATGCCCTAATCGGAGATCCCTGGAACTCGGTTCATCCGGTGCAAGTGATGGGCTGGGTGATTCGCTACTATTGCACCCTCGCGCTAAAGGTTTGCAAACGTCCGATCGCCCAGATTTTTGCAGGCATCGGTTTAGCCATTATCCTAATCGTCGGCAGCAGCACGATCGCCTATAGCTTAATCCAAATCGCTAAAACCATCCATCCCATTTTTGGCACGGCGATCGAAGCGGTTATTCTTGCAAGTTGTTTCGCTGGACGGAGCCTCAGAGATGCAGCCGATGACGTGCTAAATCCGTTGCAAACGGGTGATTTAATCACCGCGCGACAAATGCTCAGCCGCTACGTCGGTCGTGATACTCAGGATCTAGTTGAATCTGAAATTCTGCGTGCTGTTCTCGAAACCGTTGCAGAAAATGGTGTTGATGGCGTAATGGCTCCATTGTTCTGGGCGATCGTCGGAGCATTCACACCGATGGGTCCGGCAGTGTTGGCGATCGCATTTAAAGCAGCTAGCACCCTTGACTCTATGGTGGGTTATAAAAAACAACCTTACCGTTATCTAGGGACTGCCAGCGCCATGACCGATGACGTTCTCACTTATATTCCCTGCCGCCTGATGGTTTTGACTTTAGGCATCATGACCCAAAACCCGATCGCGCTTTGGAAACAGTGCGCCAAAGACGGCAGTCAAGACCCCAGCCCCAACTCCGGCTGGAGTGAATGCGCTTATGCTGTCGCCCTACAGGTTCAGCTTGGCGGACCCAACACCTACCAAGGCGTTCCAAGACCAAAGCCCCTATTGGGAACTCCCATTAGGGCGATTACGCCGGATGTGGTTCGATCGGCGC
>JAYVVL010000241.1:0-4095 GCA_043787035.1 Synechococcales cyanobacterium
ATACTAGATGGTACTGACTTGTGGGATAGACGTAATGAACTACTTCCAAATCTAGAACTTTGCGAATCAACGTTTAAACAACTTATTGCCTTACAGTCGAGCAATATAATGTTGCGCTCTGTGATGAGACGATTTACAAACACTCTCTGAGGATTTGAGCTTGTTTAGGGGGTGCATGTGCTCTCACGTTGGCGGCGGGAGATGGCGCTCTGAAGTTTGCCCCAAGCAAGTTGGCAGAGGAGCAGGGTGTTTTTGGCGGTGGGGTCCGTGATGCTGTTAATCCAGGGAGTGCCGATTTCTGGGATGTACCGTTTGGCTAGGGCACTGGTGTCGAGGAAGTAGTGATTTACCATTGATCTCGATCGTGGATGATAATGTCAGAACGATCGCTTCAACCCGAGTTTTGATGTCCTTCGGCAGATCGGCAAGATCTTTAAGAAATCGCTTGATGTATTTAACGGTCCACATGGTTCTGTTGCAGGGCTTTGTAGTATTTGAGTGCGTCGGTTTTGGAAAGACGATCGCTGTCTACAGGATCATCCATGAGTTGAAGGAGTCCATAATTTTCTAGAAGTTCTTCGAGATGTTCAAATTCGGCGATCGGGATTTGGACAGCGATCGCATTCTGATTCTCGTCGAGGATGTAGTTTTTGGTGAGGGTCTGCATAGGTGTGGAGACGATCGCATTGAAGATTACATCTCCATGAGCAACTACTTTCACATAATCTTTCGCCTCGATCGTACTCGTTGCCCCATTAAAGATCACATCTCCATTCTGAGTCCCGAGGAAACTCTTCCCAGAAAACCGCGCCGCCTGATTCATATGAATCGATCGCGCCGCATACACCTCCAAATTCTGCCCCTGCACATCGCCCAGATTCACCGACCCATTCAACACAATCAGCCGCACATTCTCAAGCAAATGCCGATCGCCATTAAAATTCACATCCCCATTTTCCACCACGATCGTTAGATTCTTCAGCACCGTCGCAGTCGGCAAATTCAAACTCCCACCCGCAAACCGCACCGTCCTCAACTCTCCCGACCCAAACGCCTGAGCCACATCCGCCGCACCATTCAAACGCATCCGCCAAGACTCGATCGTCCGGTCAAACGCCCCCACAGTCGGCACCAGATACGCCGGAACATCAATCGCGATCGCCTGAGCCACCTTCCCCAACTTCAACGAACCTGCGACCTGTGCCGACACATTCTGAAGCCGTCCCGTCGGACCCAACGTCAGCCCATCCTCAAAGCCCGAAAACGTCGGAACCCCGTTCAGCGTCACCGCCCCATTTGCATACACCCGCGCATCATCAAAAGGATTACTCAAAACCCCCGCAAAGTTACTCCCACCATTGTAATTGAACGTCCCACCTGTTGCGATCGCAAATGATGAAAGCGAGCGTGGACCATTGATCTCTAGCGGCGATCGAATCACACCTTGCAACGACAGAGGGTTCAACGCATCGATCGCTAAACTTGAAGCAGAAGCATTGTTGGTAGACATAAAAACTGGGTTTAAGAAATGGCTTAGAAAACTACAGAAAAGATTGAAAGCTCTAGCAAGTCTATGAACTGGAAAGCAATCGTTGCAATCGATCGACCCATGCCATCCATCAGCGAAAAGCTCACCGATCGAGAAAAAATTCTTCTTCGAGGACTCCTCTGCGACTACTCCCCAAAAGAAATCGCCAAAATCGCCTACGGGAAAGACACCAGCGAACCGATCGCCTCCAGCCTTACCAATCTCTACGTAATCATCACGCACCTAAATGATCACCAATCTGGTGATCCCACCAAAACCGACTCTAACAACATTCGCCGCATCCTTAAGTCCCTCGGCTACCACAAAATACCGATCGCACTCTACTAAGGCTCGAAACAGCAGCACCATAATTGACCTCGCTGATAAAATATTCCGTGGTATCGAGATTGACTTGGGTGCCTTGTAAGGTGAGGAATTGCCAGTTGGTGCCGCTGGGGACGGCCCCGTAGATGATGGGGATGTCATTGTTCGATCGATCGTTAAGAACTTGCGCGGCAATCATTTCGGCAATGCATTGGGCAATGCCACCCATAAGGTTTTCTTTTTTGGCTTCAATGAGAACGACAACAGTTGAGATAATCTCAAGCTGTTCGGGCGATGGTCTACGACCGACCGTAGGTCATCGCACTTTTTCAGTATTCACCCGTGTGGCCAAGGTTAGCGAATCTTGTAAGGTGAGCGTGAGTAGTTCCGACACGGGACGCGGAGACACCTACGCGAATAGGTTTTGGCTTTCATCTAGGGTGATGCCAAAGTCTTGTTTGAGTTGGGATAAGTAGGTAAGGCAAATTAAATATAAAACATAATGACCTGAAACCCCTGCTGAGCTTGAAACCATCTTAAGTTTAATTAGCGCTACCTACTTAACGAAACCTGCCATACGTTAAAAATGTTCAATAGAAACGTGTCTACTAAGCATTGTCGATCGGTTTTGACTGTTTGAGTATTAAGTGGATCGGGAATTAAGCAGGCGGCTTTTCCCAGAGGAAAACGAGAACATTTTGGCCCATGACGTTATCAGCCTTAACGATACTGATATAGCGGGTAACGTCTCCGACTTTTGCTTCATACAATTGGGTCCCAGCGTAGCTGCCTTTTGGACTGAATTTGTCTGGGAATGAAGCTCGGAGTCCAGCAATAACCTCATCTACTTCTTTGTTAGAAATGACAGCGCCAGACACAGGTGGGGGGTTAGCCTTGAAGAATGGAGCAGAATTAATCAGTTGTTCTTTTTCAGGTATTGCTGCGGTTTCTTCCGCAGGGTTGAGTGCCTTATTCAATCCGTTAATAATTGGAGCAAATTTTTGGGTGCCCTCATCTAATTTAGAAGCATCTTTCTCGTTTGTAGTGGCTTTACTCGGATCGACTTTTGATGGATCTACGCCTTTGTCACTCAGTTTCCCGTCAGCAACTTTTGAATCTTTTGATTGTTTATCATCAAGCTTCTTATCTGTAAGTTTTTCGGGTTCGGTTTTATTTTCCTCGGTCTTAGCCTTTTCGGGTTCTGGAAGGTTGACGATAACCGGATTGGTCGATGCCACAGCAATTTTGGGCAGATTCACTTTCTTTGGGGCGGCGGCGACTTTGACTTTAGGCATGGATTTGACTAAGACCTTATCGGACAGACGAGCCAACTTAACAGGTTCGGCAGTTTCCTTAGGTTTTGTCTGCTGGGGACTACTCAACGGCGTGAACAGTAACAATGCATGGATTCCGATCGCACCGAAAAACATCGGACGGAAGGCTTGCTTAAGAATCGCTGGAAACTTCTTCTTTGGGGCGATCGGTTCTAGCTCCCCTGGAATGAAGTGAAACTCTCCTTGAGTCACCTTTTCTTGAATGGCTTCTTCTTGGACTTCGGTGTTTGGCGGGGGTGTAGTTTGGGTCATGGGAATTTAGATAGGTTAGAGAATTGGAACAAGGAACGATTTAGCCAAAACGACCGGATACATAATCGCGGGTTTTTTGATGAGTGGCTTGGTTGAAGATCACTTCGGTGCGATCGCGTTCTATCAATTCACCCATATACATAAATGCCGTGTAGTCTGACAGTCGAGCGGCTTGCTGCATACTGTGAGTCACAATTAAAATAGTGACCTTTTCTTTTAGACTGTCCATCAGATCTTCAATGTTGCGAGTGGCGATCGGATCGAGCGCAGATGTCGGCTCATCAAATAATATCAACTCAGGATCAGTTGCAAGGGCACGCGCGATACAAAGTCTTTGCTGTTGACCGCCCGAAAGGTTAAATGCCATGTCATGTCTACGATCCTTAACTTCTTCCCAGAGTGCAGCTCCTTTAAGAGCATCTTCAACTTTATCTTCAATAAAAGCTTTGTTTTTTTCACCCCGAACGCGCAATCCGTAGGCAACATTTTCAAAAATACTTTTAGGGAACGGATTGGGCCGTTGAAAAACCATGCCGATACGCATTCGGACTTCGATCGGATCAATATGACGAGACAAAATATTCACCTGACCATCCAGGATAATCTCGCCCTCGTAACGATTGCCTGCATAGAGATCATGCATTCGGTTAAAGCAGC
>JAYVVL010000242.1:0-11325 GCA_043787035.1 Synechococcales cyanobacterium
GGTCTGGTTGAATAGCAAGACGTACAAAAAAGGCATCTCACTCTCCAAACAGGAAATGCGTGATGTTGAAGATAGATTGGAACGTAATCCAGAATTACCTAAATGGGATATCTCGCTCCAACCTGCTAATCGGTAGTCTTTTCTGTGGGAATCGCCTAACGTTTGGCAACTCCATGCAGGAAAAGTCTACAATCCGCTCATGGCATCCCCCAACCTGAAGAACAAGCTTAATGAACTGCTGGCTGTAAGTTGACCTCATAAGCGAAAACGGTAAATTAAACCGTCAGATGGGCTATCGGCTCAACGATCGCTCCTTCCATCTAAAACAGAGTGTCCTGGCACATTTTTTGAGGTGCAAAGATGCAGTTAATCCTTAACCAATACAAAAATGCTTCCTTCATTGCCGCGCCCGACCCGCACATTGGCATCTAGATACGTCACCTCTAGCCAGCCTTTTCCCTTCGTCTCTCGTTCTGGAATCGGAAAATCCACCGCCCAAAGTCGTTCCCGCCCTTCCAATCGCTCCACAAACTCCGCCACCGATCGGTAGTTCAGTACACTCTGCAATCCCAAAATCGATCGACGAAATGTCACCTGCACCCGCATGGGCGAAACCACTTCATAGGTAGCCCCGACCGCGACGACGCCTAGAACGCCCAGTGGCCCTCGGGTTTCTGCCACATTATAAAGACGATCGCCGCGCAAACACTGATACACCTCCCCCAAATCCGTCAGCGGAATCCGATCGAGACCCAAAATACCCTGACTTGTCGTGTAGATCAGCCGCCAGTCCCCCATCAAATACTCGGATTCGAGCGGGTTTGAGGTGGGATTTTCAGATTCGAGCTGGGCTATTGCAACCTCTAGTGCAGCTTGAGTCTCTGAATCAGTGGCCAATCCACGGTTCGTTTGACCGAGGCGACGCAGCAAATCTTTTTTAGTATTCATCATCTAATTATCTTAAAGGATTCATCAAGTTGTGAAAGCTCATTCCTTATTTTCACAAAACTTCCCTGAAGTCGGTGAAAATGAGAGATATGTGTTGCACGGGCTGCTTTTCAGTTCACTGCAACTAGGGTATATTTCCTGAGATGGACCCGATCGCCCCCGGAGATGGAAAGATCCTTGGCTGGATGTTTCATTTTCCAGACTCGGTGATAAACTCTGGGTACTCTCAGCAGGACATCCAGACTGCTGCCCGTCAATAACCCACTTAGAACCCATTTCTTAAATCAAGCATGACTGATATTAAAGTCTACAACCCGTCCCTCCGTGAGGAACCTCAGGATAAGTCCGCTGATGTTCTTCTCGTTCATCGTGAAATTCCGCTGTTGGAATGGCTTGAGAAAACGGGACGCCTCCGAGCACGTCAACCGGGAGACTTTGATTATGCAGATGATCAAGAAGAGATTAATGATTTGATGGGGAATAACGACGATTATGACGACGACGACGATGATGATGACGTGGGCGATGTCGAAGATTAGTTTGAGCTTGCCGATGGTCAGAACGGGGTTTGCCTAAGTTAGGAGGGTTCCGGTCTACACTAGGCGACGATTTCTGGTGTGTAGTGTGAGTGTGAGTGTGTGTTTTGGACGCTAAATTATTTACAAGTCAAGCTCTGAGCTTTTCAGGGACTCGTTTGCTACTACTTCTAGGATCTGGGTTGTCCGTGAGTGCGGCGATGTTGGATATTGGGTCAGGTCGATCGCTAATTTCTCCAGCTTCTCTGACGCTTCCTCTTGTCCTGTGCGGAATCCTTTCTGCGCTGGTTGGTGTGGCTGGAGTGCCGTTATTGAAGGCATTGAAGGCGGGACAGATTATTCGAGAAGATGGTCCTAAATCCCATCTTAAGAAAACTGGGACTCCCACCATGGGGGGTGCCTTTTTTATACCTGTCGCGATCGTCATGTCGCTCATTTTGACGAAGTTCAATCCCAACGCCTTGGCTGTAGCAGCCTTGACCATAGCTTATGCTGGAATTGGATTTGCTGACGATTGGGAGATTATTCGCCGTCGATCGAACAAAGGCATTTCACCTCGGACCAAGATGGGATTGCAGATTGGATTTGCAGGGGTGTTTTGTCTGTGGATGATGACCTTTGGCCAGGTTAGTACCTCGATCATATTGCCATTTGGGATGGCTATTCCGCTAGGTTTCTTATTCTGGGGCTTAGCTGGATTCACGCTCGTTGCTGAGAGCAATGCAACGAATTTGACCGATGGCGTCGATGGTCTTGCAGGTGGTACGGTGGCGGTCGCACTTCTCGGCATGGGCCAGATTGCCTCTCAATCTCATCCTGAACTCATGACCTTCTCAGCTTGTCTGAGTGGGGCTTGTCTCGGGTTCTTGGTGCATAACCGCAATCCGGCCAAGGTCTTTATGGGCGATACAGGGTCTCTGGCTTTGGGTGGGGCACTAGCGGCGGTGGGTCTGATGACTAACTCGCTGTTCGCATTGCTGATCATTAGCGGGTTGTTCTTCTGGGAAACGCTGTCGGTGATTATTCAAGTTAGCTATTTCAAATTGACTAAAAATGCAGATGGGGTCGGGCAGCGCTTCTTTAAGATGTCGCCTTACCACAATCATCTAGAACTAAGCGGCTGGACGGAGACGCAGATTGTAGGCTGGTTCTACGCCATCAGTGCGGTTCTAGTCGCTTTGGCGTTAGTTTGTAAATGAAAAGGTTGATCGGGGAGCTAATGCCGTTGGTTCCCCGATATTTAAATCCTTTTTTGACATGCTTGTGATTAGCTTCGTTGCAATTTCTGGAAAACCTGGTATATTACTAATGCCTGAGCACATTTGGAGAGGTGGCTGAGTGGACGATAGCGGTAGATTGCTAATCTGTTGTACGAATTTAATTCGTACCGAGGGTTCGAATCCCTCCCTCTCCGTTAAGTACAGTCTCTAGCTTGACAGTTAGCCTATAAGTCGGTAGCAGCCTCTGAACACTTCAGGGGCTGTTGTTTTTGGGTGGGTTCTGCGGCTTTGCAGGTTTTGGATTATTGTTAGCTTTGATGAGTTGTTTCATTCGATTTGATTTGAGGAGTGGATTTTCATGAGCGATCAAAGTAGAGAGATGCGCCAGATTGCCAAGGCGATCGCAATGACGGGGTTTATTATGTCTGTAGGGATGGGTCTTGCCTCCTGTCAAGAAGCCGAAGCTCCAAAAACAACCAGCGCCTCTCCAGGCGCGACAAGCAGCGGTTCTAGCGGTGGCGCATCGGCTGATGCCAAACAGCTCAAGCTCGGTTCCCTCCTGCCTTCCACCGGGGATCTCGCCTCTCTTGGCACTCCGATGATTGCAGCGGTTCCCTTACTCGTTGAAACAGTGAATCAGTGCGGCGGCGTCAATGGCGCACCGGTGGAATTGGTCAAAGCGGATGACCAAACCGATCCCGCTGCTGGAACTGAAGCCATGAATCGGTTGGTCACGGTGGATAAAGTGGCCGGGGTCGTGGGATCTTTTGGTAGCAGTGTATCCATGGCTGGAGCCACGATCGCAGCTCGCAACAAAGTTATGATGGTCTCTCCCGGTAGCACCAGTCCAGACTTCACGAAAAAAGCTAAAGATTTCCAAGGATTCTGGGCGAGAACGGCTCCGTCCGATGTCTACCAAGCCCCAGCTCTCGCCAAACTTGCCTACGACAAAGGATTCCGAAAAGTCGCAACGATCGTAATCAACAATGACTACGGGATCGGCTTCGAGAAAGAATTTATCACTGCCTTCAAAGCGCTCGGGGGCACTATTGTCAACGAAGCTAAGCCCACCCGCTACGAACCCAAAGCCACCACCCTCAAAACTGAAGCCTCCGAAGTCTTCGGCTCCAAGCCCGACGCCGTTGCGGCCATTATGTATGGAGCCTCAGGAAGTCTGCTGCTGAAGTCGGCCTACGAGCAAGGCGTCAGCCAAAACATCCCCATCCTTCTCACCGACGGCATGTACGCCGACGACCTCGCCGCCAAAGTCGGCAAAACTAAAGACGGTAAATTTGTCGCAGCGGGCGTCATCGGGACTATTCCCGGCGCAGACGGAACCGCCCTCGCTAATTTCTCAAAGATTTGGGAAACCAAGCTCAACCGTCCTGTCGGAGCCTATGCGGCGCACTCTTGGGATGCAGCGGCTCTCATGGTCTTAGCCGCTCAAGCCTCGAAGCTCAACACTGGCGACGGCATCCGCAGCAAAATCCGCGAGGTAGCCAACGGTCCCGGTGAGGCCGTTACTGACGTCTGCAAGGGCTTAGAACTGCTGAAAGCTGGGAGACCAATCAACTACCAAGGGGCCAGCGGTAACGTCGATATTGACGAAAATGGCGATGTGATTGGCAGCTACGATGTTTGGACGGTCAAAGACGACGGCACGATCGGCAAACTCAGCAATATCAAACCCAGCAAGTAGTCAAACCTTGAGGGGTGGGATGACGATAAAACCCTTACGGGTCAATGGCACTGACCCATTCCCACCCCGAATCCCGATAAAAATTTGGGGTGAAATTCTACATCCGACGTATGAAATCACTGTTCATCCTTACGATCGCCTTAATCCTTTGTTTTTTTGCCCTCCCGGTTCAGGGATTGGCTGCGATCGAGTCCCTACTTACCCACGATCGTCCGTTACTCACCCTCGAACGTCTACAATCCCAACTTAAAGCGCCGATTCCTTCAGAAGGGTCGAGGCACTGCTGATCGCGGTAGAGGTCGTCAGTCGGGTGGGGCTGCTTATTTCATGGGTGGGCGTTGAGGCGGCGCTGGTTTGGCGGTTGTATACCGAAGGGCGCTACCATTCCAAACTCGATGTGAGTTATTTTGTGGAAGAAGGAACGCTGCGACAGGTAAGGCTGCTGATTGGGCGGTTGCCGATTATTCCAAGATTTCCGCAGTTTCGCGATCGCTACTTCGAACTCCCGTGGGATAAGCACTGGAACTGGCTCAATTACTTCGACTTGAGTTTCAATAATTTTCTCCGATTTGGATTTAATGACATCCGTCTTCGTGACGCATTTTTGCCGGGATTATTGACGACTTTGGTATGGTATCAGTGGAGTCTGGGTGCTCTCTACATTGCACTCCTTCTCTGGACGCTATCTAGGACCATTCCGGGACTCATCTATTAATTTATTTTCGATAGTTCCACGGATGGTGTGTAGGTGAGGAGCGAGGAGTTCCCATTGGGGGATGCGGAGCAGCGGGACGATAGATGGACTGGTTTCGTTAAGCGGCATTATCATTATTGCTAGAAAGAACATTTCAATTCTAAAGAATCCTGTTAATATGCATCAGCTTTAGGGCTTGGGCCATCTATGTTTAGATTTAGTGTGTGATGAGGAACTTGCGTGAGAACCGTTAGAAAGCGCCCCGTTTCAGCAAAAAAGCGTGTCCCTCAGGGACAGGGTAAAGATGTGTCTGTTCGATCGGGTCAAAAGCCACCTTCGCGCCCCACGGGAAAACGGGTCGTTAAGAAAAGCGGAAATAGTCGATTTACCTGGCTCGTGCTTTGTCTGACAGGCGTCGCGATGCTATCTGCAACAGCGGGTGCGCTTTTAGCGGTGTCGCTGTCCAGTACGCCCCTGATGCAGCGAAAGCTTTCAGCCTCTGAAGCCTCGATTTTTAACCGCAGTGGCATCGCCAGCCAAAGCAGTTTGAAGTTACCAGGATTGACCCGTTCGGTAAATATCCTGATTCTTGGGGCCAAGGTGACGACCGGAGACACAAATGACATACCGGATAACCTAAAAAATTCAAAATATCAGGCGTTGGTCAATTCCTTTGAGGGCCTAACGGACACCATGCTGCTCGTCCGGTTCAACCCGGAAACCCATAAGGTCAGCGTACTATCAGTTCCTCGGGACACTCGCACGGAGATTCCCGGTCACGGCGTCACGAAAATAAATGCAGCCAATGCTTTTGGGGGACCGCCCCTAGCGGCACGGGCGACTAGCGAACTCCTCGGGGGCGTGGGCATCGATCGCTATCTCACGCTCAATGTCCAAGGCGTCGAAGCCCTCGTCAATGCGCTTGGCGGGGTAACGGTCCACGTTCCGAAGGATATGAAGTATCGCGATGACAGCCAGCATCTTTATATCAATCTCAAAGAAGGCCGCCAAAAACTAAACGGCGCACAGACCTTGCAGCTCCTGCGGTTTCGCCAAGACGAATATGGTGATATAGGACGCATTCAGCGCCAGCAAATGGTTATGCGATCGCTGATGGAACAGGCATTAAACCCAGCGACCGTGACCCGGCTCCCGGCGATTCTATCCGTCATCCAGTCGCACTTGGATACGAACCTCTCTGTTGAAGAAATTGTGGCTTTAGTCGGCTATGCCGCTCAGACCAATCGATTGAATACCCAAATGCTGATGGTACCGGGTGAGTTTAGCCATCCCGGCGAATTTGACGCGAGCTACTGGCTTCCGAGTCAGCGCCGCATTAAAGACATGATGGCGCGGCATTTTGAGTTTGGGCAACCCGAAGACAACGGCGATACCAGTATGAACAAGCTCCGCGTCACGATTCAAGACAGCACCAAGCAGCCAACCCATGTCCAGTCCGTGCTCCAAGGCTTACAGAAGTCGGGCTATAGCAATGCTGCCCTCGGTGGACCATGGAATGAGCCGCTGAGTGTGACCCGAATTGTGGCGCAGCAGGGCGACGGTAAAAGCGCAGCCGCTATTCGAGAAGCGCTGGGCTATGGTGAAATCCGGATGGAAAGTACGGGCGATCTAGAGTCTGATGTGACTATCCAACTGGGTACAGACTCGTTGAAGCGATCGAAAAAATAGACGCCTTAGTAAACTGAACCCCAAGAAGCAAGCCTGCTGTTCAATTTCGCTTTTTGTAATATACCCCCAGGGGAATTCGAATCCCCGTCGCATCCGTGAAAGGGATGTGTCCTAGGCCTCTAGACGATGGGGGCACGGGGACTAGAGCTTGTCGCTCTCGATACATTTAAATTACCAAACTCTGGGCTGCTTTGCAAGGGCTAAGGTCGGTAAAGTTGAAAAAGAGACCATCAGGGTGATCCGTGTCATTGTGCGGGATTGGACGGGCGATCGGAGGGCGAGGTGAGGCTTTCGGGTTGCTGCGGGGTGGGCTTGAGTTGCGATCGCAAGCCAGGAATGGCCAATAGTTCTTGCGTAATCGTTTCGCCCTCTGATTCTGCCAAATACCCCGCGAACTCTGCGAGTTCATGCAATTGTTCAGGCGAAAGCTGCTGAAGAAATTCCTTCAGTTTTTTCTGTAGTTCAGCTTCAGAGCGTATCTCTGCGGGTTCTAAGTGTTGTTCCGAAGCAGGGTTTTGAGTGGTCATCGCGAGTTGTCCAAGGTCAAGATCTTCATTTATTTTAGGACATCTGTCCGTCATGTGTTGGCCTTGGCGCGTGGGTCCAACATCCCACATTAGAATTCATTCCGAGGCGGACAAGCAACGAAGCGAAAAGGTAGAGATATGCGTACAACAAGAAGAAGAAATCTAGTTTCGACCCTAGCTACAGTTTGACAGTGCAAAAATCCCAAATCTGTGAGTCCTTCTAATGGCCAGTATGTCTCTACTTTTTTCCTTTGATTTTCACTATCGGTCATCCCAAAAACGCCCTAAAACTCAATAGCCTCATCCATCTCTTTTTCAATCTCCGACAAACGATCGTCCCTCAACGTCCCCTCAATGGTGTCTGGAATCTCTCCCGCTTCCGGCACGACGCGCGCCTCTTCCTCGTCTAAAAACTCCGATTCCATTGCTGCTGCCGCCTTGGTCGCTCGCCCGAACGGGTCAGCAATGCCATCTTGGGCCATCTGATTAAGCTGAAAATACTGTCGAAATTTCTCCGTTACTTGGAGCCAGTACGATCGCCCATCCGACCTGCGCCGCTTCCGTACAAAACCTTGTTCCACCAGTTCCTGCACCTGATGGTAGGCCGTTGATCCTCGCAGATTAATTAACTCTGTCTGAATAATCGGACCTTTCATCGCAATCACCGCCAACGTCCGCAGTGCGCCCACTCCAATATCCGCTGGGATAATCTGCTGTACCATTCCCTGATACTCCAGCCGCAACTGCAAACAATAACCATCTGACGTCTCCGCCACCTCCATCGCCGTCTCCCGATGGGAAAAATCCGACATCAATTCCAACAATCCCTCTTCAACCTCATCGCGATCGCAGTGCGCCAACTCTGCCAATTCCGTCAATGTCAACGGCTGGGCTTTGAGGTAAAGAATGGATTCAATCGTGCAAGAGAGGCGAGACATGGCTGAAGGATTGGCAAAAGTTGTAGAAACAGCTAGGTCAGGTGCAGATTTGTGATAAAAAGCACAATGAATTAGGCTGTTATTCTAGACTGCAATGGTCCGATCGCAACATTTGTTATCCCGATCGCGCCCTTATAAGAAAACCCTCTTCTCCCAAAACTAGGAAAAGAGAGTCTCTCATTCATTCTAAAACTGGAAAAATCTTCCTAGCCTTTAGCTGCGAAAAAGCTAATGTGGTAAATGTTCGCTTTCCAAGGATGGACTTGCACCTCTTGAATTTTTGCATCCGTCACACAGCTCATCTCAGGAACCTTCAATTCCACCGTAGCTCCCCGACCCGCATCCCGTACTAGGAACTCAGCCGCCTTTGCATCTATGGTGAGATGGACTGAAGTCGCACCATCATGGCCATACATGGTGGCTGGGATTTTGCCGCCGCGACGCAATGCCTTTGCCTTGCTGCCTTCAACGCGCTTAGCTGCCTCAATCGAAAATTGTAATGCCATAATCTTTGCCTACTCTTTGATGTCTTCTGTAACTAGTCTTGTGTAAAATCCACGGGTGCAAACTCTACGTCGTCAAATGCGGTGTGCCATGTTCATACAGCAACGCACGCTTCGGTCCATGAATGGGATCCTCTACGATGATGGTCTGATCTCGACCCGCTCCTAGCGAAACGATCGCGATCGGCACAGCCATCAACTCTGCCAGAAACTTGAGATAGTCAAGCGCTTGCTTCGGCAAATCATCCAAAGTTCGGCACTCTTCCGTCGAAGTCCTCCAGCCAGGACGAGACTCATAAATCGGCACACAGCGACCAAACGCCTTCGCATTGGTCGGAAAATCATCGCAGCGTTCGCCATCAATTTCGTAGGCAACACAGACTTTGATTTCGTCAAGCGTGTCCAAAACATCAAGCTTCGTAATGGCAAGACAATCTAGACCGTTAATCCGCACTGCATAGCGACCAATCACCGCATCAAACCAGCCACAGCGACGCCGACGACCTGTAGTTGTGCCAAATTCTGCACCCCGATCGCACAGCAGCTCGCCCACATCCCCGTCTAGTTCGGTCGGGAATGGACCCTCACCAACGCGGGTGGTGTAAGCCTTCGCGACGCCAATCACGCGATCGATAATGGTCGGACCGACTCCCGCTCCCACACAAGCCCCACCCGAAACCGGGTTAGACGAGGTGACATAGGGATACGTACCATGATCGAGGTCAAGCAACGTGCCCTGTGCGCCTTCAAATAAGACATTACGTTTCTTCTGGATGGCTTGCGCAATCCTCAAAGAGCTATCGACAACGTGGGGACGCAATCGATCGGCATACTGTAAGTATTCCGCAATGACTTCTTCTGGATCCAATGGCGGTAGGTTGTAGAGTTTTTCTAAGATCAGATTCTTGTTCGCCACGGCAAACCGAACCTGATCCCCAAAGGACTCCTTATCCATCATGTCCAACACGCGAATGCCCGATCGTTCGGACTTATCGGCATACGTTGGACCGATTCCGCGTCCTGTGGTGCCCAACTTTTGGCTCCCACGACTTTTCTCGACAGCCACATCTAGAAGTCGGTGGTAGGGCATGGTGACATGCGCCGTCTCCGAAATCATCAAGTTGTGGGTACTGACGCCGAGTTGGGCCAGTTGGTCCAGCTCTTGAATCAGCACTTTGGGATCAATCACCGTTCCACTGCCAATAATGCAATCCGTTTCTGGGTATAGGATACCCGACGGAATGAGATGCAATTTGAAGGTTTGATCCTTGACCACGACGGTGTGCCCAGCGTTCACTCCACCCTGGTAGCGGACCACAACGTCTGCTGAGTTACTCAACAGATCGGTGATCTTACCTTTTCCTTCATCGCCCCACTGGGCACCAATCACTACTACGTTAGCCAAGGGTCTTCAAAAACAATAATAAAGTTTTCAACAGCCTTCAATTATCAACAGGAAGTGGATCAGGTGTCAAATTATTTTTTGAAACCGGGTTTTGTCCAACCTGATTTCGTGAGATCTAAATCAGGCAAGAATTTTGCACGACCTAATTTTGTGAGACATTATAGGGTCAATGAAACCCCTACCTCTAAAATTATTGGCTAACTCCTATGGATAACTTCCTCCCGATCGCGTATTTCCAAAACCAGTTTGTGCCTTTTAAAGACGCCAATGTCTCGATCGCGACCCACGCGTTGCACTATGGCACGGGAGCCTTTGGCGGCTTGCGGGGTTTACCGGATCCGGCAAACCCTAATCAAATTTTGCTTTTCCGGCTCAACAAACATGCTGCTCGTTTGAGTAACAGTGCGCGATTATTAAATTTCGATCTTCCGGCAGATAAGATTCAGGCGACGATTACTGAGTTTGTTAAGAAAAACAAACCTACGACCTCATTTTATATTCGGCCTTTTGTCTATACGTCTGGTTTGGGGATTGCGCCTCGCCTGCACAATGTTGAAAAAGATTTTTTTGTCTATGGGATTGAGCTGGGAGATTATCTGTCGCCGGATGGTGTGAGTTGCCGGATTAGCTCTTGGTGTCGTCAAGAGGACCGCAGCTTGCCGCTTAGAGGAAAGATTAGTGGAGCTTATATTACGTCGTCTTTGGCGAAGACTGAAGCCGTGGAGTCGGGGTTTGATGAGGCGATTTTGCTGAACTCTAGCGGCAAGGTGAGTGAAGCGTCGGGGATGAATATTTTCATTGTGCGGAATGGCACGCTGATTGCACCGGGATTTGACCAAGATATCCTTGAAGGGATCACGCGCGATAGCATTTTGACGATCGCCCGTGATTTGGGGATTCCGATTGTTGAGCGCCCGGTGGATAAGTCGGAGCTATTTATTGCGGATGAGGTGTTCTTAAGCGGGACCGCTGCGAAGATTACGCCTGTGAAGAAGATTGAGATGTATGAATTGGGGCGCGATCGACCGATTACTGACAAGTTACGTGAAAAGGTGATGGCGATTACAGAGAACCGAGATGCGAAGTATGCGGATTGGGTCTTTAAGGTTCCGTTGGATTAAGCAAAATTGGCCTGCGATCGATTTTTGAATCCGGCTCCCCTCTCC
>JAYVVL010000243.1:0-4092 GCA_043787035.1 Synechococcales cyanobacterium
CCTTTGCCCATCATCCCGGCGTAGAACCCACAAATAATGCAGCGGAGCAAGCCCGGTCAGACCTGCTGTGATTTGGCGACGGCTCAGTTTTGGCAGTCAGTCAGAAGCGGGCAGTCAATTTGTGTCGCGAATTTTAACGGTGGTGACGATGTTGAATATTCAGGAACGCGATGTTCTTGAGTTCTTAACCCTAGCTTGTCGGGCCTCTCGTTTTGGGACAACGATGCCGTCTTTATTGCCCCAAGGCTAGACCCCTTGAAGGCTTACGTCCAAAGAGAGAAAGGGAAATTGAACGAAAAGTACTAGCAGACATCATAAAAATCCTTGATTAAACTAATTAGACCCACATGAAAAAGTAATCTAGATTTAGGCCGCCTAAATTATTACGTCTTATGTAACTATATGTATCATGGTGGTCTCACCTTACTTGGTATCGGTAATCAATAACAAAATGTCGTAAATGGTAGGCTGAGGAAGTATGAAACGTTTATGCCAGCCTTCGGAGCATATTCCGAATCATTTTCACATGCCGATCGCGCTTATGCACAGGCCACCGTCTGCACCTGAATTTCCACCCCCAGATCCTGTCGCTGCCGCTAGTCACGCAAACCCGATCGTCCCATCGACCAAATCCCGCAACACTAACCGCGCTACATCCGGCTCCCCATTGCAAAACAGCGCGATCGCCTCATCTAGCAATACCGCTGCGAACTTAGGATCGCGTTGAACTCTAGCTTCAACAATTTCTGAAAAATCTCGCAATGGCATTAGTTCTTTCCCTTATCCCGACACTTTTGATGAATTGAATCAAGGTAAGACTCGTCCCTTACCTCACGCGTTTTTTCTTTCTGACGCTCATATTCCTGATGCAGCGCTAACTTTAGATTGAATTGAAATCCATTGAGTCCGATCGGTTACTCTAGAACCTGTTCTCTCAAGGCAATTCAGTATGGAAGTCATCCCAGCAATTGATCTTCTTGGCGGCAACTGTGTCCGATTGTATCAAGGCGACTACGGCCAGTCGGAAGTTTTTGGCGAAGATCCGGTGACGATGGCGAAGAAATGGCAGGCTCAAGGAGCAACCCGACTGCATCTGGTGGATTTGGATGGGGCGAAGACGGGGGAGCCGATTAACCTAGGTGCGATCGCAAGCATTGTTGAAGCCCTCGATATTCCGGTTCAGGTGGGCGGCGGCCTGCGCGATCGCTCCCGAGTGGCCCAACTGCTCTCCCTAGGCGTAAAAAGTGCGATTCTAGGAACCGTTGCTGTTGAGAAACCAGCACTCGTCGGTGAACTTTGCGCTGAATTTCCGGGGCAGATTATCGTAGGCATCGATGCGCGAAATGGGAAAGTCGCCACTAAAGGCTGGCTCGAAACCTCCGAAGTTGAAGCCATTGAACTCGCGCAACGCATGGCCAACTTTGGGGCAGCAGCGATTATCTATACCGATATTTACCGCGATGGAACGATGCAAGGGCCAAATTTAGATGCGCTTCGGGAACTTTGCACCCACATCGACATTCCTGTAATAGCATCGGGGGGCGTGAGTTCGGTGACGGATTTGCTCAGTCTGTTGGGATTAGAAGCGATCGGAGTGACGGGTGCGATCGTCGGTCGTGCAATTTACACGGGCGATGTGGTTCTGAAAGAGGCCATTCGAGCCGTGGGAAATGGTCGGTGGCAGGATGTGCCGCCCGATTTGGACACCCGAGCGATCGCATAGCAAGACCAAGATTGCCCCAATTATTAATCATTCGATCGTCCCCCGATTGATTGGCCCGATTAATTTGTATGTAGAGGCGTCCCGTAAATTAATGCGATTTTTAACCCCGACTGGTCCGCTCTCTCATGCTCAGATCGGTCGCTTTATCGTGCGTCGTCTGTTGCCATTTCTGCTAGGATGCCTGATTCCGGTGGTGCAAGTTCTCACGATTCAAGCGATCGCTGAACCGGTTCCCGTCATAGCAGACGACATCCGCCCATTGCCTGTTTCCCAACCGAAACCGACCGAAACGCCAAAATTAGACATTCCAGAAGACCCCTTCATTCCGGTGAGAACAAAAGCCGAGAAAGCCGAAGATGCTGCACGAATGGCCAACCTTATTGAAGGCGATCGTCTATTCCAAGCTGGGAAACCCGCCGAAGCGGCTGTCTTTTATAAGCAAGCTAAAACAGTCTTTACCCAAGCACAGCCCGCGTTACCCGTTCCTGAAGCCATCGTTGATCCCGAAAAGCTTTCTCCCGCCGCTCAAGTGTATTGGCGAGAGGCATCCGAAGGCTTTGCAAAAAATATGGAATCGCGATCGATCGTCGCCATTGATCTTCTTAGCAAAGAATCCCCTAACTTCCTTCCCGGCCAAACCCTGCGCGCCAAAATTCTAGATCGATCGGGTCAACCCGAAGACGCCCTCAAACAACTCGAAGCCCTAGCCCTCCAATATCCAAACAATGCCGACCTTCAGAAAACTCGCATTACCCAACTCGCTAAAGTTGAGAAGTATTTAGATGCCTCCATTGCCGCGCGCCAGTTTTCACTCCTGAAAGCCAACGCAGCCGAAGCTCCCGAATTTACTCAGCTAGCCGACGACAACTTAGATCAATATCGCAAGACGCTTCGTCGCAAGATCAACAATGCCGTGATTGGAAATGTGATTACTGGAGCGATCGGGACGGTGCTAACGGGAGGATTGCTAGGACCCCTCACGGCTGCACAAAGCGCAATCTCACTCCTTCAAGGCGAATCTGGCGTAGGTAGAAGCGTTGCAAATCAAATTAAAAAACAGCTTCCAATCTCAAAAGATGAAGCGCTGAATACCTACGTGAATGAAATTGGAATGAAGCTATCTAAGATTGCTGGACGGAAAGATGTTGATTATGAGTTCACGGTAATTTTAGATGAGACGATTAATGCATTCGCTCTTCCTGGCGGTAAGGTTTTTGTGAATGCTGGAGCGATCGCCAAGACCGACTCCGAAGCAGAACTTGCGGGATTGCTGGGCCACGAAATTTCCCATACCGCGCTGACCCATGGCTTTCAATTGATGGCGCAGGGAAACTTTATCGCCAGTATCTTGGGCTATATTCCCTACGCAGGCGGACTAGCCACCGATATTGTTGCCTTCAATTACAGCCGAGAGATGGAGCGTCAAGCCGATGACTTTGGGACGCGGATTTTGGTAGGCGGGGGCTATGCGGCGGATGGGTTGCGAAGTCTGATGTTGAAACTAGAACAGGAAGAACTAAAGCGTCAAAAGTCTCGCCCTCCGGAATGGCTTTCGACCCATCCCGGATCTGAAGAACGCGTGAAAAATATTGAAACCCTGATTCGCCAGCAAGGCTTCGATCGCTACACCTACGAAGGAGCCGATCGTCATGCACCGCTAAAACAAAAAGCAATAGCACTTCTCAAAGCGGAGAAAAAACGATTGAAGGAAAAGAAAAAGGAAGCTGCATAGAATTGATTGCACTAGGAATGCTTGGTTCAATGCTTGGAGTCTATTGATGAGCGTTACCCTTGATATTCCCTCGACCCATCTCGTTGAAACTGCAAATTTAAACCTTGCAGAACCCCGCATCCATCTGTGTGCCGTCAGTTGGGAGCAGTATGAAACGTTGATTGCAACCGTAGGCAATCGTCCTCGACTGCGCATGTCTTATCCAGAAGATGATCGCCCATCTCCTTAAAATCTATGCGATCGAAGCCGATATTTCACTCTACAGCACCGGGTCTGCAACCTTTCGAGGACGCGGATTGGAAGCCGATGAAAGCTACTGTATAAATGATCGCAAGGACATTCCAGACATTGCGATCGAGGTGGTCTTGACGAGCGGTGTAATTGACAAAATGAACATCTATCAAGGGTTAGGAGTCTTGGAAGTCTGGGTTTGGCAAGCCGGGACCATTGTTGTTCAACAACTTCGCGAAGACCAGTCGGGCTACCGTGAATGCTCCAGCAGCGCATTGATTCCAGCGCTTGATTTTCAGCTTCTAGCCGGTCACATGTTGCCCCAAGAAGAACCCCAAGCCTCACGGGCATTCCGGACCCTGATCCGCAAGCAGATTAACGCTGAGTAGTCTACGGCACTAATCAA
>JAYVVL010000244.1:0-4089 GCA_043787035.1 Synechococcales cyanobacterium
CGACGAAACCCTTCCACTTTGTCGTTGTAGCGAATACTCATCACCGCTTCCACATTCTCGTGGGGACGCGGAATCACCACCCACGTTACCAAATGTCCCCCCGCCGTCTTCTGAGCCGCTTCGACCCCAGCCTGCATCGCCATGTTCACTTCCGCCACATCGCCGCGAATATTAATGGTGTAGCGCGCACTTCCCGCCCGCACGTAGCTCACTAACGTCACCCGCGCGGCTTTCACCATTGCATCGGATGCGGCCAACACGGGCGGAAATCCGATCGTTTCTAGTGACCCAACTGCCTTTGTCATCCCAATCCTCCCAATACATCACAAATTCTCGAACCCGCCCCGATCGATCGCGAGTTCGCTCTAACAAAACGGGTTTAACCGCGAGGAGCACTGTTTAATCGACTATAACCATTGACAGACTCTCGGAAGACTTCCACCGCCTCGGTGTACTCAATATCCATCACCGCCTCCACATTTTCATGGGGCCGCGCAATAATCACCCACGTCTCCAAAACACCACCTGGCGTATTCTGAGCGGCTTCAATACCCGCTTCCATCGCCCGTTTCACTTCCGAAACATCTCCGCGAATATTAATCGTAAAGCGCGCACTTCCCGCCTTAACATAGCTCACTAGAGTCACCCGCGCGGCCTTCACCATTGCATCCGCCGCCGCCAATACGGGGGGAAACCCTTTCGTTTCTAACGATCCAACTGCCTGTGGCATTCTTGCGCTCCTAAGAAAAACGGTTCCATCCAATTCACATCAATCTACCCTAATCCGGTCAGCAAATGCTAGATCCGAAAAGGTTCCGCTAGGGCGGTATAGCCAATGGGCAACACGGCTTCGAGATTATCGGGGGGATTTGGGATGATTACATGGGTGACTACTTCTGCATCACCGGGCATCGCCTTCACCCGTTCGATTCCAGCTTCCATCGCCGATCGAACCTCTGAAACCGGACCCCGAATGGACACCATATAACGACCACTCGCACAACTTTCGTAGTTCACCAGCGCCACCCGCCCAGCCTTAAGCATAGCATCGGACGCTGCCAGCACAGACGGGTATCCCACCGTTTCAATCATTCCAACAGCCATGCCCATCAGGGAACGCTCCAGCTTTTACGATAATGGACGAATAGGGATGGTATCTCACCTATCGTGGCCCAGTGTATCGCGAACCGACTCCTCTTTCTCTAAGAATACATAAATATAGCGATGCTAAAAAACGCCCGATTGCTGAGATTACGACGTCTCGGCGATCGGGCGTTTCGCTTGTCTTCATTATTTAGCCTAATCGACATCGTGGGCAAAACGGTTATACAGATAATCTAATACGTAGTTGCGGACTTTATAGTATTCCGGCATTTCCATCATGCGTGCCCGATCGCGCGGACGATTGAAAGGAACTTCGATCACTTCCCCAATTTCCGCCGATGGGCCATTGGTCATCATCACAATTTTGTCCGCGAGAAACAACGCTTCATCGATGTCATGGGTGATCATCAAAACCGTATTGCGCGTGTTATTCCAAATCTTCAGCAGTTCCTCTTGCAGTTCTTCTTTGGTGATGGCATCCAATGCACCGAAGGGTTCATCAAGCACCAATACCTCAGGACGAATAGATAGTGCGCGAGCGATCGCCACCCGTTGTTTCATCCCCCCCGAAATTTGGGGGGGCGTTTTGTCCTTTGCTTCCATCAGTCCAACCATTTTCAGGTGAGCAATGACAATTTCATCTTTTTCGCCCTTAGACTTATCCGGATAGACCGAATTAACGGCTAAGTAAACATTCTCATAAGCCGTTAGCCAAGGGAGTAGTGCATAGCCTTGAAAGACCACCATCCGATCGGGACCGGGACCCTCAATAGGTTTGCCCTTTAGGGTAACGGTACCTGTAGTCGGCTTGGAAAAGCCGCTGACCATATTGAGCAGGGTAGATTTGCCGCAGCCGGAATGCCCGATGAGACAGATGAATTCGCCCTGCTGCACCGTCAGGTTGACGCCATCAAGAACGACATATTCGCCCCCATCGGCGATTGGAAAGCTTTTCTTGACATTCTTGATTTCCAGAAAGCCATTCTCTGTGGGCGCGGTTATGACGGGTCGGGTGGTTGTAGTAGACATCGCATTATTCGTTGTTTTTAGCGTTTGCATCATGCGCTCCTATGGCTATAAAAATGGACTCTAGCTCCCTCTCCCCTACAGGAGAGGGTTAGGCTGAGGAAATTCCGGCTCTTATTCCTAAGCTGCTTTTGGCATCGGGACATCCAGTACTACGTCTGCCATGTATACGTCGTGCTTAATTTCAAGATTGTTCAAATAGCTGATTGGATCATCAGCCGTGAACTTATGACCATCAAAGAGGTCGATCGCGCCGCGACTATAGTTTGCGAGTTCGGAAAGACCCAACTCCCGCGCTGCAATACTAAAGACACCTACTTTACAGACCCGTTCTAGAACTTCCACCCAATTGCGAGGGAATGCAATATCTCCCCAACGGGCTAGCTGTGTCATGAACCATAGGTTTTCGGTTCGACTAGGACGATTGGCCGACCCACCGAAGAAGATGTGATGTGACAATTGACGACTGTCATTCGTTACGCTACAAGTGGCCTGCTGTTCATCACTGAGGTAGATGTATTCATGGTCCATCGCTAGGTATTCTGCTTGAGATAGGATTTCTCTAACTTCCGCATGATTGGCTGGATCAGCACAATACTTGCAGGCTTCGAGCAACGCTTTGACCAAGGCCACATGGGTATTGGGATATTTCAAAGCCCACTCTTCCTGAACGCCCAGCACTTTACCGGGATGTCCATCCCATATTTCGATATCTGTTGCAATTTCATAACCGATCCCTTCTACCACAGCTCGTGTTGCCCAGGGTTCACCGATCGAATAGCCATCTATTGTTCCTGACTGCAAGTTGGCAATCATTTGTGCAGGCGGCAAAGGAAGAATTTCAACCTCTTTATCCGGATCAATTCCACCCGCCGCAAGCCAATAGCGCAGCAATAAGTTGTGTGACGATGCGACATGGGCCACGCCGAAAATATGTTTTTTGTCCGGCGTTTCCCGCAAGAATCGCTTGAGATCGCTTAGGGTCCGAACCCCTTGATCGGCAAAGCGTTTATCAAGGGCGATCGCGTTTCCGTTGCGCGTAATGGTAAGCGATGTCGCTACAGGAATGGGCTTGTTGTCCATCCCTCCCACTGTCATCCACACAGGCATCCCCGAGGGCATCAATGCTGCATCAAGATATCCTCCAGCGATGCCATCTTGAATCCCACGCCAGCTTGATTCCCGGACTAAGTTCACTTCATCTAACCCGTGATGGGTGAAGAACCCTTTTTCCTTGGCAATCACGATCGGCGCACAGGCCGTCAATGGCAAGAAACCGATTTCGAGGTTTACCTTTTCCAGCCCATGCTTGGCCAAAATAGTTTGCTTACGCGATCGTAACTTCTTCACCAATTTCTGTTGGTTTAGGAAGTAGATTATTTCACTGCGATAGCTGTAATAGTGGGGATGATTGACCACTTCCATGCGCTTACGGGGACGGGGAATGTCCACAGTTAAGATTTGACCGATGTTTGATTCTGGGCCGTTGGTTAGCATCACCACCCGATCGCTGAGCAGGATTGCTTCATCAACATCGTGCGTCACCATAATTGCTGTGACTTTGTTGGCCTCACAGATCTTCATCAGTTGTTCCTGCAAGTTGCCGCGCGTCAAGGCATCTAGCGCCCCAAACGGCTCATCCAGCAGTAGTAACTTAGGTCGAATGGATAATGCACGGGCGATCGCCACACGCTGTTTCATCCCACCGGATAGCTGATCGGGTAGTTTGTCCGCAGCATGGCGTAAGCCTACGAGATCAATGTGTTGTTCGACTATTGCATCCTGCTCCTCCTTCGATTGATTGACCAGAACATTCTTGACGGCTAGACGAATGTTTTCGCGCACGGTGAGCCAAGGAAGGAGTGAATAGTTCTGAAAAACCACCATCCGATCGGGACCAGGGCGCAGGATTTTTTCACCCTGCAACATCACCACGCCTTCGGTCGGCAAGTCTAGTCC
>JAYVVL010000245.1:0-4083 GCA_043787035.1 Synechococcales cyanobacterium
CCAGACCCAGTGCTCTTAAACGTTGACCCAAACCCCGATCGGCTTCTCCCTGTAATGGTACCCTGCGCCGAATATCCCGCAGGACGCGTCGGAGCATCAATTCCCGTTGGCTGCGGAGCACTGACTGCGCCCGATCGATTATTCTGTAAAACACTGCCCTCCGGCGTAATCACCTCCCTAGGCGTACTCCCCGCATATACCGTGTGAGGTGGGTATACCCGATTTCCCTCCCCGGCATAGTTGCTGCTTGCTCCGGTCCAGTAAGGATAAAGGTATGTGCCTCCGAATCTAGGACGATAGCCCCCGCTTGAAATATAGGCAGGGGTAGTTTCGCAGCGAACACGATCGGCTTCACATTCAGCTTGGGTCTGATACACGGGGGCATGTCGATCGTGTTCGCGTTTAGCCGCCGCCATTTGGGCTTCACAATCCGATGGACTCAGGGCAGGCGCTGTGGGTGCAACGGTTGATTTTTTGGTGTTAGAGGCTTTAAGTTCGGAGGCTTTAAGTTCGTAAGCTTTAAGCTTTGCCTGATAATCCACCTCTTGTTTTTGGGTATCCGCCTCGCACTGAGCCGTGCTTTCATAAAACAATGCCGGAACCTTCTGAACCACAGGCGCTGCAATAGTCTGCTTATCCGACTCATCCGGTGCCGAAGCACAACCTGACAATGCTAAAACGGTAACAATAGATGAGAACGCTAACTGGTGCTGAATTTGTTTTCGACGAATCGATCGAGCTTGCAGGTTCTGAGGTTTAGGGTGTGGGGAGGCCATGGCAGTTATGAACACCGTGTTAGGTGCATAGTAAGGAAAAGGACGATAGAAGACGAGATTTGTGTGATGTACATTACGGGATAGTTAGATTCCGCTAGAGTACCCATAATCGATCGCGCTTACCCTTTAGACTTACACTCGGAGAACACACTGGATCAGTGGCAATCGATCGCATCCCTAATGATTTTTGTAGGGGTCATTGGTGTAATTACGCTGGGATAGGTCCATTTGACTATTGCGGCCATGCTGGGAGCTTTGATGCTCGTGATGTTAAATATTTTGACCCTAGAACAGGCGATCGGCTATGTCGCGAAAAGCCATACGACGCTAGGGCTGTTTTATGGAGTGATAGTGCCGTTTTTATTCAAAAAAATCTGGCGAACTCAACTTTCAAATCTGGATCATTTACCGCTTCCTACCATTCAGTATCCCAAGGCCCTGATTCTCGAATCCATTATCTTTCTATTGGTCTTAGTGTTCTTTGTAGTAGGTAAAATGCTTCCGGTTTCAGTTTTGCCTGTAACGATCGCGCTGTTAAGTGCAGTGCTTTGTTTACTGGTCACACACTGTAGTCGGATTGATTTCGTTAATAACATTTTATGTGATGTAGATTGGAGTACGATACTATTTTTTATGAGTATTTTTGTGGTGATTGGAGTGTTGCAGAAGACTGGAGTGATTAGTAGTGCTTCCGGGTTTTTGGAGATAATTCTGGAAAAGAATATTGCTTTGGGAAGCATTGTGTTGTTATTTACGATTGGGCTAATCTCTAGGGTTGTGCCTAATATTCCGCTAGTGCTCGCAATGGTCCCATTACTGAAGGAATACATCGTCAATGCAGGGTTTGTCGGGGCTGAGATTTTAGCTCCTAATTCTACGACCCCGATTCCTACGGCAGTGTTGCCTTTGTTTTACGCAATGATGTATGTGGCGACGCTGGGCGCTACATGTCAGGATTGCTTTTCTGTAAAACGCCTGTATAAATTGCTCTTTCAATTATCCAGGATTGGCCAAAATCTGCGTTAACGACTAGCGATCGAATAACTAAATTACTGTTCAATGTAATTCGGTTGTTGCGTAAGATCTTTACAGCGATCGTCTATGATACAAAAATGCTACGATCGCTGTTATTCCTTGGAGCCAAAAAGAGATGAACCTTACCATAACGATTATATGGATTGTGATTCGGATGACTCTTTCTGTCTCCTTACTCGGGCTTTCCACGGTTTCTTTTATTAATACGTACACTGCTTTCACCAAAGAAAAGCGTGCTATTTTGACGGTTGATTCAAGTCTTCCTGTGAGCAATGGCTATGGACTCACAAAATCGTATCCAGTGGTTATCTTACAAGCGCCCAATACTCCGCCCCGATCGCTCTCGGTTTCTGGGTTGTTTTGGGATGAACAGTATAAGGCTGGGGACTATATATTGGTTCGTTACAACCCCGATGTTCCCACTGGAATTCGAGTCGATACCTGGATCAGTAATGGCGTTATTTGGATGTTTCCTGTGGTGACTGGGTTACTCGGCATTGTGGTGTTGCCGACGATCGAGAAGCTTAAAAAAGAACCCAAGCCTAAAAAACCTCCGCTGTAAAATACGACGGAGGCAATCAGAATAATGGAACTAGAAATTACAGTTGAGACAACACCGTACGGGCTGCTTCAAGAGTTCGATCGATGTCTGCTTCCGTGTGGGCTAAGGATGTAAAGCCTGCTTCAAACTGAGACGGAGCCAAATAAATGCCTTCTTCCAACATTCCCCGATGGAACTTCCCAAACTTCACGGTGTCCGCTTTCTTCGCATCCTCAAAGTTATGAACCGGACCCTCGCAGAAGAAGAACCCAAACATCCCGCTAATCGAACCGCCACACATGGCATGGCCTTTTTCCTTGCCGATCGCCAGCAGGCCATTGATCAAACGACTTGTGACTCGGTCGAGATACTCATAGCTTCCCGGTTGATTAAGCAACTCCAGCGTCTTAATCCCTGCCGTCATCGCCAGCGGATTGCCCGAGAGCGTACCGGCTTGATACATCGGACCCGCAGGAGCCACCATTTGCATGATCTCCCTACGTCCGCCATATGCACCCACCGGCAATCCACCGCCGATGACCTTACCCATGGTCGTCAAATCAGGGATTATTCCAAAGCGAGCCTGAGCGCCACCGTAGGAAATCCGGAAACCCGTCATCACCTCATCAAAGACCAAAAGCGCCCCATTCGCCGTCGTTAGTTCGCGCAGTCCCGCCAGAAATCCTGCATCCGGCACAATAAATCCCGCATTGCCCACCACAGGCTCTAGCATGACGCCCGCTATTTGGCCAGGATTCTCGTCAAACAATTTCCGAACAGCTTCGAGATTGTTGTAGGGCGCGGTAAGTGTATCAGCAGTGGTGGACTTCGGTACGCCGGGAGAATCGGGCAAGCCCAACGTTGCGACGCCAGATCCCGCTTTGACCAAGAACATGTCTGCGTGCCCATGGTAACAGCCTTCAAATTTGATCAGCTTGTCCCGTCCCGTGTAGGCCCGCATTAAGCGCAGCACGGCCATGCAGGCTTCAGTCCCGGAGTTGACAAAGCGCACCATCTCCACGCTAGGAACGGCATCAATCACCATTTCGGCTAGGACATTTTCTAGTGCGCAGGGTGCGCCAAAGCTGGTTCCTTTTTCGGCGGCGGCTTGGATGGCTTTGATTACCTCTGGGTGAGCGTGACCACAAATGGCGGGTCCCCAGGTTCCGACGTAGTCAATATATTTATTCCCATCCACGTCCCAGGCATAGGCATCCTTGACCCGATCGAACACAATGGGCTGACCGCCCACAGATTTGAACGCTCGCACGGGAGAACTCACTCCACCCGGCATGAGTTTCTGCGCAGCGGCAAAAATTTCTTCTGATTTCGTGGTTTTAAAACTACCTGTAGTTACCAAGGTATATTCTCCCTAAAATTGTCGATACGACCGTCGATCGCGATTGAACTCTTGTGATCAATTATCCCATACTCAGGAAAGCATTCATTCCCTGGCGAACTAGGGCAATGCGATTAGCCCCTACCCGATCGCTTGAATCCATTCCATCACCTCGTACTGGGTCCAAATTCCGTTCACCCAATACGGATCGCCTTCAACCAACGATCGCACGATCGCTGCATTCTCTGCATCATAAATCCCAAAAACCTTCGTCAAATCCTTCGTCGGACCCAAGGTCACGAGCACCCCATCAATTTTCTGCTGATGCAACCCCGCCAAATGGGCCTCCCGAAACGGGGTCCGCCGCTCCACTACATTTTCACAATACGAAC
>JAYVVL010000246.1:0-11274 GCA_043787035.1 Synechococcales cyanobacterium
AGGATATTCAGACCCTCTTAGGATGGGCACAGAGTATGACTTGGAAGGGAATTCATCCCAAGGTCTGGTTGAAGAGCAAGACCTACAAAAAAGGCATCTTACTCTCTAAACAGGAAATGCGTGATGTTGAAGATAGATTGGAACGTAATCCAGAATTACCTAAATAGGATATCTTGATCCAACCTGCTAATCGGTAGTCTTTTCTGTGGGAATCGCCTAACATCTTGACCGCGTACCCTAATCAGGATGGCAATGTCGCCCATGGCAAGTTGTTCGCAGTAATAGGCTTGGAGGGCAGTACGGTATTGGGTCAGGAAGTCGATTTGGGTGAGGTCTTGGGGTCTTCAGGGAGTTCGGATTCTAGGGGAAGTTGGAGAGTAGGGTCGTCAAGGGAGCGATTCTCCAAAAGAGAGGCTACGCCAACGCTGGGGATGAGGGTTCCGTCGTCGTCAAGGACGATCGGGAGGAGGTCTTCTTCTCTGAAGTGATAGTTGGTGCCGTATTGGTTCACGAGGCTGCGGACGGTGGTGACAATCGTGTGGGAGATAAAGCAGCGCAGGCAGAAATGGGTGATCGGATCTTGGCTCTCGAAAAGCTGGGTAGGGTCTTCGGAGTGGGTTTGGAGATATCGATCGGCAGCGCGGAGGAGGACGGGTTTCGATCATCCGGTGGGAGTGAGTTTTTGGAGGGTTGAGTAAAGGGATAAGGTCATGGGGTTGCGCAGGGTTTGACAGCGTTCTTTTTAGGATAAGGCTTATATAATTAACTCGTATCCTATTTCCGAAGTTCTTATGAATTCACTTTTAACTGAAGAGCGGATCCGGTGGAACAGAGCTGATGTGGATTTGTTGCCGGAAAGTAGCAATCGTTATGAAATTATTGATGGAGAACTCCTTGTGACTCGGGCACCGCATTGGGGACATCAGCGAGCTTGTGGGAATGCTCATGCTGAACTGAGAAATTGGTCCTTGGAGACGGAATTGGGCGAGTCGGTGCAAGCGCCGGGATTGATTTTTAGTGATGCGGATAATGTGATTCCGGATGTGGTGTGGATTAGTCGTGAGCGGTTGTTGTCAGGACTGGATGAATCGGGACATTTGACGATCGCACCGGAGTTGATGGTAGAGGTGTTGTCGGCGGGGGCTGAGAATGAACGGCGTGACCGGGAAATGAAGCTGAAGCTCTATGCTGAACGTGGGGTGCAGGAGTATTGGATTTTGAATTGGCGGGTGCGGCAGGTGGAGGTGTATCGGCGACAGTCGGTGATTTTAAAATTAGTGGAAACGTTACTGGTGGGAGAGGTTTTGACTTCGCCGCTGTTACCGAATTTTAGATGTGCGATCGATCGGTTGTTTGGGTAGTGGGCGGTTTAAACCGTTAGACTGATCAAGAATCCGATTTAAGATGAATCATGTCCTTGAGCGAGTTTAAGACGATCCGGTGTAGTCTTGCAAGAGTTTCAAGTGCGATATTGCGAAGATGATTTCGTGGAAAATCTTGCGTTTCAGATTCCTGATTATTTTCGGGAGGATTTGGCGCTGATGTTACGGGATGGCATGGTGGATAATTCTGAGTATGCAATTTGTGAGAATTTGATTTATCCGGTTATGAAGGAAGTGTGGGAAATCTATCGTCAAGATTTCATTCTCTGGAGTCATCAAGCGCTAACATTTGATAATCGGCTGACGGGGTTTCCCGAATACATCCTTGCCCGTCGATCGCCTCTGGGTAAGGTGGTTTTTGATAAACCCTATCTACTACTGGTCGAAGCCAAACTGGACAATTTTGAAGCGGCTTGGGCGCAATGTCTCTCGAAAATGATTGCGGCGCAACGGTTAAATCAAGAGGCTCCGATCGTTGTTTTTGGGATTGCATCAAATGGGAGGACTTGGCAGTTTGGGAAGTTGGAGGGCGATCGGTTTACTCGACATGTTGTCCCGTATTCAATTTATGATTTGGATGCGCTGTTTGGAGCGGTGCATTACGTTTTTCAGCAATGTGGGAATCAATTAGGGCGTTATGTTGCGATCGCAGTGTAGTTAATCCTGGCGAACTGCCCCCGCCCCCAATTCTGGGGGAGCAAGAAATTCATAGCCCCCAGAATTGGGGGTTGGAGGTGGTTTATCGGCTGTTGCCGATGAGGATGAAGGGTGCCCAGTAGTAGGGGTGGGAGAGGTTTTGGGAGGGTTTTGTAGAATTCGGACATAAGGAGGCTGGTGGCGGGGTCGTTGACTTTCCAGAAGGAGGCGAGTACTGATTTGACTCGGCTTTGGTCGCCGAGGAAGTAGGCTCCGATTCCTGCAATTTCTGACCCGTATTGATCGCGTCCGCCTTTGCCTGTTTCGCAGGCGCTGAGGACGACGAGGTGGACGTTGCTAAGGGTTACGCAAGTTTTGGATTTGGGAGATGGGGTAGGCGGTGTTGTCGCCGAGGACGAGGTAGGAACCTTTGGGGTTGGTGTCGAGGAATTCGCCGTGGGTGGCGATGTGGAGGATGTTGGGTTTGTCTAGGAGTCCGGTGGTGAGCCGATCGAGGGTGAAGTCTTGGTCGAGCCACTTTTGGCCGGGGAAGATGCCGGAGGTTTTGGCGGGGGGCTGGATGATGGCGTCGAGTTCGTAGGGGACGAAGGGGAGGGAGCCGAAGTTGCGGGTGGGGTTGGTGAGTGTGGTGCTTTGGGAGAGTCCGAAGCCAAGGATGGTGGGATTTTTGGGGAGGCGATCGTCGGTGTTGGTGACGCTGGCGGCAAGGATGTTGGTGACGCTGTAGTTTTCGATCAGGTAGGTTTCTTGGGTTTCGCGGGGGAGTTTACGAATGTCTTTGCGGAGGGCTTCGTAGAGGTTGACGGATTGTTTGTAGAAGACGATCGAGACGTCGGGTTGCTTTGAGTTAAGAATAATAAGTAGGTGAGGTGAATTAAACATAAAACAGGATGACCTGAAACCCCTACTCAGCTTGAAACCGTTGTAAGTTTAATTAGCGCTACCTACTTACCGAGACTATCAAGGGTGATTGCTTCACCCTTACGATCGCCCACGGCACAATAAAGTGGCAAGGCTTGATTGTAATAGTCCAGCGCTTTCTGCCTTTCGCCCAAATCGTCGTAGACAACACCGATATCGTTTAGGGCCGTCGCTTCTCCGCCCCGATCGCCCACGGCACGATAAAGTGGCAAGGTTTGATTGTAATAGTCCAGTGCTTTCTGCTTTTCGCCCAATACGTCGTAGAGTCTGCCCAAAGCTAATAGCGAAAGTGCTTGCTTATCTTTTGCCTGAGCCGATCGCGCTAACTCTAATGCTTTCTCAAACTGACCGATCGCCTTTCTCAAGGATTCCGCGCTACCTTCTTTAAATAATCGAGTTCCTTCTACAATAGCCCGATCGAGTTCACTCGTTTTATCCACCTGTGCGATCG
Organism: Synechococcales cyanobacterium; assembly: GCA_043787035.1. Lineage (GTDB taxonomy): Bacteria > Cyanobacteriota > Cyanobacteriia > Leptolyngbyales > Leptolyngbyaceae > JAAFJU01. The sequence goes on from JAYVVL010000246.1 coordinate 3,412, forward strand.
TCCGATCGATCGGATCGGTTGTCCCACTACTGGAGCGATCACCCCTGAGAACGCTAATGCAATTGCTAATCCTGATGTGATGATGTGCGATCGCATTGTGAGTCTCCTTGAGTGATGGCTAATGGGGTCTAGTTCTGGGGCGATCGAGCACATGTGTCTTTAGCCTGAGTGAGTCTCTAGCCAGGTTGTTAGGTCTTCGATCGCTTTAAAATCGAATAAGGCTTCGCTGAGAGCCTCAATTTTACGAATGGATAGAGTATTGATGCGATCGGATATAGAGTCGGGTAATTCGCTAAATCTATAGATTAACATCCGGAGAAGTAGCGATCGCTCCCAAAGCAACTCTAACGAAGTCTAGATTCGATCGAGCCACTGAATCAAATCATCCAAGTTCGTAAAATCAATAAATTCCTCATTGAGCAACTCCAACCGATCGACTGACATCTGCCCAATCTGGCTCTTCACCGAGTCAGGAAGTTCTCCAAGCTTGCGGGAAAGCAGACGCAGCAAGAGCGATCGTTGTCGTTCTAGGACACGCGATCGTTCGAGGTCAATGCCTTTTTGAATGCCTTTTTGAATGCCCTCTTGTCGTGCGGTATCAACGACATTATTCATGTCGCGGTAATATTTGAGACTATTTTGGTAAGTTTCCTGTTCGGTTGGGGAGAAGTTGGCAATTTCAGCGGCAGCAAACAGTTCTGGAAAGATTCCTTCTTGGAGTGGTTGGGGTCGATCGGTCAGCTCAGCAAGGTGTCGCAACAAAAACATCCACTTGTCAAAATGACTGTCGAGTTGGTCGAGAGATTTGTTGAATTTTGGGAGTTCGATGTAAATGAATTTAAGCTTTTTGTAGAAGACTTCGCAACGTTGATTTTTGAGTTCGACAACATGGAGACAGGTGTCGTCGTCTTTATGATCGTCAAAAATAAAATCGAGAACTCCGACGGTATAGACGGCGCTTAGTTCGTAGTTCCATTCACCTTTGATTGCTTGTTCTTGGATGGGGAAGGTGGCATAGTAAATGCTGCGGTCTTTGAAGAAGTTTTGCTTGGCTTTTTGAATTTCGACGATGAAACGATCGCCGTTTTGAGCTTGACAATAGATATCAAAAATAGCTTTGCGGTCAATGGTCGTGCTACCAAGCTGTTCGGTGTTTTTGAAGGTGAGATCCTGGATGTGATGATGGGCGGGGAGGATAGTGTTGAGGAAGTCGATGAGCAGACGTTTGTTCGGTTCGGTGCCGAAGATGCGTTTGAAGCCAAAGTCGGTGAGGAGGCTGATGTAGCGATCTTGAAGGGGATAGAGTGCCATGGTCTCGTTCTAAGCTGATTGGACCTGTTAGTAGTTTAGCAATCTTGTTGGGCTTATGTGTGGGAACGATCGGCTCCATGGAGTATTGGCAAAATCTAGACTTGGTATTTTATTCTCCTGCGGTTTTCAGAAAGAGAATTCTTATCCTAATAAAGTGCTGGTCAACTTAAGCACAAACCCTGGAAGCACCGCAGAACAATCCACTTCCAGCGGACTCATCAGTACCTCAACAGCCCCACTCGGCAACTTAAAACAAGTCGAAGAATCAAAGCCCACTCCCAACTCAGGATGCCGATCGACCCATCGTCCCAGTTGTGTCGTCAAACTAAAGTTCCGATTCCCGGAAACACCACCTGTTGGAGGAATAATAATTAGCTCTCCACTGGCACTACGCTCAAAAAGAATCTCAGGATGCCGACGACAGAGTTGATAGAACTGCTCATCGGATAACTCAAAAATATTTCTAACATCCAGTACAAAGCTGTCCATGGATTCATCCTCTAGTATCAGACTTTATTCTAGTAGCCCCCAAAACCCCCAACATTTCGCAAGATAACCCGGTAAAATGAAACCACTCGCATCCTCACACCTCCTAACACAAAGGCCACGAATGACTTCAGCTTTGCGCCCCAACTCCATCCCCTCAGCCACGATTCAAGCCTCCCAGAACGGGAATCGTCTAAACGCCCCCACCCTCCATACCCTCAGCAACGGCATGACTATCATTGCCGAGCAGCTTCCTGTTGATGCCGTCAACTTCAACCTCTGGCTTAATGTGGGGTCGATTTTAGAAAGTGACGAGATTAACGGTATGGCGCACTTTTTGGAGCACATGATCTTCAAAGGCACCCAAAATCTCAAAAGCGGCGAATTTGAAGCCCGCATCGAAGCCCGAGGAGCCATAACCAACGCCGCCACCAGTCAGGATTACACCCACTATTACATCACCACCGCGCCCCAGGATTTTGCCGACCTTGCCCCCCTCCAGCTTGATGTGTTGCTGAATCCCACGATCGACGCTGATCCCTTCGATCGCGAACGTCACGTCGTTCTAGAAGAAATCCGTCGATCGGACGACAACGCCCGTCGTCGCAACTACCAACGGCTTTCTAATTTAGGCTTCCAGACTCTCCCGTATCATCGCCCCGTCCTTGGACCCACAAGCGTTATCGAGACCCTGAAGCCGTCTCAAATGCAAGCCTTCCATCAAAAGTGGTATCACCCCAGTGCCATCACCGCTGTCGCTGTGGGCAATCTTCCCGTCGATCAACTTATTGCAACCGTCGAGAAAAGCCTTAACCAAGTCGGCTGGTCCGCACCTACCGCCACCGTTGGCGCAGCCTCCCGGAACGGGAATCGGCCTCGAAACTTTGCCCCTGAGACGGTGTTTACCACGATCGAGCGGCGCAGCTACGACGATCCAACGCTTCAACAGGCAAGGCTCATGCTGGTTTGGCGCGTGCCGGGACTAGTTAACCTTGATGAAACCTACGCGCTCGATATCATTGCGAGTCTTCTGAGTCAGGGCCGCACAGCACGGTTGGTGCAGGATTTGAGAGAGACTCAGGGCTTAGTTTCTGGCGTAGGAGCAAGCAACATGAGCCATCAATATCAAGGGTTGTTTACCCTTTCGGCGAACTTGCCCACTGAAAATATCGATCGAGTTGAGCGTGCCCTGCTTGGCCACATCAAGGTGCTACAAAACGAGTTAGTCCATCCCAAAGAACTCGAAAAAATCTGCACCCAAGTGGCGAACCATTTCATCTTTAGCAACGAAACCCCTAGCGATCGTGCCAACCTGTATGGCTATTACCATGCCCTGATGGGAGACCTCGAACCTGCGTTTAGCTACGCCGATCGGATTCGCGCCATCACTCCCCAAGACATCCAAAACGCCGCCCAAAAGTACCTGCCGACCGACGCCCTGGGCATTATGAGCGTCAAACCGATCGAATAGGACGGGCGGTCGCATGATTGGGAATACGAATCTACCGGAGGCCCCCCAGCCCCCAATTCTGGGGGCTTCTTATTCCTATAAACGGCTTTAAAACAACGCTTCCCACGTCTTAACATAATCGCCGCACTCAACCCGCCCTTCCGCCGGAAATCGATGCAAAAAATCCTTATCCAACGCAGGCTGATACGGACCCTCTTTCAGTTCCAAGATCACCGAATTTGGCTCCAGCACCACTAGCGTGTGATAGATTCCCTCTGGAATTTCAATCCCATACTGTTCACCCCGCGCTTCTAACTTCTCGCAACGCAACACATTTCCGTCATCATCTAACAGGACCATTCCGATCGAACCTTGCAACACCAGAAAGAACTCAAACCCGTTCACACTCCCCGGTCTGACATGACGATGCGGACGGACATACGTTCCCAGCTGCAATACATTTAGAAATCGCTGGACCGTTTCAGCATGTTCATGAAAGTTGTAATTTTTACGTTTACGATCGGAAGCTAGAGCTTCATCACATAGCGTTGTAATCAGCGATCGCGTGAGCAGTTTGACGGAAATTTTTTGAGAATCCATTAATCTTCATCCTCGTCGTCATCCTCGTCATTAAAAAAATCATTACGGCGACCGAGATCGTACACACCACAGGTCAACACCGTCAGCAATCCTCCACTAAACACCCAATCCTCCCCCAAACTCACATTCACCACCAAACTCAGCACCGTCCCCACCACCAAAAAGGGAATTACACTCAACAGCGACGAATAAAACGTGTTTTGGGCTTCGCGAACCGTTCGGCTGTCATCAAACTCCTTTTGGGTGGCGTAAAGCGATCGCTCCGCATTGCCCATCCAAATAGTGATGCGCTCGGTGAGCGATCCCGCTTGGGGAGACAGGCCTAAGTATAGACCCATGGACCACAGAGCCGCCCCTGCGATCGCAGCAGGATCAATTTCAAATGCGAAGGGACCAAGATCGATGTACATGCAAAAAGGGCCAACGCCAAACCGTAAGGACTCATTTATTATTTTACTGGGCATGGTCGAAGATTCAAGTGAGACTTTTGGAGTAAGAATTTTACAGTGAGAAGTGTCAGAATTGGAGGCATTCAGATGAAACGATAAATCCATGGTTGCTTCCACCTTTCCCGCTGCCCAAGCCGCTGCCCAAGCCCTTCAAAACGTTCGATTAGCCCTTCGATCGCTCTATCCCCAAGTCATGACCTGGCGCAGACAAATCCATCAGCACCCCGAACTGGGATTTGCCGAAACCCTGACGGCGCAGTTTATTCATGAAAAGCTCACCCAATGGGACATTCCCCACGAAATCGGCATCGCCAAAACGGGAATTGTAGCCCTCGTCCGAGGCGATCGTCCCGGACCAGTGCTCGCCATTCGGGCCGATATGGATGCGCTCCCCATTCACGAAGAAAACGACCTCGACTATAAATCTAAACATCCCGGCAAAATGCACGCCTGCGGCCATGACGGCCACGTTGCGATAGCCCTCGGCACCGCCCACTATCTTAATACCCATCGTCATACCTTTTCGGGCACCGTGAAGTTTATTTTTCAGCCCGCAGAAGAAGGTCCCGGTGGCGCAAAGCCCATGATCGAAGCCGGGGCTTTGCATAACCCTGACGTCGATGCGCTGATTGGCCTGCATCTCTGGCAACAGCTTCCGATCGGAACCCTTGGCGTTCGCGAAGGCGCACTCATGGCGGCAGTTGAAACCTTTGATTGCACGATTCTCGGGCGCGGCGGCCACGGAGCCATTCCCCAACAAACCATAGACTCCATTGTCATCACCGCCCAAATTATCACCGCCCTCCAGACCATCGTCGCCCGTAACCTCGACCCGATCGACTCTGCCGTCGTCACCGTGGGCACCTTCCATGCCGGAACCGCCTGCAATGTCATCGCAGATACCGCCAAAATCAGTGGCACGGTGCGATACTTTAAACCTCAGTATGCAGACTACTTCGATCGTCGCATTGAACAAATTATTAGTGGCGTCTGCACGATGCACAGCGCAACCTACCAGCTCAACTACCGCAAGCTCTACCCACCCGTCATCAACGATTCAACGATTACGGCCTTGGTCCGATCGTGCGCTGAAGATTGGGCACAGATGGGGATCCAGCCCCTTCAGTCTACAACCCCATCTGTATCACAGCCCGAGAGCGTCACGCCTCATTGCCAAACGATGGGCGGAGAAGATATTTCTTACTTCCTGAATGCGGTTCCAGGCTGCTATTTTTTTGTTGGGTCATCGAATGTTGAAAAAGGATTGATCTTTCCCCATCACCATCCCCAGTTCAATATTGATGAGACGGCACTTGCGATCGGGATGGAAGTATTTGTTCGAGTTGTTGAGCGTTTTTGTCCGATCGCTTGAGCACACACCCCAATCGCATATTCTATCCCTACACAAAGTCGTCACAAAGGGACACAAGTTGAAAATTCCTTTATAAAACAGTATTAATACGGAAGATGAAAAATGACATAAACACTTTTTAAGTAAAATTACTCGTCTAAAATGAAAAACAAGAGGTTATCTCTCCAAGAACCTATCTATTTGAAGTTGTCAATGATCAATGTCACATCGATCCTGTGATCAAAAATGTTTTCTCAGTGAAAATGTTCACACATAATACAGGAGACTCAACTTTAGCCGAGTCATCAACAGGGAACACACGACTGGCCGACAAGCTTCTAGACAGGAGGATGTCGGTTTTTTATTGTCTCTACCCGTCTCTATTTAGGATCTATCTAAGGCTGAATTTTATCAAGCCGATCATCGGAGTTTGCATTTAGGACGATGCGACAACAAAAATATGCGATGTGGCGTAGTAAATGAAATTTGAATCGTTGATTGAACAAAAATCTGAAGAGACGTTGCGCGAAATGCTGGCTCGGTACGATCGGGGTGAGCGATGTTTTGTGGGGCTTGATTTGGCGGGAGTTGAGATGCGAGGGACCGACCCTAGGTCATCGGGTTGTTGGGTGGGAGCCAATTTGTGGGGGGCAAATTTTCAGGGTGCGAGGCCAGGGGGCGTCGAGCTTCAAGGTGCGAATCTGGCAGGGGCAAATTTGTCGGGCGCAGACCTCTCGGGTGTCAACCTTCGTGAGGCCAATCTCCATGGCACCGATCTGACAGATGCGATCGTTGAGCATGTGGAATAGAAAGGGGTGAACTGTGCGTTGGATGCCTCCATCTAAAAGATGATTTCCACGCAAATCTCTAAAAGGCTTCTGCGGCTTTGAGTTCATCAAACATCCGGCGCACTTCTTGAATATCTTGCCAGGTTAGCCATTTCGGACTGCCTTGATCGCGGGATTGGTTGCGCAACAGATAGGACGGGTGAAAAATGGGCATACAGGCGATGCCATTCCAGTCTCGCCACTGACCCCGAATTTTGGTGATGCCGACGGATTTTTCTTGGAAGAGTCCGTCTATGGAGGAGGCTCCGGTCAGGATGATGATCTTGGGATTGACGAGCCGAATTTGTTCCATCAGGTACGGACGGCAGGCTTCCATTTCGTCTTTGCTGGGTTTGCGGTTGCCGGGGGGACGGCACTTGACAATGTTGCACACAAAAATGTCGTCTTCAGTGAGCTTGACGGATTCGAGAATTTTGTCGAGGAGTTGGCCTGATTTCCCGACAAAGGGTTTGCCTTGAAGATCTTCATTTTCGCCCGGTCCTTCTCCAATGATTAAGATGTCCGCGTTGGGATTACCTCGGCTCACGACCGCATTTGTGCGCGTGCTGCCTAGTTCGCAACGGTGACACTCGGCGCAGTCGGCGCTCATGTCGTTCATGTCCTGGTAGGTGCCCGGTGGGATCGGCATCTTGGCGGTGATCGGGATTTGCGATCGCTCAAACTCAAGCGCGATCGGCTCACCTGATTTAGCCGTTTTTTTGGCGGATTTTGGACTTGCGGCGCTTCCGGGGGAGGGTTCCCCACTGACATCGAAGAGGCTGAACTGTTGTTCGTCTGACATAGCGCTAATATTCAGGGTTGAAAAGAGGTGGGCTTAGGGCCTCTATCTTAGCGGGAAGTGGGTCATCTGTGATGTTGATACCCTGGTGAACCGCATCGTGGGGGTTGGAGGACGAAAGGGGTTAATGCGATCGCAGGTGTTATAGATCTTCGATGCGTTCCAATTGCCACAGGGTTTGGTTACTTTCTTCTCGGACACGGGAAATGAGCCAACTGCGCCAAACCCAATCGTCCTTGTGGGCAGACACGGTTTTTGGGGTGAGCTGGACTATTGTTGCGAGTTCTTGGGTCGTGAGAAGGTACTGGTTTTTCGCCGATTCGTCGGCAATACGGAGCCGTTCTAAGGTTTCGCGGAGAACTTGCATAGGGGAGGATGCGATCGGTTCGGCAGTGGGTTTAGCAGTCGGTTCTAAACTAGGCTCGGCAGTCAGCTCAACAATCGCTTCGGCAGTCGGTTCAACGCTTGATGGCTCGATCGCTGTCGCAACGAAAACCACAACCGGAGTAACAAGCGGAGTAACAACGGGAACCAGTCGCTTGATTTCACCGGGCTGATATTGCTTCAACGGAATCGGCGAATTGTGAGAA
>JAYVVL010000247.1:0-4061 GCA_043787035.1 Synechococcales cyanobacterium
TGGATTTAGTTTGGAATGAGTCTAGCGTTTATTATCGAGGAAATGACGGACCTCCTCCTAAACCACCATTTTGGGACGCGACCCTACAGAAATCCTGCCGCCGCCATTTTTATGCCAAGCCAACTCAGCGCACTCTTAGAACTTAGCCCAGACGAAAAGCTCGACATTATCGAAGCTCTCTGGACAAGTCTTAATCAATCTCCGGAACTCATTCTGCTGCCTGAGTGGCAAAAACAAGAACTCGATCGAAGTAAAGCCCAATACGACGCTCATCCAGAATCTCTCTTGACCTGGGAAGAAGTCCAAGCCAACATCCTTGCAAAACACGGCTAAGCCCGATCGCACCTCAGAAACAGTTACATATCTTTGGGACGCAAGAGCCGATTTTAGAGAACATTCAGGATATCTGCGATCGCCTAGTATTGACCTAGTTCAGAGGTCTTTATGACATCAATAATCCAGCACTTTCTATATGGATAGAAAATCTGACATCATTTCATCATGGATCATCCCCAAATCGCTACAATGGCCGCACCTCAAACTCTGAACAAAAATGGCCGCGCGATACCGTTTTTCCCTAGATATCGATGACATCCGAGACCGCATCGAAAAAGTGCGGACTAAAAATATTTGGTGGCAAGAAATGAGCCTTTCTGCCAAAATCCGAACGCTAATCATTGAACGGGTCGAGCAACTTGAAGAAGAGGACCGATCGAACTCCAGCCTCACAAAACATAAGACCATCCCTCCAATCCCCTCTCAACCCTCTTCAGTTCCTCCCAATCAAGGGAGCTAGGGGGATCGAGCCTCACCCCAGAACTCCATACTCTAAATAATCATCCTTATCTAGAATCAGAGTGACATCAGACATTGAGCTAGAGACCCTAACGCTCAATACCGCACTTTCTGAGCTGCCAACAATTCTTTCGCCAAGATTTTCCAGAGCCGTTTTCGTTGCTCTTCACTAATCGGACGGCTTCCCTTGATCCAATGGGTGATCATCGATCGGTCCATGTGAAGGTACGTCGAGAGTTGAGCTTTGCTCCAGCCCTTCAGCGTGAGTGCAACGTTTAACGTTTTGCCAGTGATGGGCGCGGGACCGATGGGCGCGCTGACGCGTTCGCGTTTGGGCCGGGTGATGATGCTACCCAGTCGCCGATCGCCCATGCGGATGTTCTCCAGTTTCGGCTCGGGCGGCGAACTGTGTAAAATCAGCCGACCATCGAGCCAAGTGCTAAACCAATGGTTAAATCGACCGGGAAGCAGACTGTCCTCTTCTTCTTCGCTGCTCCAAATCGGACGCAATGCATGGGGGTAAGTCTCGTCGTCAAATGCGATCGACCATTCTAGATTTTTCAATGCTCGCAACGCATTATTCCATCTCACAAAAAGGCGAGTTTGGGTTTCGTCGGTTTTGTAATAGTTTTGAAGGTTCCTGTCAGACTCGACTTCGTTCAAGAGGTCTCGGACTCGGTAGGTCGCGCTGGGATGGAGCGGTTCTATTGCCGTAAGAAACAAAGCGAGACGAGCAGCGAGTTTTTTGCGGGTGGGGTTAATACGCAGAATTCCCTTGGCACTTTGGCTAAACTCAATGAGCTGGGTTAAGTTTTGAGGATCGCGATCGAGAAAAATTTGGATCCAGTGACCGGGAATAAGGGTGAGCTGAATGTCTTTGAGGAGGGCGGTGCGGTAGGTACTGGGGTCGGTGCTAGTGGAGGTTGTGCGACCAAGGCGGCTGATGTAGGCTCGTCCGTTGAGGCTCCAGAAGGGGCTGCTGTGCTGGGTGATGGTGTGGTCAACGTAGGCGTTAGGGGTGAAGTCTGTGATGGTGATAGTGATGGTGCGATCGATGACGCGATCAATGAGTTCGATGACTTGTTTAAACCGGGCGATCGGTTTTTCGTTGGGGCGTGGTTTTTCCCAGCCTAGGATATTAGGGATTTCGTCGGCGTTAAGGGTGAGCGAACTTTGCCAGGGGTGAAGGGTTTCGCCTGCCTTTGTAATCAGCGCTAGGAAGAGGTAAGCGTCGTCAGAGCCAAATTGCTGAAGGATTTCCCATAGGATTTTGCCAAGGAGAACTTCAGGACGATCGGTTTCGGGGTCAAGAAGGGTGATGGTGTGGTCGAGAAAGGCCGTTGGAAGGAGCGTATCCCAGCAATTCACAACGGTGCGAGTTTCGTTTGTTGAAGGGGTCGGCAGGTCAGCTTGACGCTGAACTTTGCGCGCGGTGAGGTCGGCAGCAGCAGCTAAAAATCGTCGCGGGTCGCCTTCCTGAATCGGTTGGTTGGTTTCACGACGACGATAAAGTTTTTGGAGGGAAACTTCCCAGTCTTGGTTTTGGTCTTGCGGCTGGTCTTGCGGCTGGTCAGTTGTTGACATGAGGGGATCTCGGTGAACGTGAGAGATGAGAATTTAGAATACGGAGTTTAGAATACAGAAAGCCAGAATTGTAATTTTCTGTGTTTCTTTAATTCTGGTTTTACAGATTTACAGAAAAATGGTTTTACAGATTTCCGTACTTTTCTTCGAGGAGGGTTCGGAGGAGATCGACCATGGAGACGCTTTGGGTGACAGCTTGGAGTTTGATCGATCGGTGGAGGGTTTCAGGGATGTCGAGGGTGAGTCGTTTCATTTTGACGTTTTCGATCGGGGATGGGTCGGGGGGGAGTTCAGGAGAAAGTTTTTTGGGGGGGTCGGTTGGATTAACCCATTCCTCAAGTTGGGCTTGTTGGGGTTTGGCCGTGAAGGCGACTTTTTTGCCGGAGGTTTTGCTAGAGGTTTTGGCGGGCGTTCTAGCGAGGGTTTTGCGGAGAGACATGAGGGTAGGTGATTAAGTGGATTAGAGTGCGAGGATTTCTTTGGCGATCGCCTTTATTTCTTTAGCGGCGGCGCTATTGGGTGCGGTTTCTAAAACGGTTTGCCCCGTCGCCGCACTTTCGGCAAAAACGACGCGCTGACAGATTTGGGATTTTAGGATAGGGATTTTAAAATTGGCGAGGGCCTCAGAGACATCTCGACCTATTGCAGTATTCACGATTTTACGATTTATCGCAAATGCTGATTTCAGGTTTTCTTTAAATACTGAAGCTTCGTTAATCAAATTAATGATATCCTGCGCGGCCCAAACGTCGTAGGGGCTAGGTTGTACGGGGATTATTACGATGTCGGCGGCACTGATGGCACTACGAGCAAGTTCAGACGCTCGGGGAGGACCATCAATGATGATGTGGGTGTAGTTGGGGGCGAGTTTTGGGATTTCACGGTGAAGGATGGGGCGATCGAGGGCCATAACGGTAAAGGGTGGATCGTCTTGGCGTGCGGCGGCCCAATCGCGTGCGCTGCCTTGGGGGTCTGCGTCGATGAGGAGAACGGTGTTGCCTTTTGTGTGCAAGGTGAGAGCGTGGCTGAGGTGAATGGCGAGGGTGGTTTTGCCGACGCCGCCTTTTTGGTTTTGGACAGAGATAATCACGGGTGGTTTTTTAGGCGGTAGGGATTGGGGGTTAGGATAGCCTGTTTTGGGTGTGGGTTTACGATGATCCTGATTTACAGATTTCAGGTTTTACAGAAATGTAAGTTTGCAGAAATACGGAAGCTTCCCTAGCTCCAATTCTGGGGGACAAGAGAAGAGGAGGCAGGAGAAGAGGGACGATCGAACTTAAACGTTGATGCTAAATTTTTCTAGCCATTGAGTCAGGCTCTCCTGAGACTCTTTGCTTTCGGCCAGGTTGAGCATAAATAGGGTGGCTTCTTCTTCTGGTGCTTCTAGGAGCAAACCGTTGATCTTCAGAAAAACGAACATCGACATAAAGGCGACTCGCTTATTTCCGTCAAAGAAGGCATGATTTTTGACCAGGGAAACGCCATAGGCAGCAGCTAGATCAAAAACTGAAGGATTTTCTTCGTAGTTGTAGATATTTAAGGGAGAGGCTAACGATGACTCCAGAATCCCTGGGTTCAGCAATCCAGGACTTCCGCCATGTTCGACGATTTGTTGGTTGTGGATGGCTAGGACAATCTGCTTATTTAGCCATTTGAAGACCGGTTGCATGATGGCTATTGAG
>JAYVVL010000248.1:0-4060 GCA_043787035.1 Synechococcales cyanobacterium
ATAACCCTCATCTGAGATTTCCCATGCATTCTTTTCGTCGATCGACCCTGGCACTGCTCATTGCCGTCACCTTAGGATTAAACTTAACAGGCTGTATCGGCAGCAAAGTGACCAAGGAAAATTTTGATAAACTTGAAACGGGCATCACTGGAATGAATGTCCAAAAAGTTAAAGACGTCATGGGCGAACCCACGGAGCAAAACAGCGGCGAAATTGGCCTCGCGGGCGTTGGGGTAAGTGGCCGAACGATGACTTGGAAGGATGGAAGTCGATCGATTTCCATCGTTTTTATTAATGACCAAGCCATCAGTAAGTCCCAAGTTGGGATGTAACCTTATCCTTAATCTATTCAAAAAGCCCCAAGAGCGATCTACACTGGAATGGTACAGAGGTATTTAGAGTGAGTTTGTACTGCTCATTCTCATTGGCCTCTCTGCCCGATCGCGCGACTTATCATGATTCCCGTTCAGCTCACCCTCCGCAACTTCTTAAGCTACCGTGCTGCAACCCTAGACTTCCGAGGATTGCAGACAGCTTGCGTATGTGGGGCTAATGGAGCCGGGAAGTCTTCGCTGCTTGAGGGGATGTCTTGGGCGATTTGGGGCCGGAGTCGGGTGGAAAGTGAAGACGATGTCATTCATCAGGGCGAAACGGAAGCGCAAGTTGAATTCATTTTTCAAATTCATGACAATCTATATCGGATCATTCGCACCCGCTGCCGTCGTCAAGGAATGGCACTCGAATTTCAAATGGCGACCCACGTTGACCCCGATCTGAAAACCCTACCGAAAACCTTCCGATCGATCACCGAAAAAGGCGTCCGGGCAACCCAACAACTCATTATCGAGCAGGTGCGGCTCGACTACGACACCTTCGTTAATTCGGCCTATCTCCGTCAGGGCCGCGCTGATGAATTTATGTTGAAACGGCCCATCGATCGAAAACAGATTTTGGCGGACTTACTCAAGCTTGATCATTACGATGATCTGTCCGAACGGGCAAAAGAAGAAACCCGCATCGCCAAATCTCAAGTCGATGGCATCGAACGACAACGTGCTGGCCTCGTCTCGCAACTAGAGCGCCTCAACAATCTAGAACCCCAACAACACACCTTAGAGGTCACCATTGCTCAGCTCCAAACCCAGCAAACCCTAGCCCACACCCGACTGCAAAAGCTCCAAGCTCAGCAGCAACAACAAAAAACTTGGTACCAGCAGTTTCAATGGCAACAAAAACAACAGCAGCAACAAAAACAAGATTGCGATCGGCTGACTCAGGAATATCATCAGGCCGAACAACAGTTGCAAACGCTGTTGGGACTTGTGAACCAGGAAGAAGCCATCTGTTCCGGCTACGCACGGTGGCAAAAACTCCAAGCGGAAGAAGAGTTTCTCGGCGATCGGGCCTACCATTACCAACAGCTTCAATCCCAACGTCATCAGTATCACCAACAACAACGCGATCGGCTTCATACCCAACAGCAACAACAGCGTCATCTTGAAACCCAAGAGCACAACGTCCTCGAACAACTCGATGAAATCCAACAAGTACTCTCCGGACGATCGGATATTGAAAGCGCCATTGCAAAGTTAAAAATCGCAAAACAAGACCTTGCTCGCTTTGACGCTGTGCAGATCAAGGCCGCCCCGCTGCTGCAACGACGACAGCAAGTCCAACGTGACCTCGATCGTGCCGTAGCCAAAATAACCACCCAACTTGAAACATTGCGTACCTCGACTAAGCAATTTGAACAGCAACAAGCCGATCAGCCACAGTTGCAGCAGGCTGTAATGCAAATCAGCGATCGCATTGAAGAATTAGAAAAGCTGCGGCGATACCAAGAACGGGTTCGGGACAAAGGTCTAGAGCGGCGGACCTTTATGGAACGGCTTCACGCTCGGCAGCGCGATCATGAAGTCCAACTGGCCGAAGTCAATCAAATATTAAGCCTGCTCAAACACCAAAGTGTCGATGCCGAACTTAATGCCAAGCTCCGAGAAATTCTCGCCAAACACCATTCCGAACTCAGCACCGAACTTAATGCCAAAACCCAATCAGAGTCTGGCGGATCAGTCGCCGTTCGTGAAATGGTAAAAACCTATCAGATTCAGCCAGAATTGACGTCTAATTTTAAGGCATCTAATTTTAATGCCGCATTTGGCGAAGATGTCCCAGCCTGTCCGCTGTGCGATCGGCCCCTTGATGAACATCACTGGAGCGTGGTCGTCGAAAAGCATTTGAGTGAGCAGACCGAAATCCTTGATGAGATTTGGATCATTCGGGAACAGCTTTCAGTTTCAGAGCGCGAGATTCAAGTTCTGCGTCAAGAATATAAAGAACTCGAAGCCAAACTCTACGATTACGGCAGCATCTTAGAGCAGCGCGGCCAGCTTCAGGCGCAGCTTCAGGCCAGTGCAAGCGTCCGATCGCAGCTTGAACGCCTGACCAAAGAGCTAGCGGTCATTGAATCACAGCTAATAGAGCAACGCTACGCCCCAGAGTTGCAGGAAGAACTAAGGCTCATCGAACAAACGCTGACCCAGCTAGACTATGACGATCGAAACCATGCGATCGCTCGGGGAGCCGTGGAACGCTGGCGATGGGCCGATGTGAAGTACGTCGCCGTTCAGCAGGCCCAAACTCGGCAGCGGCAGCTTACAGCCAAACTCCCGGTGCTTCAAACGGAACTCACCGACACGGCGCATCACATCACTGAAATCCAAACCGAAATCCGATCGGGCTTAGCTGAATTTGACGAAGCGCTCGTCACCTTAGGCTATGACCTAGAACAGCACAACACCTTGCGATCGCAAATTAAAACAGCGCAGGTGTGGCAATTACGCTATCAAGATTTACTCAAAGCCCAGCACCAACTCCCCCCGCTTCAAACTCGTCTCGACCAGCTTGCCCATAGCTTACAGTCTCGGCTAATGAATCTTGAAACGGTGAACCGTGACTGTCAGCAGCTTCAGAATGCCTTGGTCGAAACGCAAGATGCGCCTCAGGATCTAAGCGCGATCGAAACCCAAATCCAACACGAACGTCAACAGCTCGATCGTGCCCTTTCCAGCCTCGGACGCATCCAACAGCAACGTCAACAGCAACAGGTTCTCCATCAAGAATTGGAAACTCTCAACAGCGAACTTCTTCAAGCCCAGCAACAGTACCGCGTCTACCAAGAACTCACTCAAGCCTTCGGTAAAAATGGCATTCAGGCATTGCTGATTGAAAACGTGTTGCCGCAACTAGAAACGCTGACGAACCAAATCCTAGCCCGCCTCACCAACAATCAGCTCCAAGCCCAATTCGTCACCCAGCGCCGCACCGGAAAGAACAAAGCCATCCCCAAATTTGCCGAAACCCTCGACATCATCATTGCCGACGCACATAGCACGCGTCCCTACGAAACCTATTCCGGTGGTGAAGCCTTTCGCATTAACTTCGCCATTCGTCTCGCCCTCGCAAGGCTCCTATCCCAACGATCGGGCACCGCACTGCAAATGCTCATCGTAGACGAAGGCTTCGGCACCCAGGATCAAGAAGGCTGCGATCGGCTGATTGCAGCCATCAATGCCATCTCCGCCGATTTTGCCTGCATCCTCACCGTCACCCATATGCCCTACTTCCGAGACGCCTTCCAGTCCCGCATCGAAGTCACCAAAACCACTCAAGGCTCCAAAATTTCGCTGTGGACTTAACTCATTCAGCTTAACTTCATTCAGCCGTTCCCTATTTCAAGGTTTAGATAGGCGATGTAGCCTCATTTAGGCTTTAAAACAGTCTGGTTTAACCGTCTGGACTTTTTTTGAAAATTCACCCCAAACGGTCGTATGAGTTGGGTTATGGCCGATCGGAAGTGTTGAACCTCTTTCGATTCGTGGATTGGGTTATGACATTGCCAGAGGGTCTCAAACGCACGCTCTGGGACGAGTTAAAAACTTACGAGGAGGATCATAAAATGCCATATAGAATCCATTTGGGATCTTTTCAATTCTGGAGTATGGCTGAGATAAATGCCATACTCCAGCAGCCTGAGTGACGCCGAATGGTCGATTCTTGA
>JAYVVL010000249.1:0-27734 GCA_043787035.1 Synechococcales cyanobacterium
AATTAGGGTAATCTCAGTCATGAGGGATTTTTGGGTTGTGTAGTTACTCCTATGAATCCCTCTCCTAAAAACTTTCAACCCTTTTGTCTTGTACTAAGACGACGCAGTTTCCGATTTCGGTGAAGGCAGTGCAGCGGGCGGTGGCGTGGTGGCGGGATATAGATCAAATCCGAACCCTAGAGGGCAACTACATTACCAATCTATCCAGTAAAAACAGTAGATATCACCTTCACAAAAAGTGTTCCATATAGAAGATGCTTGTTGCCGGATAGATGCTTAGCTTTGGCACTGTTGTCAGCCGTGAAAACGACAATTTCTTTATTAAAGGCGGACTAAGTAGATGCCTAGAGTGCAAGAATAAAGCTCATTAAAATTTTAAATCAGGTCAGCAAAACTAAAGTGTTGCGTTAGATTATTGATCTAACGCTGTATGGCAGATTAAAAGACTAGATGGTGTGAACGGATTCGATATCGGGATGACAGGATTCGAACCTGCGGCATCCTGCTCCCAAAGCAGGCGCGCTACCAAGCTGCGCTACATCCCGTCTCTTCAGACTTACAAACAATAGCACACCTTTGTAGCAAATCACTTTGTCTGATAAAACTCATTCAGAATCCCGCTTCCAAACTGCGATAAACTAAGCCCACACTACTTCCCTCCCTCATGCCGCGCCTCAAATCCGCCGACTGGCCCATCGAAAATTTACCGGGTCTCTCTGAATCCGATCGCAATACCCTTACAAGTCTGGGCTTCACCTCCACCTTCGACCTTTTACGTCAAGCCTGGAGTATCGGTGGAAAAGAAACTCTGTCCGCCCGATCGGGTCTCCACATTCAGCACATCCAAAAGTGGGTCGCCCTGTCTGACCTCGCCCGAGTCCCTAACGTAGGCTGTGAATACTGTGGTGTCCTTCTACATTCCGGCATCGCCACCCTAGAACAACTGTCCCGGACTCCCGCCGGACCCCTTCACCGCCAAATTGCCCGCTTCCAAGTCGCCTTATTTCGCAACCCCGATCGAATCCCCGACCTTGGCCAAGTCAACATCTGGACCCAACAAGCCACAACTCTTCACCACCAAGAAAAGATCCAAAAAACCCAAAAAATTCAACCCCAAAACCCCAACCCTCCGACGTAGGATGCGTTGAGCGAAGCAACGCCTCATTCCAGTTCCGATCTCCGGTCCCGCTATCCCCAAAACCACCCTTCCGGATCAATCCGGGTACCAAAACATCCCCTTAATTCCCTCCGGATCCGGCGTAAATCCCAAGTTTTTATAAAAATTGACCACCTGAGGATCCGCAAACAGCGTGATATTGCTAATATCCTCATTCCGTAATTTCTTAATCGTAAACTTCATCAGCGCCTTGCCCAGCCCCTTACTCTGATAATCCGGATGCACTACCACATCCCAAATCGTCGCATTGAACGCATGATCGGACGTCGCCCGTGCAAAGCCAATCATGCGCTTACGCACACCCTTTTGCTCCCACATCGACGTCACTAAAAAGCTGTGTTGGATCGCCTTCTTAACCTTACGGAGTGGACGCCGGGACCAGCCCACCGCATCACATAGCTCCTCCAATTCATACAGATCGATCTCACGCTCCGTGCTAAAAAACATGCGCGTTGTAGATCGATCATCTCCCTCAAACGAGGAATAATTCTCCACAGTCGCCGTCGAAACCGCCGAGACCTCGGAGGATCCACTGAACAAACTTTTCCAGAAACCCATGCGGACGCGGCACACAGCACTAAATGAACTTCAATAATATTATATCGTGATTGCATCGCTGGATTAAACGCAGGGCCAGATCAAGTTTCAACCGACGGGTCTGATCGCTTTATGGCTTCATCACATTCATACCGATCGATTCCGCAATAAAACACATATATCGATCGATTTAGGGCATTCTTGTCTAAGGTCAACTTTAAATTCAGTCATTAAGGCTCCACCTTTAAAGATTGATGTTGCAACCAACCCTAAAATGCCGACCTCTAGGCGACACACCACTTTTCTATGGCTCTGGGTCTGAAACCAACGACGCTCGAACTTCTCAAGCGCTTTAACCGAGCGTTTCCCCAGTTCTATGAGCAGTTTGTCAGCAGCGACGTCCAACTGCAGAATCTGCGGCTTGCCTACCAGCTTTACCGCACCCGGCAAGCCATCATCGAACTTCGGCCCGACGGAACGAAGAGCGCCTTGCACTTTGCCTATCGGAACCAATCTTTTCTCCTCAGCGACATCTTCGGAGTTCTCGCGGCCTATGGGTTAACCATTCATAGCTTGAGCTTATATGGGCAAATCTATCCGCCTATGCTGGTGTTTATCAAGCTGATTGTCTCGCGCAGCGGTAAAGCCCTCACCGAAAAAACCTCCGAAAACGTTTGCCGCGCCGTCCGAGAAGCACTGGCTGGACGCTTTGAAGTTGAAGAAATGTTGGCGGTAGAGTTCAACCTGGACGCTGGACTGGAACAGGTCGAGACAGAATTTTATGTGGATCCTGTTTTTCACTTGCCAGCTCTGCTGATCGAAGCCGATAACCAACCCGGTCTTTTCTATAAAGTGATGTACGCCATTTGGCAGGAAGATCTGCTGGTGGTCAACGCCAATCTACTCGTATGGCGAGGAAGAACGCGACTGATTTTATACCTATTGGGTCCGAATGAAAGCCTTATCCCGGAGTATCTAGGGCAAAAAATTGCTGAAGGGGTAAAACAGCGTCTCCTCGGACGACGATTCTAGCGATCGCATCCGCGTTACGATAGACCATGGTGATTTAAATTCCGCCATGATGAAGATCGACACAACCAAACTAGATGTACATTCCGACTGGATTCCTGCCGAATCTGGAGATTCGAGTGCCCCAACCTTAGTTTTCATCCATGGCTGGCTCCTTAGCCGTCGCTACTGGGAACCGTTGATCGACACGCTCAAGGTTGATTTTTCTTGTCTTTCCTACGACCTCCGGGGATTTGGGACCGCTCATGAATCCATTGATAAATCGTTGAATGAGCCGAATCTTTACACCCTAGAAGCTTACGCAAAGGATCTACAGACCTTACTCGACGATCGCGGCATCGATCGGGCTTGGTTGATTGGACATTCCCTTGGAGGGAGCATTGCATTGTGGGGCGCACATTTGATGGGCGATCGGATTTCTGGCGTCACTTGCGTGAACGCTGGGGGCGGTATTTATTTGAAAGAAGAGTTTGAGACGTTTCGCAATGCGGGACAGCAAATGCTGAAGTTTCGGCCTAAATGGCTGGCAAATGTACCGCTGCTTGATCGTGTCTTTGCCCAAGCATCCGCTTGTCAAAATCTCGGACGAGCGTGGGGACGCCAGCGCCTCGTAGATTTTGTATCCGCTGACTTTACTGCGGCAAAAGGGAGCTTGCTCGAATCAACTACCGAAGCCGAGGTTCATCGGCTTCCACAACTCGTCTCCGAACTCCAGCAACCGGTCCACTTTATTGCTGGCGATCTCGATCGGATTATGGAACCTCGCTATGTACGACACTTAGCCAGTTTTCACCCAAAATTCCAGCAGTGCAACGACAGCGTTCTCGAACTGACCCATTGCGGCCACTTTGCCATGGTGGAGTATCCCGATCGGGTAGGCAATGCGATTCGGAATGCCATAGCCCAAGCCCAAATTAAAACACCATGAAAAATCAGGCAAGCAATCAGGCCAGCAATCACCCAAGACCCAAAGCGGCAAGTTTTCAACCCTCCAACGCCTTGTTCCAACCCTGGGGAAGGCCCGTACTGTTGATCCTTTTTGTTGGGTTAATGGTGCGATCGATCATTGCCTTCAAACTCCCACCGGGCTATGACGAAGCCTACTACTACCTCTACACCCAAAACCCCGCTTGGAGCTTCTTTGACCATCCGCCCATGGTGGCGCTAACGACTGCACTGGGTCTCTGGATCTCTGGCGATCAGGTGTCGCAGTTGACGATTCGCGTTGGCACATTGCTCACTCACACCGCAACGTTAGCCGTTTTGTACTTGGCCGCTGTCCGACTCTTCGGTGAGAATATCGGACGATTAACCCTGCTTTTAGCCTCGATCGTTCCAATTTTTTTGGTTGCCTTCGGAACCTTGACCTTGCCGGACGGGCCGCTTATGTTTTTTTGGGTGGTCGTGCTGTGGGGAAGTGCTGAAGAATTCTTCGGGGCATGGGATGGGACAGAACTCCCGTCCAACCGCGATCGGCTGACCGACCAACCTAATGATCACCTAGTCTATCGCCCCAGCTATCGGCTAGCCATCTTGGGCCTTTTTGTGGGGCTGGCCTTTACAAGTAAATACCATGGAGCCATTCTGGGAGCTGGGCTAGTCGGATTTTGTCTTACAGCACCGCCCTTTCGGCGTGCCCTTTGGTCGCCGTGGCTTGCATTAGGTCTAGTCGCTTTTATGGTTGCGATCGCTCCGGTGATGCTTTGGAATGCAAACCACGACTGGATTTCATTCACCTTCCAAGCTGGACGTAGCGTTCCAGCGACATCCTACAACCTGTTACGACTTCTCGAAGTGATCGGCATCCAATGTCTGTACCTATTTCCCACGATCGGCGTGCCGCTCCTCTGGGTCAGCGCCCGCGATCTGCTCCAACAAATCCGCAGTCCGTTCATCCGTCGATTGCGCCCTAATCAGCCCGAAATTATCCTGAAAAAACGGCTGGTTCTCTGGCTTTCCGCCCCCGTTTTTTTGACCTTTACGCTGATTGGCGGTTATCGACAGGTGCTCCCAACTTGGACCATGCCGGGATGGTTTGTGGCGACAATATTGCTGGCGATCGCGGTGGATCGATGGCAGCAAAAAGCCCCCAAGATCATCCATAGGTGGCTCATTGGTACAAGTTTAAGTATCCCCATCATCCTTGCGCTGACCCTATTTCACATTAGCGACGGGATTGCCCAAAAACCCAGTCAGAACGCCCTATTGGGCGGATTGATTCCAGCTAGTCAGGACCCGTCCATTCAGCTTCTTGATGTGGTCCAACTGCGCAACCGTTTCAGCCAAAACCCAGCCCTCATGCGTGCCCTGAAAAGGAGTGACTTCGCCTTCAGCAACCGCTTTCACTTGGCCGGACATTTTGCCATGGCGATCGATCCGCTTTTCCCCATCCCCATGACTTGCTTTGACGCACGGGACATGCGCGGGTTTGGCTATTGGTCGAAGGCGACGGATTGGGTTGGCAAAACGGGACTTTACCTTACCACCGACGAGTTTCAGACGCCTCCAGAAGATTCGGCGAAGACTTTTCTTCCTTACTTCAAACAGTTTGAAAAGGTGGGTGATGTTGCTCTAACCCGAGGCGGTATCACGGTCAACCGTATTCATATTTACCTCGGCAAGACGCTCATTAAGCCCTACCCCCGTCCGGCCCAAAGTAGCCTGGGGGCATAGCTTTGTGAAATGGGGAACTCAGAGGGATCCCATTTGGTCTACATTGTTTAAAGATATTCAGTAAAGTCTCAGGTTGGGATTATGCGATCGCCTTGGAAATCAGCAGTATTAAGTCAGGTTTTACTCCTGAGTATGGGGTTTGGCTGGGTGAGCACGCCCGCTCAATCGGCTGAGAATGTTGCTAACAGTGGTGCCATACGAGTTGCTGAAAAATTACCCAATGAACCGATCGGCGCATCTGCTGTTGTCAGTAGAAACCAGGTTGCTCAGCTTGTCGAATCGTTTCGGTCGATCGCCCAGCAGTCTACAACGATGAAGTCCACGACGCTTTACAGTGAGTGGCGCGTCAGCAAACAAAATATTGGTCCCTGGACTCAACAATGTCTCTCGGCAGAAACCACCCCGGAGGAGTTCGACAGCAATCCGGGAACAGCATCCAAGGTTGTGACCTGCGTTATTGGGAGAGTCTTCAATACAGAATACAAGAATAGCGATCGCGATGAAGTTCTAGCCGTTCGTCGCACAGCCGCTTGGTGGATGACAGGAGACACCAGTCGTTACAACAGTCCCGGTACAGCCGCTTATACCCAACGAGTCCTAGACGCCTATCAGAGCCGAATTTCCATTGCCAGTGCTCCAAGGGCTGAAAACCCAAACAAACCGATCGCAAAGCCTGCGAGTCAGCCTGCGGATCAACCTGAAAAATCAAAGCCCGCCATCGTCAAGCCTACGAAGACTCCAGAGAAGAAACCGATCTCCAAACCCAGTGGACCGTCTACCGATAAGGTAAAACCAGTCGCAGCGGGTCGCAGTACGCCCTACGATCGGTATATGAAAGCAGGCTATGATGCCGAAAAAGCACAGCAACCCACAACTGCACTGACTTTTTTTAACCGTGCCCTTGATGAGCGACCCGGTGACACTTACGCCACCACCGCTATCCAAACCCTTGAAAGTAAACCAGTGGTTTCACCGACGACCCAACTACCCGTCAAAGCTTCAGCTAAACCAACGCCCTCCTCAAAAGGCAGCGTCATTGTTCCAACGCAATATCCAAGTAGGGCTTTCTAGAACGAACCCAGATGCATGCCTTCGGGGCTTTTTTGGTAAAGAACGCCTAACCTTGCTTATCCATTGCTCCGTTATTCACCCTAGCTTTACCCCATATCTCCCGCCCTATGAACTCTCTTCTCAAACCTGTTGTTTTGCTTAGTACACTCTTGGGGACCGGAGCGAGTGCGATCGTTTTTGCAAATCCCGTTCAAGCGGCGGAGTGGGTTAAGGTCACTGAAAACGCAGCGAAGGACAGCTTCTTTATCGATAGCAGCACCATTAAAAAAACTGGCAACATCGTTACCTACTGGGAATATCGCGAATTCGTAGAACCCAACAACGCCTTCCTCGAAAACAAGCCTGAACAAGACAAACCGCTCTACGGCGTGGTAATTCGATGGACAGCAGACTGCGGAGCCAAAACTCAGCGTCTTCGCCGAGTCAACGCTTTTACCACAAATCGAGAACTGCTCCAGCGCTTTGATTACGGTGAAACGGGAACCCTCAGTCAACCTCGCCCCGGCAGTAGCGGCTATGAAGTCCTCGAAACCGCGTGCAACCCCAAAAAATTAGAATCCAGCAAGCCCATCACCAAGTCCGGAGGCGTCAAGCTAGGAGAAACCAGAACGGGAAGCACGTCAACATCCACCCAAGCGCCTCGCATCCTTTAGGACTTCAAAGTAGGGCGTCCAGGTCGATTAAGTTCCTTGCATTTTGCTTTAGCGGCATCAAAGGCGACTTGATAGTGTTTGTCGCCCAGCAGGAGGTCGCCGTAAAACTCGTAGGGCATTCCACTATAAATCGGCAGCGGCGGATCTTCGGGATAGTCTTCCTGTGCTTCGACGATCGCTTCTTGCAGGTCCGGAACGTCCAGGTAGTGCGCCGGAAAGTAAAACAGCTCTTCACCATTCTTCTTGAAATGCCGAAAGCTCGGGTCAATTCGCGTGATTCCATCGGCAAGTTCTAGCTCCACCCAGGCGTGCTCCATAGGCGATTCATCTCCCAGCTTCAATAAAAAACCCTGCACGTACCGAATCTCTGCCGTATCTCCCACCTCAGAAACCAGCGCGATCGCCGCATTCGATGCATTGTCGAAGGGCGTTGTGGGTTTCGAGGCGATGGTTTTCCCAAGGCTACTCGATCGGGCAGAATCCAATTGAATTACTTTATCCATGGGTGTCTTCACAGCGCTCAAAGGCTTAGCTTAATAACTTTAGTTTATCAAGATTTCAGTAGACACAGACTGCTTCAGCCATTTAACGGATTATGCCTAAGTCAGAATTGAGACTGAAAACTTAGCGCAATCGATCAAGACTTCAGGGCAGGGGCCGATCGGGTGGCCGCTTGATTTAAGAAGATCATCCAGTCATTGAGAGTCTCGAAGGCTGTGGGATCGCAGCTTCCGTCGTACATCTCTCTATCGTAGATATCCCGATCGTGCGTCTCCATTGACCCTACGATCGAACCTGTCGGGTCAAACTCCTGCCAAAACGCTTCCATGCAGGTCATTTCCCAATCAAACCAACAAATTAACGGTAATTGTAAATCGACTACCATCCGATCGCTGGGCACCAAGCGTCCTACTACTAGCCCCGAGGACTCCGCTAACGACCGATACACAAACTCCACCACCTCGGAGCGAATGCCCAACGGTCGCCAAAACCGCTGATGCCAGTCATTAACCGCATACTCCGGACGATCTGATAGCGATCGATTCACCCGTCGCCGCAACTTTAAATCAGGACTCATGTCTGAGTAGGCTCTCAGGGTCTGCCACCTATTTTTGATTTCATGACCTAGCCGATTCAGCATGATACTCCCAGAACCTTTCGGCTCGCCCCAGACGACACATATGGAACACAAGACAAACACAAGACTATTCTCGCCTGATAGTTTAAACAAAGACCCGTCAAGAAACGTCAAGAAAATTTCACTTTTCATAGTATTCCCCATCTCTAAAGCAAATTAAAGATCACTCCCCAAATGCTTCTAGGCCCGTTGGTATTAAGCAAGCTGTTCCGTAGGCAGCCTCGGTCTGCAATGCTGCACAAATGGGCACTCCGATCGCTGTCGATCGCACGGTTTGCCATGGCCTATTTTGAGCACCGCCGCCTGCGGTGTAGACCTGGGTCAGGGGGCTTGATCCAAGCGTTTGTAACAGTTGATAGGCTTGGGCTTCGATGCGGGCCATGCTTTCGAGGAGTCCTTGGAGGAATAGGCGATCGTCTGTGGGCTTTGGCGTCAGACGAGGTGAGAGCAGGGGATCACAAATGGGAAACCGTTCGCCCGGTTTGAGCAGTGGATAGTAGTCGAGTCCGGTGGACCGATGTGGATCGATTTGCTGACTCAAAGCCGTAATTTGTTCTGAGGTGAAGAACGATTTGAGGACTGCGCCCCCAGTGTTGGATGCCCCCCCTACGAGCCAGCGATCGCCCGAGAGCAAACTTAGCCGATGACTATAGATTCCATAGCGAGCGTCTTCAATTCGAGTTGCGCTGAGGAGCTTGATCACTAGGGTTGATCCCAGAGATGTGACGGCTTCTCCGATGTGGGTCGCTCCGCTGGCGAGAAAGGCGGCAATGCTGTCGGTGGTTCCGGTATAGACGAGACAATCCGCCGGAATCGAAAACCGATCGCACCACTGAGACTGAATCTCACCCACTGCGGCACCGGGCGATCGAACCTCGGGCAAACGCGATCGGGCCTCGGGCATTAGGGACTGGAGCAGCCACTGGGGATAGCACAATGCCTCCACGTCGTAGCCAAGTTTTAGCGCATTGTGATAGTCGCTAATACCGAGCTTCCCATGGAGCAAAAACGCCAGCCAGTCCGCCTGATGGAGAAATGCAGCGGACGCGTCAAACTCTGGCTGTTGCTGGAACCATCGAAACTTGGCGAAGCTGGATGTGGCATTGACCACCGTGTGATGGGCGGGGGCGATCGATTGGATATCCAGCACTTGATCAATGGCACACGCGTCGTGGTACATCAACGGTTCGAGCAGCACCTCCCCTTTGGCATCACATAGCACCACCGTTGAAGAAGTGCCATTAATCGCAATTCCCGAAAGCTTCGATCGCACAATCTGGGGCAACTGTCCTATCAGATCCCCAAGCGCCGATCGCCAAGAATCCGCCGTTTCCGCCAGACCCGTCACTCTCGACTGCGCCACAATAGTTTGCTGGCTATCAATAGCGATCGCCCGTGCCCCACTCGTCCCGAAATCAATCCCCAACCGATATCGCGTGCCCTTCACCATTCTCAATTCAGATGCTGCTTCACCCATGCCACCGCACCGTCCAAATCCGCCACGACATCGCCCTCCGGAAGAGGTGGACGAGGAATCATCACTACGGGCATCCCCATTTCTCTGGCCGCGACAATTTTGGCGTAGGCCGCATTACCGCCGCTGTTCTTACTGACGATCGCACCAATACGGTAGTGGGCCAGCAGCTCTTTTTCGTGGGCCACATCAAAGGGGCCTTGATCCAGCAAGATTTCGCCCGGTGGCAGACGCAGCGTAGGTTCGGGCTGGGTGATCATGCGCATCAGGAACCAGTGCGATCGAAGTTTTGAGAAGACGCTCAACTCTTGGCGTCCGATGGTCAAAAACACGCGATCGGCAATCTCCGGGAGCTTATCCGCCGCCTCTTCTAGGGTACCTGCCTCGATCCAATAATCATCCGGGTGACGAACCCACGGTGAACGAGAGAACAACACCCTCGGAACGCCGACGTTTGCTGCGGCCATTGCGGCATTGAGCTTAATTTGGACCGCAAACGGATGGGTCACATCTACGAGCAAATCCACCTGCTCATCTTTCATATACTGAGCCAGTCCCGCCACGCCCCCAAACCCGCCCAACCGTACTCGACCGACGATCGGTACATTGGGCTTTGGTGTTCGGCCAGCGAGAGATGCAATGGTTTCTACGTTGGGGAGGGAGGCAAGCTGAGGAATAAGCTTCGCAGAGTCACCTGTCCCGCCCAAGATTAAGATTCTAGTCATAACGAAATCCAGCAGCTACCACTCATTTGTAACAAATTTAACTTCAAAATTTTAAACCCTCTATTGTACATAGACTAGTCCGAATTCAATCCCTCAAATATTTCTCCTTAAGAAATCGTAACGATCGTTCGTAATCTTTAGTCTTCTCAGGTCTCATTCATCCATTGCCAAAGCGATTTTAGTCAGTGGTAAGATGTTCTCTAAGCTAGGGGTGTTCACTGCCGCGAGATGCGAGACCATACCATTGGATTTCACGCGACAGATGGACTGAGAAAACCACCCTTAGAACCTGACTGGGTAATTCCAGCGTAGGGAAGCTCTTTATTTTTGAGGAAGACTCATGGCGTTGCGCACAAGCTGGATCGAAAAACGGGCGGGACATGCCAACACGTCCCAAATGCACTATGCCCGTCAAGGCATTGTCACGGAAGAAATGGAGTACGTGGCCAAACGGGAAAAGCTCCCCACCAGCCTGATTCTGGACGAAGTGGCACGCGGACGCATGGTCATCCCCGCCAATATCAATCACCCCAATCTCGAACCGATGGCGATCGGGATTGCCTCCTTATGTAAGGTCAACGCCAATCTCGGCGCATCGCCTAACTCCTCCGACCTCAACGAAGAACTCGAAAAACTTCGGATGGCGGTGAAGTATGGCGCAGATACGGTGATGGATTTATCCACGGGCGGCGGCGATCTCGATAAGATCCGCACAGCAATTATTAGTGAATCCGTGGTGCCGATCGGAACGGTGCCGATTTATCAAGCGCTCGAAAGCGTCCATGGTAATTTCGACAACTTCACCGAAGATGATTTCCTCCACATCATCGAGAAGCACGCCCAGCAGGGCGTTGACTATATGACGATTCATGCGGGACTCTTAATTGAGCACTTGCCACTCACCCGGAGCCGGATTACCGGAATCGTGTCTCGTGGTGGCGGCATTATTGCAAAATGGATGCTGCACCATAAGCGCCAGAACCCGCTCTACACGCGGTATTCCGACATCATGGACATCTTCAAAAAATACGATGTCACCTTCAGCCTCGGCGATTCGCTTCGTCCCGGCTGTACCCATGATGCGTCTGATGCGGCGCAGTTGGCTGAACTCAAGACCCTCGGACAGCTTACCCGTCGGGCTTGGACGGATGATTTGCAGGTGATGGTCGAAGGTCCGGGACATGTGCCTATGGATCAAATCGAGTTCAACGTCCGCAAACAAATGGAAGAATGCTCCGAAGCGCCTTTCTATGTGTTGGGTCCATTGGTCACAGACATTGCTCCTGGCTACGACCACATTACCAGTGCGATCGGTGCGGCGATGGCAGGCTGGTACGGTACGGCAATGCTGTGCTATGTCACGCCTAAAGAACACCTCGGCTTGCCCAATGCTGAAGATGTCCGTAACGGTTTGATCGCATACAAAATTGCGGCCCACGCAGCGGATATTGCCCGTCATCGTCCCGGCGCACGCGATCGGGATGACGAACTGTCCCGCGCCCGTTATAACTTCGACTGGAATCGTCAGTTTGAACTCTCTCTCGACCCTGAACGAGCGAAGGAATATCACGACGAAACACTCCCCGAAGATGTCTACAAAACCGCTGAGTTCTGCTCAATGTGTGGACCGAAGTTCTGTCCGATGCAAACCAAGATTGAAGATGGTGAACTCGAAGAGTTGCTGAAGTTCTTGGAGAAAGACGGCGATCGCGTGAAAGCTGCGGTTTAACGATCGATTGATCCGAGTAAAAGGCGATTGAGAGGAATCTCGATCGCCTTTTTAGATTTTCAGCCCGGTTCGTCACTCCAGTGGAGCAAAAACTTTATGAACAAGGTTAATCAGTTATCGGATGTGGATACGTTTGATGAGGATGCAGTAGTGTTGCAGGTTCGTCCTCGTGCGAATACACCTGTCACTCTTTTAGTCCCGGATGACGTGTTGGCATCACTTCAACAAGTGGCGATCGATCGGGAGATGTCGTTGGACGGATTGTTGAAACTGTATATTGGCAAGGGTTTGAGGGTCGATCGAAGTCAGAAATAATTGCTGTAGTGCTGGGGAAGGGCGATCGGGTGAAGCTGCGGTCTAACCTCTGAATCTACGTTTGATTAATGTTTAGGGCGATCGGGAGAAGAGACTTTGATTAAGGTTTCGTCTTTCGATCGTTTTTTACAACTAGGTCTGTTTGAATCGATTTTACAGCGTGCAATCGGCTGACAGAAGCGGTGTTTCTGTCTATAATGGAAGAATAAGTGGAAAAATTCTTCTTTCGCCTTAGGGGATCTGCGGACCTTTTCTGCCTATCACTCTTGATTTAGCTACATATGTGGAAATTTTCTATCTACTAATTGTTAGGCTCATATTCAAATGTACGATTTTGATTTTGCACTTTCGTTTGCCTGTGAGGACCGATCATTCGCAGTCCAGCTTGCAGCACTGTTGAAGGGTGAGGGTGCGAGGGTCTTCTACGATATGGATTTCACGGCAGACCTTTTGGGGAAGGACCTGTATCAAGAATTTCAACGCGTTTACGGAGAGAATAGCAAATTCTTTGTGCCATTCATCTCCAAGCACTACATCGAAAAGAAATGGCCAAAGCACGAACTCAAACAGGCACAGGCACGCGACTTTAAGTCTGATGAGGAATACATATTGCCACTTCGGATTGACGACAGTAAGCTGCCAGGTCTAAACGACACAGTCGGTTACCTGGATCTCCGTTCAACTTCTATTCCCGAAGTAGCCAAGCTTTGCATGCAGAAATTGAACGGCAACCTTGTTGGACCGATGACTTCCAGGGTTTCAAGCGAAGTTCGTCTTTACCAATGGCTAAGGGAACGAAATCCCGATGCAATACGCGCACTCGAGTCAGGTGCAACGCAACTGCTGATACGCGTGGGCACGAATCGTTCGCAGCAATTAGGTCAACTCGTTGCATCCGTTGGGCAATCTTTGTGTCGCGGTCAAGACATGCACAATACCATTATCAATGGTGGCTATGGACCTCCTGACTGCATTGGGTCTATTGACCCTGAACCGCATACGACATATTGCCTCGAGTTTGCCAGCGACTTTATCGCGCGTGTTCGAGCCTAACAAAATGTTGGACCGAAGCCCCCGTCGGTCCGTTTCGAACTTTAGAGACTGTGTTGGCGGGGGCTCGGTCAACATGGCCGTTAAATCGACACTGAAGCGATCGCTTTCCCAAAACATACGATCGTCCTCCCTCATGTGTGCGATCGAGAACGAATATCGAAGACTAGCTGCGATCGACAAAACATCAAATGTTAAGAGAAAAAACGATCGATCGTTCTGGTGAATCGATCGATCGCCCTTCCTCATGTGTGCGATCGAGGGCGAATATCAAAGACTAGCTGCAATCGATAAGCTATAATTCTCAAAGTAAAAACTAATTTCAATGTTATGAAGTGGAGAAAAGCTGAATCATTTTTGCTTGGCATTGTAGCCCTTCTAGTGATTACTGGAATAGGGATTACCTATGCGATCGGAAAAGCGTTTGATGATACGTGTGAAAATCAACTGCTATCCGAAGTTTTATCACCAGACCAAGTTTACCGAGCTATCGTCTTTCAATGTAGTTGTGGGGCAACAACAGGATTCTCAACCTAGGTGTCAGTACTGGAAGCTATGGGAACATTGCCAAATAAGTCAGGAAATATCTTTGTTGCAGATACCGATCGTAGAAAAGCTCCAAGTGTAAGGGGGTGGCAGCCCTAAAATTAAAATATCTCGGGTAAGCTCACGTTCTATTCATTTAACCCATCACAAAAATGCAAGAGTATTTTTTTCTAATCCCTATGTTTTGAAAGTTTCTGCTAGATATAATTCCTTCAAATAGTTTATTTTCAATACTTGATATAGGTGTAATATCGTCCCAAGCTATGGTGCGCATGGACAAATTTGACTTCGTTTCAGCAATCGTTTTATGAAGCTATACGATCGCTATCCTTAGTATCCTACGCACCAAAAACGATTACCAAATCCGGCCCATACTCAAAACAAAACCGGGCATCACCTCACCACAATCGATCGCACTCGGCCCATCCAACACCACCGGATCTTGTCCAAGACGGTACATCTCAACCTGCTGATTCTTTGGATTAATTAACAACCCCAACCTCACTCCTAACCGTCGATATTCCTGCATTTTCTCCTGTAACGGTTTTAAATTGTCCGTCGCAGATCGCAACTCAATCACAAAATCCGGCACGATCGGAATGAACCCAACAATTTCGACACCCACTAGGCGTGACTTCTCGATCCAAGAAACATCTGGCGACATCTTCCCACCACCGATCGCAACAAAGTCATATCCAGTCGATGAGCCAAAAGCCTCCCCTAGATTGCTTTGTCGGTTCCAGTACCACACCTCTCCGAACAGATTTCCATTTCTTTTCCCACTTTCACCACCTGTTGGAGGCATGACAATCAACTCTCCATCTTTTGTTAACTCAAGACGTAAATCCGGATTCTGAATGCAGAGCCGATCGAAATGCTCTGGAGTCACCATCAATTTGACATCGCTAACATCCAATAGCAACGGCTGAAGGGCAATCGACTCAACAGGGGCAGTAGAAACAGTCATAGAACCTCCAACGATCGTCGGGAGATAGATTATATTGTTTATTCCATCATTCTCTAAAGCTGGCTTCTGCCATTACCAACCATTCCGAAACCTAATTAACTGTAGGCGCGATCGTTAATGACCCGAGGGGCTTACTAAATTGCAGTTAAGTTGGACTCCTTTGGATACCCAATGCCTTGAATAGGAATGCCATCAGCCCGGTACCAGTGATAGCAATAGACGCCATCCATGATATAAGACTTATATCCCAAAGTCCTAATTTGTTGGTCGATATTGTTATCTACCCCTAGGAATCCGTCGATGAATCCGTTTGTTTTCTTCCAAACTTTCTTTGAAATTAAAATTACAATTCCACTCATCAAAAAATCACATTCTCTGAGAGATTTTCCATATTCAAGCTGGCGTTGTCTTCCTATTTTGCGATGATAGTAAATATCATGATTCTGGGACTCTATTCCAGCGACAACTTGCTCAAGGTTTCCAATTCGATTGGTGCAAGTTGTTAATAAACCGACTGGGCGATCGCCAAGGCTGATTTCTTCAATAATCTCTTCAATCTGCTTATACCAATCCAAGGTCGTAAACATCGCATCATGATCTAAGAAACAAGCCCAGTCATCATCTGGAATCATGGCCATGAAGTCATTGTAAACGGCTCCAATATTCTTGTCTGACGATCGCGGAGCGTAGGGAATGTAAGTGTGGATCACGTAAGTACAAGATAGTTTCTAGATCATAGCTCGAAATTTTCGTTAAATCGCGAGGCAACTATTCTTAACAGCAATTCCAAATTTAGATGCGATCGATCGCTAGAAAAAGACTGCCGGATATCCAATGGTCCTGACATTAACTATGCAGTCCGAACCCGATGTCCGATGTCTCGGCGATAATAAATTCCGTCAAACTCGACTTTTTCAATGGCGCGGTAGGCTTTTGCAAAAGCTTCGTCAAACGTGGGGGCGATCGCTGTGACGCCCAAAACTCGACCCCCATCGGTAACCAAACCTGTTTTTTTTAGGTAGGTTCCAGCGTGAAAAACGATCGCATCTTCGGCTTCGGCATTGGCAATTCCGGCGATCGGCAAACCGCGTTTGTAGCTCCCAGGGTAGCCGCCCGATGCAGCAACTACACAGGCTGAAACGGCATCCTTCCATACCAACGGTCCAAATTCAGTCAAACGTCCTTCGGCGCAGGCCAGCATCAGTTTGTGCAGCGGAGTTTCGAGAAGCGGCAAGATGGCTTGGGTCTCAGGATCGCCAAAACGACAGTTAAACTCAATCACATTCACGTCACCGATCGGAGAAATCATTAGTCCGGCGTAGAGAATGCCGCAATAGTGAATACCGCGATTTTGCAATTCGGCCAGAGCAGGCTCTAGAACTTGAGTTTGAACCCGCGCCATAATTTCAGGCGTTGCCACAGGTGCGGGAGCATAAACGCCCATACCCCCCGTATTTTCTCCCGTATCGCCGTCACCGATGCGCTTGTAATCTTGGGCAGGAAGGAGCGCGATGATAGTTTTTCCATCGGTGACGGCGAGGACAGATGCTTCCTCGCCGAAAAGACATTCTTCAATCACCACCTGTAATCCAGCAGTGCCAAACTGTCCATCAAAGCAGCTTTCGAGCGCAGCGATCGCCTGTTCGACCGTCTCCGCTACTGTGACGCCTTTCCCTGCGGCAAGGCCATCGGCTTTGATCACAATAGGCGCACCTTGGGCTTGGACATAGGCGATCGCAGGGGCAAGCGTCGTGAACACTTCGGCTTTTGCAGTGGGAATCTTTGCAGCAGCCATGAGCGCCTTGGCCCAGGTTTTGCTGGCTTCGATTTGTGCGCCTTCTTTGCTCGGTCCAAATACTTTGATATTTTTGGCGCGGAGATAATCACTAATGCCTTCAGCAAGGGGCACTTCAGGGCCAATGACCACAAGACCCATATTGTTGACGGTACAAAACCTGGCAATGCCTTCAAAATCGTCTTGAGTCAGTTCGAGATTGCGGCACCGAGGAAGCGCTGTCGTTCCGCCATTGCCGGGAACACACGTTACCTGAACCCGTTCATCTTGAAGCAAACACCACGCTATTGCATGTTCTCGTCCACCATTACCCACGACCAAAACTTTCACAGCGTCTACTCCAACATCTTGAAACTTGCTTGACCCAGTTTTCACCTAGCTTGACTCAGCTTGGGATCTTAGCCTAGCGTCATACCCATAGCTGCATCATAGTATCATCGGGGTTAGCGCCCGGTTCGTTTAGATGAGTGCGATTTTTAAAGTGGCTCTTCTAAATGGGGTGGGTATCCATGCTCGGTGAAATGGCAGGTGAGATTTTGAAGGATACAATTTTGGTCACATTGAATCTGCTGGGGGCTTCAGGAATTTTGGGAACCTGGATAGGGATAAACGCCCTCAACCTTCCAGCCACGGCCCAAACCACCCCCGCGATCGCCGTTCAACAACCCCGCGAACCCGAATATCCAAAGGTCATGGTGCCGGATCCCAAGCGCGCTCCACCCAATCCATTGGACGATGAGACGCCAGATCCAATCTTCCCCGATCGCACGCGTCGCCTGGGGGAACTAGGCCGCGAGGAACTGCGATCGACCCTAGACGGCCTGAGCCAAAGCGCCAACCAGCTTTTGGTCGAGAAAAAATCGGATGATGCCTTTAAGCTTTGGTTTCGAGAGCTGCGGTTGCGGCAAATTTTAGGCGATCGCGAGGAAATCTTTGCCCTAGCCCGAATTGGTGAAATCGCTTGGCAAAATAATCGCACCCGTGATTTACGAGACATCACCGAACGGCTCCAGAAGATTCAGCTTAAGATTGCAGTCCCTCCGAATTTGGCTCCTACAACTTTAGTTCCCACTTCAGAATCAATTTTAATGACTCCTCCAGAGTCACGCACAGAACTGAATGAGTATTTGGCCTTGGCCTACCAAGTGGTCCGATCGCCGCAGCTTGCTCTGTCAATCTATGAACCCAGACTGCAACAGTTGAGGAATGCACAGGCAAGTCTAGAGAATAATCCATTGGAAGGATTTAAAACGCTAAATTCCATCGGACTCGTTCACCTCGATTGGTTTCGCTACGAAAAAGCCAGTCGAACCTACGGTGAATTGCTTCAACTCGCACGCTTAACAAATGATCGCAGTTTGGAAGCCCTCTATTTGATTCAGCTCACGTACATTGCAGAACAACGTCGGACCTATAAAGACGCGATCGGATCCCTTGAAGCGTTATTAAAACTCTACGCCACTCAACCCGAGATTCAACCCGCGCTCTACCTGCGTCTAGCCGAAAATCAAGAAGCCGACCGCGACTTTGGTGTGGCCGAAACGAGTTACCAAAAAACCTTCACCCTCAGCCAAACCCTCAGCCAAAGTTCTTACAGCAGTACCGCTCTATTCAAACTTGGGGATCTCTACCGCCGCACCGATCGCCCCGCCGCCGCTGCCCAAGTGTATGACTATCTAGTAGATGCAGAACAGGCCGTCTACAACCTG
Organism: Synechococcales cyanobacterium; assembly: GCA_043787035.1. GTDB lineage: Bacteria > Cyanobacteriota > Cyanobacteriia > Leptolyngbyales > Leptolyngbyaceae > JAAFJU01. Next base: position 18,589 of record JAYVVL010000249.1, read on the forward strand.
CACAATGCCATGAAGGCCGCTGATTCGCTCGGGCAAATGCGATCGATCCAAAAAGACCATCAAGGCGCAATCGATTCCTACGAGAAGGCATTGGCCCTTGCACGGAGCTTAGCGATCGCCCCCGAACCTATCCAAAAACGTCTGGACCTCGCTCGTAAAAGCCTCGCCGCTGAAGCCAAACCCTAGCGCCAAATCTTGAAGCCAAATACTCTCCACAGCGCCTCCACTTCCATACCCAATACTATCTGTAGTCAAACGTGTGAATTTCCTGTAAGGTGCAAAAAAGTCGATGTCCAAAACGTTCTGGATATCGACCTTTTTTGTTAATTTTTTTTGAAATTAAAGGTTATGCCATATTGTTTTCTAGCGTCCAACGCGCTAGCTCCGTCCGATTGTGCAGTCCCGTTTTACCGAGCATATTGCTGACGTGGCTCTCAATAGTTCGCTGACTAACATTGAGTTCTCCGGCGATTTCACGATTGGCCATCCCGCGTGCCACAAACTGAACCACGCGAAGTTCGGTTGGAGTCAGCTCGACATCAAACGGCACCTGCATCATCTTCGATGAGCTTTCGCTACCCTTGGAGTCCTTATGCTGGATAAGGCGAGAGGCTTGCTTAAGCGATGACTCGACTTGGGCAACCAGTTCTTCTGGCTCAAAGGGCTTCACCATATAGACATCAGCCCCAATGTTAAGACCTTTGACCCGATCTTGGCTTTGTCCCTTTGCAGAGAGAAAGAGCACTGGGATCCAACTGGTCTTAGGGTCCGATCGAATCGTGCTAACCAAAGAATAGCCATCCATTTCCGGCATCATCACATCACAAATGATCATGTCGGGCGTTTGCTGCTCTAGAACTTCGAGTGCTTCGCGACCGTTTTCAGCCGTCACGACTTCGTATCCCCGAAATTCCAAGTAATCCTTGACCAACAAAATAAGGTTAGGGTCATCATCAATGAGAAGTAATTTCTTAGGCTTCCCGGCGTTGGTATCCTTCATATCGACTTGATTTACCTGGATCTGGAAAGGGTTTACGAAGCAAACAATCGAGTGGTCAGTCGATCTGGACCCACCGTAGGTAGACTACGGATGCCAGGTCACAAAATATCTGTCATGTTTAAACTGACATTTAAAATGTGCCCCTCTTGAACAGAAAACTATCTCACGAAGAAGAAAATCTTTTCTATGGATTGTTTCCTAAACAAGATCGAACAGATCCGACGTCACAACCCTCATTTTGAACCAAGAATAGAGCCCGAATGCACTGAGTGCGATCGGATACAAGATGTAGATTTAAAAGCCATTGTATACGACGCACCCGGAGTGCGGCTTTAATTCTAGAAAAAGCTAAGAATAAAGAAGCGTCTAGCAGTGATCTGTTTAGGAAGTGTGGTCGAGAGGATGCTTCACAATAACAAATTCTTCCACCACCTGATCTCCAATGAGATGTTCCTGGATAATGCGTTCGATAACGATGGGAGTAGTGGCCCGATACCAGATGCCTTCGGGATAGACCAGCAGGATAGGGCCTTCAGCGCAAACTCGAAGACAGTTAGCCTTGGTGCGGAAAACGCAGGTGGGCCGATCGGGAGTCGGCTGATCGAGCTTGAGTTCGACTAAACGACGCTTGAGATAGTCCCAGGCTTCGATGCCAGCTTCTTGGCTACAGCAAATCGGCTTGCTGGGATCGGCGCAGATAAAAAGGTGCCGATCGATCGTCGGAATGGCAAGTTTTTCGACCCGTTGTTCGAGCAGCGTTGGTTCATGCGGCATTGGGGGTTGGGAGAGCATTAAGTCAAGATACAAGTTTATTTTATTTTAAGAGCATCAAATTTTTATCGGACCAAATCTTAGACCATATTTTGTACGATCGGCGTATTACAGGATCTGACCGATGCCGGACATCTGGATTGGGGCGCGCTAAGGTGGAGAAAATTTTACGGAATTTCCGAAGGTTCTGATGAAGCGACTAATTGGTGGGTCAGCCTTGATCGGGTTATCTCTATTTATGCTGTTGGGCTTTACGAAGGCAAAACTGCCGACGAGTCGAGTCGTTAAGGTCTTCGCATTTAGAATTGCGGTGGTTTTGGTAGCGGAGTTGGGAATCGATCTTGCCTCTGCAACACAGCACTTAGCGCTTCTCACGCATCAAGACCTCGCAGAATTGGAAATAACAGCCTCTGGCACGTTAGTCCATGCGTTCCACGATATTCAAGCCCTTTCTGAAAAAACAACGCCCCGAAGGATCCGAGGCAACAGGAGTCGAAGAGACGATCGCTTGATCCTTCAAATAGTTTGATTCTCCCTGTTCAAATCCCTAACGTTTTTTTGAGTGCCGTATTGATAGCGTCCATATCTGAGCAATGACCAACTTTCTTATCAATAATCTGCTCTTCGATCGTCATTAGATTGTCGGCCACAACCACTGAGTATATTCGGATGCCCATAGCTTTGCCTAAGTCGCTATTTTTAAGGACTGTGGCTCGTGCTTCCCCTATCCTGGTGAGGTTAGAGGTAATCATGGCAACTAACTTCTACGCCAGTCCAGTTTGGATATCATCTGCTTGAACAATAAGAGCGGGACGTTTCTTGTAGGTTGTAAGGTCAGAATGTGGGTAGTAGACCAAAACAACATCTCCTCACTTATAGGTCATCGTAAATCTCCATACCCGGTGCTTCCCAGTCTTCACGGAAAGCTGCAAACCGATACCGAATGGCAGTTGCTTGCTCCTTAGTCCAACCTAATTCCTGAATTAGATGGGGTGAGGAATTTAATGGTTGAATGGTTTGTACCTGGAAAGACTGTTGTGAGGGTATTCCGATCGCTGCATAGTGACGTTCAGGAACTGCTATGGCGAATTCATCGATCGGCTGTTTTGCATCACGCCGAGTAGATGTCTGAGCAATCTGACGTTGCAGTTGCTGAATTAGGATCTCTGCTTCACTGAATTCGACGTCTTTTTGATCTTGTTCATACGATGCCTGAGTGGATTTCAATATCAAAAAGGCCGAGAACCGATCGCTCAGTCCCCAGCCTTTTCGCCAATTATTCTTCGACGTTTATACGTTTAACCCGCCACACTCGACGCCACGACAAACACAATCACCGCCCCAAAAACGACCAACGCATAGAACTGCGCCCGACCATTTTCAAAGTACTTCAGCCCTTCGCCCGTCAACAGCGTCAAAAATCCGGTTAGGTTAACCGCGCCATCAACGACCTTGTAGTCCACTTCCAAAACCTGACGCGCTAACCGCCGAGAACTTCGGACAAACACCCGATCGTACAGCTCATCGAAATACCATTTGTTTTTCGAGAAATCGTACAGCGTCGGGAATTTTTCGGCCCAAGTCGCTGGGTCAATTTTGCGCTGGAGATACATCAAGATAGCCAGTGAAATCCCAATGAGACCGATGCCCACTGAGCTACCGCCCATAATTAGAAACTCAGGCAAATCCACCGCCTCTTGCTTAAACACTTCACCCGGCGCATGGATAAACGCCTCGAAGTAGTTCGCAAAGGGCGTTCCCAACAGACCGATCGCCATTGACGGCACAGCCAACACCATCAGCGGCAACGTCATCGTCAGCGGCGATTCGTGAGGTTCGTGGCTATGATGATCATCGTGATCGGAATCATCCTGTTCCTCGCGTGCCGCCAGTTCTTTTGCATGCATGGCACCCGGACCTGCGGCTATTCCCATCTTCCGAAGCTGTTCGCCTTCGATAATGTTCAAAATCCCTGCATCATCTGCCCGCAGCTCACCTTCGAATGTGCTGAAGTACATGCGGAACATGTAGAACGCCGTTATTCCGGCTGTCGCAAATCCGATCGCCCAGAGATAAGGGTTTGAGTCATAGGCCCGATGCAAAATCTCATCCTTCGACCAGAAGCCAGCAAAAGGCGGAATGCCTGAAATCGCTAGGGTTCCAATCAAAAAGGTCGTAGACGTAATGGGCATGTACTTGCGCAAGCCGCCCATCAGCCGCATATCTTGCGCGTACGCCGGGTTGTGGCCGACCACATCTTCCATCCCATGAATCACCGATCCCGATCCCAAAAACAGCATCGCCTTGAAATAGGCATGAGTCACGAGGTGAAATAGCCCTGCACTATATCCGCCCACGCCCATGGCCATCACCATGTAGCCCAACTGCGACATTGTGGAATAGGCCAGCCCTTTTTTAATATCATTTTGCGTAATGGCCGTCGTCGCGCCGATGAATGCCGTAATCGCGCCCGTCCAAGCGATCGTATCCATTGCGATCGGGATATGTTCAAATACCGGAAACATCCGGGCAATCAGAAACACACCCGCTGCCACCATCGTTGCTGCATGAATTAACGCCGAAATCGGGGTCGGACCTTCCATCGCATCAGGAAGCCAGACATGCAGCGGAAACTGGGCTGATTTGGCTACAGGTCCGAGAAAAACAAGAATCGCCAGAAGAGCCGCTAAAGAGCCACTAATAGCTCCGGTTTCCACCAGACCCTGAAGACGGTCGCCCATGATTTCAAAATCAAAGCTTCGGGTCGCCCAAAATAAGCCCAAAATTCCAAGGAGCAAACCAAAGTCACCGACTCGGTTCACAACAAATGCTTTTTGACAGGCATCCGCTGCTGCCTTTCGATCGTACCAAAAGCCAATCAGCAGGTAAGAACACATCCCCACCAACTCCCAAAACACATAGACCTGCACCAAATTAGGGCTAATCACTAACCCCAACATCGATGAACTGAATAGGCTCAAATATGCATAAAACCGGACATAGCTGGGATCGTGGGCCATGTAGCCATCGGTGTAAATCATCACCAGAAAAGCCACCGTCGTCACCACAACCAACATCATCGATGTCAGCGGATCCACAATGTAGCCCATCTCCAGATGAAAATCACCTGCCGCTGCCCATTCAAACATCTTCACGACAGGAGCATGGCCGCCGACTTGCGACGCCAAAATTCCAAAGGACAACACCATGGCGGTCCCAATCAAGGATACAAGAAAGCCCGAAGCCACTTTTCGCAGCTTATTCGTGTCTTGGTTAAAGGAAATCAAACCCAGACCGACCAGCGCTGCACCCATCAGGGGCAGGACTGGAATAATCCAGGCATATTCATAGATCGCGTCCATGACTCACACCTACTCGACGGAATTAAACAATATTTTCATCTATAAGCCTAGCCCAATGCGCTGAAAAGGGTGGACTATTCAGCCCATCCTACAAAATAAATTAATTAAATTTACCTAGAACGACCAAGATAGGGCATCATGCAACTTCAATCCTGTCGCCCCCGACTGACCACTCATTGCTTGACGACCCACCGACTCAACAGATTCACCCTACAATTGCACTACCGACGAAAGAACGTCATCTAATACATCCCGAACCTGTTCTTTACGGGTTAGACCCTCAAGACGATGCAGGAGCTTGCCTTCTTGGAAAAGCAAGACGGTTGGAAGACTAGTGATGCGGTAGTTGCTGGCGAGATGGAGATTTTCGTCTGCATTGATGCCCACGAGCTTGAACCGATCGCCAAATTCCGATCGGGCGCGCTCCAGCACGGGATCAATCATTCGGCATAATCCACACCAAGGTGCCCAAAAATGGACCAAAACCGGAGTTGATGCCTGCAAAACTTCAGTTTGAAATGCCTGTTCGTTCTTGATTAATGACATAGGTTATGAATCTGTTATGTGTAGATTTATCTAATATGGGATCAAGTCTAGCAGGCTGGTTTGAGGTTTACTAGAGTAAGTCCTCCTGAATCCTCAGTTCATGACATGCTCAGAGTCTTCTTCGGATCCATCAAATATATTTTGTTTGTAAAGAAGGACTTTTCAACCCTATTCAATCTCCCCCACAGGACTTAATTCTTATGCCGATCGACTCTGCATCATTGACGTCCCCGCAAGCGATCGCCTTACTTCACCGTTTTACGGTCCTTGAAAAAAATCCTGATAGAAATCCCGATCGAGCATTGCCAAATCGGGATGAAATTTATAATGCCCTTTCGGTGGTTTTAGAAGCCTCCGAGTATCAGATGCTGGGGATTTGTGCGCCCGATTTTGCCACAGGCATGGATGCACTTACAGACTATCTTGCGGCACTGGGATACGACACAACACCCGAAATCGCAGAACTGCCTGGACCCTGCTACATCAAGTACAACGGCAAAACCCAATCAGGCTACGCTGTGCCTTATGAAGATGGCTATCGAGGAGTCCTCATTGCTTGCCAGTCATCCTATGACGAGGACGTGAACGAAACCTTCGGCCATTTTCCACTGGATCTATTCCGATCGCCGGTGGATTAAATACCCAATTCCCTCGATCGATTAGTGGCTGCTTTAACGGCTTCAATTAAGGCCGATCGCAATCCCCGTTCTTCTAATGCAGCAATTCCGGCGATCGTGGTGCCACCAGGACTCGTGACACGGTCTTTCAGTTCACCCGGATGAATACCCGTCTCTTTTAAAAGCTTAGCGGTGCCCAGCACGGTGTCTAGGGAAAGCTGCATGGCGATCGATCGTGGAAGACCGGAGGCCACTCCGCCATCGGCCAAGGCTTCAATGACCAGTGCAATATAGCCTGGACCGGATCCGGACAACCCTGTTACCGCATCCATCATTGTCTCAGGGACTTCGACCACTGATCCGACGGATTCTAGAACGGCACGGGCATTGATCAGTTGTTCGGGTTTGACGTGCTGACCCAATGCGATCGCCGTGACGCCCGATCCGACCTGAGCTGGAGTATTCGGCATCGCACGAATGACGGCTTTTCCAGGAAGCGCAAGCTCAAGTTGCGAAAGGGTAGTTCCGGCCAAAATTGAAACGACCGCACTAGACGGGAGAATATAGCGCCCCAGTGCTGGAACAATTTCCGTAAACACTTGAGGCTTAATGGCTAGCAGTAAAATTTCTTGGGCAGTCGCCACTTTGGAGTTGTCCGGAGTCGCTTGGATTCCGTAGCGGTCTTGGAGGAACGATCGCCTTGCCTCCATAGGGTCACTCACCAAAATCTCATCTGCGGGATAAACTCCGCCTAAAACTATGCGGGAGATGAGTGCTTCACCCATCATCCCGCAGCCAATCATACCCAATTTAATCACCAATATAGTCGCCTTTAAAACGCTGCATTAGCATATTACTACTGGACCATACGCATTGGCTCAGCGGTCCAAGATGCAGAGGAAGGGACCGTTGGACGCACCGATCGCCTCGCCGGAGACTGAGTAATTTCGTTGACCATTCCCGCTTGAGTACTGACTTGGACACAGCTTGGTGTAAAGAGAAAGATACTCTCGCCAATACGTTCTTGATGGCCATCGATCGCAAAAGTTCCGCCAGCAACAAAATCAACCGCACGCTGAGCTTGGTCAGGATCCATTACAGTCAAATTCAGAACAACCGACTTTCGCTCACGCAGGGCCTGAATGACCTGCGGCATCTCTTCAAAAGTCCGTGGTTCAATAACCACCACTTCAGAAATTCCGTTTGCAGCACCGGGCATTCCAATCACATTATTTACCGCATTCACGTTAGCGGTCTCCGTACCAACTAGAGAAGAATGATTACGTAAACGACGGGAGCGACTGTCCTCTTCTTGAACAGGCGCAGCAGCAGGGGTAGCGACATCATCTTGATAAAGACCCTGATACTCGCGGCCATCCATTTCATCGTACTCGTACTCGTAGTCCACCGATTCGTTAAAACCGACAAAGTCACGTAGTTTGTTGAAGATACCCATTATTCACACTCCATTAAAACTAGACGGAACCGAAAGACACGATATCTACATCGCATCACGCCGCCTAAAACCAAGTCTTAAAAACCTAATTTAGGATGGGCGTTAAAACATTCACGGAAGGATGGAACACACAGTACGAAAGAAGAAGCTAGTTCACCAACCGTTGACAATCAATGGATTGGGAAGACTTATTAAACCGTTGAACTTCATTAAAGTCAATAAAACTGCTTAGGAATTAAAGCGGCTTTCTTGATTAGGTTAAAATGTACTATAGTTTCCACATACTACCCTAACCCTATTCTAGAATGAGAAGTTTACATTGAATCAGAGCGTATTTTCAATGCATTGTGCAACAGTTTTAACGAGATTTAAGAATTGAAGAGCTTTAATCATCCTCGATCGATTCAATCGTTCTAGAGATCAAAACTACTCTTAAACCACTTTACAGAGAGGAAGCACGATCGACTTTAAAGCTGTCACTACCCTAAAATAGTATTACTTACTTAACGATGGCGACCGTCTGAAAACTGTTAAAATTTGAGAACCTGAGATCTGTTGGTGTCACTCAACAATTCATAGCTAAACGCATAGTAACTAAAACATCAGCGTTCAAGATCCTTAAATTTTCCTCAGGAACATCAGCTTAGTTTTTGGCTTTGCGATATGTTCTTCGGTAGTGGACACAATCTAGCACATGATTTTCTAATGGTCTACTAGGGATAGCGTTTTTGTTATTATTTTCTCACTTCAAACCCCACATTTAGTCTGTCGTAGGGTCTCAATTCAGCCGAAGAGCAGGCGTCCAGGACGGATAAGAGTAGAGCCTTGGTCGATCGCGATCCGATAGTCGTCAGACATGCCCATCGATAGGACGGCCATCGTTAGCCCACTATTAGCTAGTTGATACGCAAGATCGTGAGCCTGCTTAAAATAGTTTTCCGAGGCTTGGGGCGTCAACCCAGCGGGGGGAATCACCATTAATCCTTGAATGTCGAGGTTTTCGAGCGCTAGAAGTAGGGGGATATCAGCGAATAATTCTGGAGACGACCAGCCCGATTTGTTGAGGTCGGGGAGCAGTTTGACCTGTAGGCAGATCGTAAATTTCCTCGCAAGGGATGACTGTGCAGACGAGGATTCAGGATTCGGCAGTTGCCGTTGCTCTATTAGCCGTTGCTCAGCGACCAATCGATCGAGACGTTGGGCTAGGGCAATCGAATCCACGGACTGAATCCAATCAAAAATTTTGACCGCCTTCAACGCTTTATTGCTTTGGAGGTGGCCAATAAGATGCCAACTGACGTCGGTCAAATCTTGAAGCTGGGTTATTTTTTGGGCCGCATCAGGAACGCGATTTTCTCCAAAGTCTCGGATCCCGGCGGCATAGGCTGCACGTA
>JAYVVL010000250.1:0-11163 GCA_043787035.1 Synechococcales cyanobacterium
CAAGTCACGAATCAAAATATATGGCTCAACAATCAGCGCCTGAAACCGCTGACGGGCATTCCAATTGGCCCTCATTTCAAGCGTTGGCTTAACCAGAAATTGCTCCTCGATCCAGCGAAGAACGTGACTAGAATCGTCTTGTGCAATAGCCAAAGCGACATCTACGAGTTCCAAACTTCGATCGACCCAAATCACCACATCTTTTTCGATATGGGGCGTGAGCCAGTCCAGTTGTGCTTCATCAAGGGATTCAGTTAAGGTTTTGCGGAGTTCGGTTGGGGGATGCTCTTGGGAATAGGTCATGGGATTAAGTTTAGGGAGAAGGCGTGTAAATCAAGTGGAGGAAAAAGCTTGTTCTATCAGTAACATTTCTAGCGGCCTAGCGCATGAAGCTCATTAATCACCGCCGCACAGTGGGCCGTAATGGCTTCGAGGCCAGCGCGATCGGTACTTGAAGGCGGTGCAATGGGCGCACCAATGCGAACGGTCAAGGGCACCGATCGCGGTCGATTGGAACCGGGGACAAAAATAGTATGACTGCCCCACAGACACACGGGAAGCATTGGCGATTGGGTTTTCGCCGCAATCCAGGCGGCTCCGATTTTGGGGTCATGAATCCGTCCATCTTTACTTCGGGTTCCATCAAGGAATAATCCTGTCGCCCAGCCCTGATCGATGGATGCGATCGCCGCCTTCATGGCCGCTCGATCGGCAGACCCGCGTTTAACTGGATATGCGCCATAGGCGGCGATCGCCTGCTTCAGCACCGGAACCCGAAACAATTCTTCCTTTGCCATAAAGGCGAGTGGACGTCCGACACAGCTTGAAATAATGGGCGGATCGAAGTCACTAGCATGATTGCTGACGACCAAGAGTCTTCCCCGGCGAGGGACATGGTGTGCGCCGTGAATTTTGCCTCGGAAGTAGACATGAAAAACCGGGCTGACAATAGACCATTTAAAGAGATGGTAAAGGGTCAGACTGATCAGCGGTTCCCGATCGGGTGGGGTGACGACAGGTGAATGACGACGGCTTAGATTCATGCCGCATCTCCAGGTCTCTCAGCTTCAAATCGTTCAGCGGCAGTTCCAACGGTTGAAAAGGCGATCGCTTTGCAGGTGCGCTTCATAATGCCCACGAGCACCCGACCCGGACCGACTTCGACGCCTGAGGTTACGCCCAATTCTTGAAGATTCACTGAAATTTCCCGCCAGCGAACGGTTCCCGTCATTTGCCGAATTAACCGCGCTTTGAGCACTTCGGCGTCAAGGCTGGGCGTTGGGTCAGTATTGGACAGCACCGGAATTTGGGCAGTATTAAACGTCGTCTGTTTTAAAATTTGAGTGAAGGAATGTGCTGCATCGGCCATCAACGGCGAGTGAAAGGCTCCACTGACGTTGAGTTTGACGGCTCGTTTTGATTTGACCCGATTCATCAGAGCCTCCACCGCGTCCGGTGTCCCTGAAATAACAACTTGGCCGTCATTATTATCATTGGCCAACACCACGTCGTCGGTTTGGCTTATGGCCGCTTCTAAATCCGATCGATCGAATCCCAAGAGCGCCGCCATGCTGCCGATCGGGGCGGTATCCATCAGTTTTGCGCGGTGTTGAATCAAGGTGAGTCCCGTTTCAAAGCTAAAAACGTCTGCGGTGTAGAGGGCAGAATATTCTCCCAGACTGTGACCCGCGACGAAATCAGGTCGTTTGCCTTGAACTTTGAGCAGGTCTGACAGAATCGCCTCCACTATATATAGACACGGTTGTGTGTACATCGTTTTGGAAAGTTCAGCCTCATCCCCTTGAAGGACGTCCTCGACCGACCAACCCAAAAGCGCACTCGCGGATTCAAACTTGTCCTTCACGCCAGGAAAAGTCAGCAAGTCCAGGCCCATGCCTACCCGCTGAGAACCCTGTCCTGGAAATACCCATGCTGTCTTCGTCATTGATGATGCGCGTTCCTAAATATGAGTCAAATCGATCGGGGAGAAAACTCCCGATTCGGCGTCTCGATATTTTAGGGTGTTTGGGCCTCTCTTCAATCCAGAATTAAGGTTTGAATCCCGTGACGTAAAAGTTTTTGACGGCGGATCCATTTTTGGCGAATCACCGGGCCAATGACCGGGGCAAAGGTTTTGATAATCTGCCGAAGGAGGGCGCTATTGTGGAGCTTAGCGGCATCGTCTGCCTCATGGGCCTGAAGCTCCTGCATTTTACAAATCTCAGGTTCCCGCATGGCTTGGATATTTATTAAGGCCCGATCGATCGACACATTCAATTCGTCATCTGACGACCCAGCCCAAGCCGCCGCGATCGCTTGGGTCGCCTGGGTCGCATCTCGCAGCGCCATATTGATGCCTTGGGCACGAATCGGAGACATCGGATGGGCGGCATCGCCGAGGAGTAGGCAACCGGATGTTGACCATTGGGGTGCGCGTCCAACTTTGACGGTGAGAAGTAAAGGCCGATCGATCGGGTGTTCTAAGGTTTGAAAATACTGGGCGAGTGCAACCGGAGACGCGGCGGCTAGGTGCGATCGCCAGTCTGAAATGTCTTTCCAGGTGCGATCGTCCTCTGAGAGTACCCAGCCCACTTGCACCTGGTTTTCAGAACCGCGAAAAACTGAGAATGCATTGCAACCTTGGACGAAGACTTGAAAGGGGTTTGGAGAAATGCTGGACAGTCCGATCGCGTCTAATTCTGAACCATGTGGAGACTGTGGAGACGAAGACTCAGACGAACCAATTTTGAACCAGAGGATATTAAAGGGTTTGGGTTCCTCGTTGAGGGTTAACCCAGCTTTGGTTCGGACGATCGATCCTCGTCCGTCACAGCCGACGACCAAACTCGCTTCGATGGGTTGACCGCTCAGTCCACCGCTTAGCCGAACGCCCGACACGCGATCGCCGTCCCAAAGTAACTCCTGAACCGCCTCTCCCTGCAAAAAATTAAAATGCTCAAACTGCTGCGCCTCGGCAATGACAGCCGCCAAAAAATGAGCTTGCGACACCAGCGTACAGGGTCGGTTGCTTCCCATCGGTTCGTCAACGGAGAAAAACGGCTGCCCCTCAACCGAAAATTCCCAGGCACTAATAGTCTGCGTCGGAAGACTGTTGAGCAGCGGCAAGAGTCCCATGGTCTCAAGTGCGTCCAGCCCGCTCGGCATCAACGCTTCCCCTCGAAACGATCGCGCAAAATCCCGACTCGCCTCAACAAGCACCACCCCAATGCCCCGCTGCACCAACATCAGCGCCAACGTTGCCCCCGCTGGACCCCCGCCTACAATGACAATCGGCTTTCTCACGTCTTGCTCACTCAATTTCTCTTCCTCAACATCAACAAAGCCGCTGGAAAATCTGTTTCTGCGTTCAAAATACAGCGCTGTAACTACTCCAGATTCAGCGCATCCAACCCAGGAAGTTCAATGGGTCAGACCCTTGGTCAGGCGATCGATCGACCAACGGTAAATCAGGGCTGGGATACGCGATCGTCGGTGTCATAGAGAACTCCAAAATTCACGAGCTGCTGGGTCACAAACCTCTTCACTCATGATAAGCCAAATCTTAAGCCCGCAGAATTGGCAACAATCGGCAACTCGGCTCGTGTGTGGGGGTGCAGTGCAGTTCTATAATGCAGAATACAAAAAATCGTGCTTCCCCATCCTCATCTTGCACGTTGGTAATTCGTCATGTCGTTATTTGATTGGTTTGCAAATCGTCGGAAGGAGACCCCAGAGACGTCTCAAGAATCTCTTCATGGTCAAGAACGTGAAATTGCAGATGGCCTGTGGACGAAGTGCGATTCCTGCGGGGCACTGAGCTACACCAAAGATCTGCGTGCCAATCAAATGGTGTGTCTAGAGTGCGATCACCATATGCGGGTCTACAGCGACGAGCGCATCCGACAGCTCATCGATGCCGACACTTGGATGCCCATGGACGAATCCATGCGATCGATCGATCCACTTAACTTTCGCGATCGTAAAGCCTACGCCGATCGTCTCAGAGAAATGCAGGACAAAACCAAGCTCGTCGATGCCGTACAGACAGGACTCGGCAAGCTGAAAGGATTCCCGATCGCCCTAGGCGTCATGGATTTCCGGTTTATGGGCGGGAGCATGGGTTCGGTGGTGGGCGAAAAGCTAACCCGACTGATCGAACGGGCGACCGAGCAGCAGATTCCAGTGATTATTATTTGTGCATCCGGCGGGGCGCGAATGCAGGAAGGCATGTTGAGCTTGATGCAAATGGCCAAAGTCTCCGGCGCACTCGATCGTCATCGCGAACAGCGCCTGCTTTACATTCCCGTCCTGACTCATCCCACCGCAGGAGGCGTCACCGCTAGCTTTGCCATGCTGGGGGATATCATCCTCGCCGAACCCAAAGCCACAATAGCCTTTGCCGGACGCCGCGTCGTGGAGCAAACCATCCGCGAAAAACTCCCCGAAGATTTCCAAACCGCCGAATACCTTCTCGCCCACGGCCTCGTCGATACCATCATTTCCCGCACCCAGCTCAAAAAAACCCTAGCCCAGCTCATCAGCCTCCACGCGCCCATGCCCCAGACTATTAAAATCTAGTGAGAAATATGTCGAAACGTAACAGTCTGCTCTAAGATTTGGCGTCATCATTACCGCTTCCCCTGATAATAATGACTAGAGAACTATGATGTTGTGTCTGAATCGAGACGTCTGAAGGAGAAACATGCTTAAAAGATTGTTTGGGATTGCGGTTGCTGCGATCGTTTTCCTCTTCCAGTTTGTCCCTGCGGTGCAAGCGGCTGAGATGGATGTGGCCACCCGGACTGTGCCGTTAAACGCTGAGGGCAAAACGCTGACCCTGACCCTTAAGCAGGTTTCTGAAGGGAAGCGCTTATTTAAATATGCCTGCGCTCAATGCCATGCTGGCGGCGTCACCAAAACGGATCCAAACGTGGGGCTTGAGCCTGAATCGCTCTTACTCGCAACGCCGCCGCGCAATACGGTTGACTCCCTCATCGACTACATGAAGGATCCCACCAGCTACGATGGCGCACAATCGATTGCGGAAATGCATCCCAGCATGAAGAGCAAGGACACCTTCGCCTCAATGCGCAACCTAACGGAGGAAGATCTGAAGGTGATTGCAGGTCATATTCTGATGCAGCCCAAGGTCGTCGGCGATCGTTGGGGCGGCGGTAAGATCTACTATTAACGAATTCTCTAGTTGAATCAAGTGCTTAACATCGCCTAATTCCTAGCGTAATATTTATGAGAATCGGTCTAGCGTTCAGTTAGGCCGATTTTTATCGTCCGCAGATTTTACGCCTGATGTACCAGGATTTTAGAGAGGATCAACGTCATGCTTCAACGTCTTGGACGGTTTTTTAGATTGAGTTTGATGGGTGCTGCGATCGCGTTAACCGTGGCGCTAGGCATTGCGATTGCACCAGCTCAAGCAACCCCCGATCCCTACATTGCCCAATACCTAAAAGTCCAGCCCGATCAATCCGCCGACATCAAGCAAAACTCGATCGGAATGACCCGAGCTTTCAACTATGCCGAGCTGCTCAGAGGAAAAGAGCTATTTGGGAAAAATTGTCAAAGCTGTCATGTCGGTGGATCAACCCTCGCCAGCCCCGACCTGCCACTGTCCTTAGTCGCCCTTCAAGGCGCAACGCCTCCGAGAGATTCGATCGACGCTCTAGTCACCTACATGCGCCAGCCCCTCGGTTACACCGGAGAGGACGACAACTATGGCTGCCGAGAAATCAAGGAATCCTGGCTTAATCAAAATGACGTCAGCGCCATTGCAGCTTTTGTCCTACGGGCAGCCTCGATCGCACCGGGCTGGGGTACAAAGGACTTCTAGGTTGTCTTGACCGACACTGGTCTACGACAGCCTGTCTAAGTTATGATAGTGATGAATAAAACTTCAATATTTCTAAAGGAACGTCAATGAAATCTATTGCAAAAATGACCCGTAAGCTTGCTGTCACTTGCGTTGCACTGTTGCTGGTCGTCAGCGCATTCTTCTTCAACGCCTCTGAAGCCTCCGCTGACACCGTTTCTATCAAAATGGGCGGCACCAAAGGATTGGTATTTGAACCTGCAATAGCAACGATCAAAGCAGGCGACACCGTAACTTGGACCGTCAATGCCCTCCCCCCTCACAACGTCCAATTCAACAAAACCCCAGGCGATGCTGCACTAGCCGCCTCCTTGTCCCACAAAGGTCTCGAAGGTAAGGGTAAATCTTTCTCCATAACTTTCCCGGCTGATGCACCTGCGGGAGAGTACAACTACTTCTGCATGCCTCACCGAGGCGCAGGCATGGTCGGTAAGATTGTTGTCGCTGGCTAGAGTTCGATCGAAAAGCTAGTGAATTAATAACGGATATGATGCTTTAAGTCATTCCATAGCGCAAACGAGTTACAGATTAGTTACAGGTTATAAGAAGGGGGTTTTCTTACGTGAATTCCCCCTTTTATGTATGGGTCATATCTAGTGCTGGATAGAGTTGATTGCTATAGTGAAATAGGGATTATTTTCAGGGAGATAGCGGGTGAAAGGCTTCGTTCAGTTATTTAAATTATCATTTAAAGGGTTATTTCAGAACTCATCTCAGAGTTCAACTCGTCTTTCAACTCAAAATTCAATACGATCGAATAAAATTCGACTCCTCGCCAAAATCGTGCTGTCGGGATTAATAGCGATCGCACTGTTTGGAGGACTCATTGGCATTCAGCCGACGTTAGCGGCCCCAACCGTCTCCCCGTCTGTAAAAACGACCCTGACCCGATCGTCCGAAAAAGCGGCCCCAAAATCAATCGTGCCCAAAACTGAGGTGTCACTGGGCGAAAAAATATTTACCGGAAACTGTGCCGCTTGTCATATTGGCGGTAACAACGTTATTTTGGCTGAGAAAAATCTATCAAAGGCGGCACTTGAGCAATATGCTATGAACTCAGTTGCAGCCATAAAGACTCAGGTCACAGGTGGGAAAAATGCCATGCCAGCCTTCGGTGAAAACCTCACATCCGCCGAGATTGAAGCTGTTGCCCGCTACGTCATTACCCAATCCCAGCTTGAATGGAGAGGCAGCTCCGTCGGGTTGCAGTAAGGTCACTGGAAAAACCATTTTCGGGCTTGCTTCGGCATAACTAGGTTGCGGGAGGTGTGAAAGTCTTCCTGAACCTTATAGGTCAATCGTTTTGAAGCTTGGCGGACGATTTGTTTGAGCAGCTTTTCCCCAGTCCCGTGGATTAGGGCGCTGGGCAGTGCTTGAATAAACTTCGGAAATTGGATTGAAACCGTCAGATCAAGCTGCCACTGAACCCGAGTCAGTCTCAACGGTGCATCTGACGTTTCAGCATCGATGCGATCATGCTCTGTTAATTCCATCGCAGCCCTAAAATCAACGTCATAGCCTTGGGGAATGTAATTCGGGACCGCGATCGTCTCAATAAGGTAAACCCCTGCATCTCCCGGCAACAAGTTCAGCCCAATCTTCGGCTCTAGTTCAAAGCCCATAGACCCAAAGCGTCCGACCACCAAAATGTAGCCCGTGCTTCCGACTGGCTCCACGGTCATCGGTTCTGCACACCGCCCGAACCATTTCGCATGATCGTCCAAATATGCGGCCACCATGGCGGCATCGGCATACATCTCCATGCAGTCAATAAACTGGCTTTTAAATTGGACAGGGTCACTCACAGGGGCAATGCTCGTAGAGGGTGCATGGGAGAGGCGGGCTGAGCGGGTGGATTGCACTTGCATGGTTAAATCCTAGTGAATGCCTTTTATGGGTCAAACCATTGCATGAAGCATCTCTACAGTATCCTTACATGAGGCAAGGATACAAAACAATGGACTAACAGCATAGTCTACGGAAATCTCACATCCAATGGTCGAAATCACCGAATCCAACCGTGCCATTGGCTAATGTATCCTGGAATTGACCGTATTGCCACAGGGAAAAAGAAGGAATGAAAGCATTTGTTGCCGGAGCTACGGGTGAAACGGGTCGCCGTATCGTATCCCAACTGATCGATCGAGGAATTGAAGTCCGGGCTTTGGTACGTGATGTAGAGAAAGCTCGATCGATCGTCCCGGCGGGTGTCGAAATCATCGCTGGGGACGTGCTGCGAGTCGATACGCTGCAAGATGCATTAGCGGGCTGTACAGTGGTCTTCTGCGCTACAGGTGCGCGTCCGAGCCTTGACCCCACCGGACCCTATCTCGTGGACTTTGAAGGGACAAAAAACTTGGTGAACGCCTCCAAGGCAGCGGGCGTTGAGCAATTTGTGTTGGTCACATCGCTTTGCGTGTCCAAATTGCTTCATCCGCTTAATCTGTTTTGGGGAATTTTAGTTTGGAAAAAATGGGCCGAAGAGTATCTCCAGCGAAGTGGTTTGACCTATACGATCGTTCGTCCTGGGGGCCTAAAAAATGACGACAATGATGACCGTATTGTCATGCAGGGTTTGGATTCTCTCTTTGACGGTAGCATTCCCCGGACAAAGGTGGCTCAAGTCTGCGTTGAGGCGATCGGCAACGAGTCTGCTCGTAACAAAATCGTCGAAATTGTTGCTCGTCCGGACGCTCCTGAAAAAACGTTTGCGGAACTGTTTGTGGCGGTTGGCTAAGCGCTACAACGATTGGACAAGCTTTGGTAAGACGTTCTACTTGCGGCCTAGATTCTGGACTGCGAGTAGACTACCCACTAGGCCGATCGCACCGCCTAATCCCAACAGAATCAGCGGCAACCAAAGTCCTTTCCCCGTATCGATCAGTAGGCCCTGCAACAAATCCGCCTGACGCGCCGCGACTCGACCCAGGGTCGCTAGCAGTGCCTGAATCAGTCCCCATGCCAATACTGCTCCCACCAGCCCAAATGTAATCCCCTGAAATAAAAACGGAAGATAGATAGTGCCCCGCGTCGCTCCCACAAGTCTCATCACTTCCACTTCCTGACGTCTTGCGGCAATCACGAGTCTCAAGGTCGTAGTAATCACAGCGATCGCGCTGACCGTGAGGAACCCAATCACGCCCAGACTTGCCGCCCTCAAGTTCTCATTGAGATCGGTGATCTGCGCTACCGCTTCCCCCAAATACTGCACCGACTCAATGCCAGGAACAGCCTTCAGGGCCTCGGCCAGTTTAGGAACTGCGTTGGCACGGTCCGCTTGGACCCGTAGTTCATCCACGAGCGGATTGCCGCCGAGCTGACCTTGGGCGGCTTTTGGGTCCTGGATGCCAAGTTCTTGGCCGAGCTTAGTCCAGGCTTCTTCTTTGGTCACCGATTTGACTGTAGTGACATTGGGCAGGGCAGAGACCAAGGGCTGAACCTCTTTGGCCGTGATTCCAGTATTGAGATAGGCCGAAATTTCGAGCTGATTACCGTAGCGATTAAAGAACTCACTCAACTGCCAGGATCCCTGTAACCCCAGACCGAAGAGCAGCAGCAACACCGTCACCGTGCTGATTGCTGCGCCGTTCATCCAGCCGCCTCGCCGCAGTCCTAGCAGTGTTTCACGCAGGAGATATTCAACTCGGTAAAGCAATCGGGCCATGACGCGAGAAATCCTACATTGCTAAAAATAATTCATCTATTATGGCGGATGATCTGCGTGATGATGTATTCACTCTCCTATCCCCTGGCCTCACAGAAGGATTTCTCCCGTAATCTCTCGTTCGATCAGTCTCATCTTTCGTTAGAATATTAGAATCACATCAAACCTCTACTGGACAGCAAACGCACCCTGAACACCATGAGCACCACGATCGCTGTCGAAAAGAAAAAGCTGAAGAAGCCCCCCTTAGATGTGTATCAGCTTGGGGACAAGATGCTTCGTCAGACGGCTAAACGAGTCACCAAAATTGATGATGAACTGCGCGATCTCGTTCGGAAGATGCTTCAGACGATGTACAGCGAAGATGGCATTGGTCTCGCCGCACCTCAGGTCGGAATTCACAAGCAGATTCTGGTTATTGACATTGAGTTTGACAAGCCAGAAGTAGAGCCGTTGGTGTTGATTAATCCCACGGTGAAGAAATTGTGCGGTAAGTCTGTGGCAGATCAAGAGGGATGTCTCAGTGTGCCTGGAGTCTTTATGGATGTGACTCGTCCAGACGAAATTGAAGTGACGTACAAGGACGAATTTGGTCGGCTCAAGACGTTGACGGCAGACGGGCTATTGTCGCGGGTGATTCAGCATGAAATTGATCATTTGAATGGCGTTCTGTTTGTCGATCGCATCCCCAACCACCTCGCCTTGACCGAAGAACTCAAAAAACAGGGCTTTTCGTTTAAGGCCATTAAACCTGTATAAAGGATCGTAGACTTCGTCGTTGTTCAAAATCATTCACCTTAAAATTTATGATGACGCCTAAAAGTAGCGTATTTCTGGGTATTTCTTGTGTGGCGGCGATCGCGGGAGTCGGCTGTGTCTTCGAGATTACATCGGGATCTCCAGATTGGGGTAGCACCGCGACAACGTTGATTCTAGTCGCGAGTATTCCACTTAGTATCTGGGCGTTCTTAACGGCGGTTAAGGATGCGAAGTCAAACCTCTAGTCAGTCGAGTGAATTTACCCCGATCGCCAGTTTGCGGCAGATGTCTGAAGAGGCCGATCGTCGATCGGTTTATCCCTTAATTCCTTACCAAACGGTATCGATCGGGCGGGATCCGCTGTGCGAGATGTCTATTGATGCTATTCGGTACACCACGGTGTCGAGACGTCACGCTGAAATCCGTCCAGTGACGACGGTCGATGAGTCCATAGGAGAACGATGGTGGCTTTGTGATCTCAATAGTTCCAATGGCACTTTCATTAATGAGCAGAAGCTGGTGGGTTGTCAGGTCTTACAACCGGGCGATCGGATTGTGTTGGGGCAGCAGGGACCGGAGTATGTATTCGAGTTATTGCAGAGAGATGGACCGCGAGGCGTTAAGCGAGGTGGGGAACCGTCAGCGGTCTCTAATCAACGAGTTTCCCATGATTATGCAACGGAAGAATCGCGCTGGCTTCCGAATACGCGAAGTCTGAGGCAGACGGTAGAGCCGAAGCGATCGATCGAGATAGACGATCGGGTGACGATGACTCAGCTTTTTCCCATTTTTTCCACCGGGTTGGATATCACGCGGAAAGCCTATATTTTTCCGGCGCTAGTGACCATTACGG
>JAYVVL010000251.1:0-4014 GCA_043787035.1 Synechococcales cyanobacterium
GATATAATCAAGTAGATTTTTCATTGGATGGTAAGCAGCTAAAATACTGTTTTACCATCTTTTTTTGCCTTAATTTAATTTATGGATAGGTCTATTGAATCACTTGCCCCACCTGCTCTCTTTTTCCAATAACCTTGAATGTAAAGCGAGGAAAGATAATTAGTTAAAAAATTGGGTTGAAGGGTTGAACCTGTTTTGATGCGAATAGTTAAGTCTGAGGCAACAACTCCCTCTATTTCCCCTGAATAAATAGTAACACGTCCTACCAAGTCAGACGTGTTACTTCTTGCGATTAGGACTTCTCCTGAAGAAACTCTAGATAGAGCCGCATCTTGGGATCTCATTCGTGCGCGTTTAATTCCTGCTGACTGAAACCCAGTTTCTGAAAGACAAGCTGTCGTAATAGCAAGAACTTCAGTATCTCCCTCAGTCGCAATAGATTTAGCAGGTAGCAACTCACAAACATCCCCCAATCGCTTCCTTCCCCACTTCTGCGCTTCAGGGCTATCAAATACCTCGCGGAGATAGGCGGCGGGTAGGGCTTTGGCGGCTTTTAGCTGGGTTTCTGTGGCGGTACGGGCTTTGTCGATCGTGGAGAGGCGATCGGTCAGAATAGCGACGATTCGTTTTTGTTCGGCGAGAGGGGGGAGAGGAATATCTTGTTCGCGTAAAAGTTTACCGTTCAGGTTTGGTTGATTACCACCCCTTCCTTCAGTCTCTCGTCTAATGCGATGGTAGCTGTAACGAAACCAGAATTGAAGATATGTTGAATCAAATCTTTCTGGATTTGGCAATATTGCGAAACAAGCTTGGTTTGTTGTTGCAGACTTCTTCAACAAGCCAGTTCGACCGCGAGTTTGCCCTTGCCCATACATTGCAATCAGAAGAGTTTCAGGAGGTAGGAGTTTTAATGAGGTTTCTTTAAGCGCTGATTCACTTACATGCTCTTCGGTATCAGCAATGGAACTATCCTGAAGTTCTCCTGTTTTCACCCAAGGAATTGAACCAATGTAATAGTCTTTACGAACTCTGGAAGGCGTTGTTCCACTGCAAGTTTCAGCTATTCCACCTAATTTTTTTTGTTTCCACCCCTTCGGCAGCTTCTCCTCCACCTGCGCTCTCTCAGCCACATTCACCACAACTCACCCACCCGATCGCCCATACATTTGTTCTATAAAATCACCGCTACATTGTACAGCCTAAGCTGCAAACAACCTTACCTTCATTTCCTGCAACACCTCCCCCGGCTTCCTCCCTACCAACTTCAGAGCTGGCAACCCTCCCGCACTCATCACCGAAGGCACCTGGAATAACTGCCGATTCTCTAGCCCATCCGTCCCCTCATACACAAACTGCTGGGCGATCGCCTCTACCGTCCGCGCCGACCTCGGCGGCATCGACTTCAGCCAATCCGTATGCTGCTGGGTAAAGGTCGCAAAGCGCGACATCCGCGTTAGAGGCGGTAAGTCATAACCCAACTGCCCCAAAACATCGAACAAATCAAAATCATTCATGTCCCGCAACAACTGCACCACCTTGGGCGATCGCCCCCCATCCACCAACTCCCGCAATAAATCCTCCCGCGCCTCCCGCGACACCCAGCGATCGCGGAACTCTCCAGATGTAGCCGCCGCACTAATCAACTGCTCCGCCAACTGCGCCTCATACTCCGCCACCGGAATCGGCATCGCCTGACCATTCACCCTTCCCAACACAAACCGTCCTTGGTCGGAAATCTGGACATCGAAACCCTTCACCGTCACAATCTGGGGCGGCTCTCGATCGTCGGGCGGCTCCACAAACCCATCATCGCCAGGGCGAGGGCCAGGGTCTCCCCCTCGTCCTGTGAGCTTGGTAATAAACGCCTGACCAAAAAGCTGAGTGGCATTGGTGTAGTCGTAGATGTAAAACATCAGCTTTTCCGTCGTTACATCTATCCGCGTTCCCCGTCCCACCATCTGGTAGAACAAAATGGGAGACTTCATGTACTTAAAAAACACCACATTTCGCAGACTCGGTACATCCACCCCAGTCGAAAGCAGCTCTACCGTCGTGGCAATGAAATAATCCCGATTACTGCCCTTAAAATCGGGCAATAAGTTTTGTCCACCACTGGCAGCGGTACATTTGAAGGCGTAGTGTTGAGCCACACGTTGACCGTTCTCCTGGCACCATTTCACATAGAGATTATTCATCTCCACGGCGATCGCATCGGAATGACTATCCCGCACACAGAAAATCACCGTTTTCTGATTGGGTCCACCCGTCGCTAATAAATAATTAAACAAGTCCTGACACATCGCCAAAACCCGATCGGGTAAGAGAATGCGATTCTCAAACGCAGTATGCAAATAAAGCTTCTTCAGCTCCTTCATTGAGGCGATCGCTCGTCCGGTTCGGGCATCCGTGGGATTGCGCTGCCAAACCTCCTTCAAGGTCAGCCCAGTTTTATCCAAATTCACCTTACTCCGCTGAAGCTCAAAGGCTGCCAGATAGCCATCTTCAACGCCCTGGGCAATGTCGTATTCATACACTGGCTTCCCGAAATATTGCAGATTATTAGCGGTGATTTGCTGATCCTTCAGCGCCTCCTCTGTTTCCTCCGTCAATTCCAGCTCTCGCGGCGTAGCTGTCAGCCCTACTTGTACCGCGTTAGCATTCCGCGTCAACACCTCCGATCACTTGCCCCACGCCGATCGATGGCACTCATCAATGATGATGTGACTGAAGTAGTTATCGGGGTAATGCTGCGTCAGGAAACTTGCCGTATCCTCATCGGTATCCACGCCCAAAGTTTGATAAGTAGCAATCAAAATTCGTGCATTCTTTTGGGGCTTCCCGGCTGAAACAATCGCTGCATTAGAGCCAAAGACATTTTGAAAAGCACCCCCAGCTTGCACCCGCAGCTCATCCCGATCGCACAAGAACAGCGCCTTCGTCATCTGTCCCGCATCCGCCAGCCGCTTCATCAGGTTAACGGCGATAAAGGTTTTCCCTGCCCCCGTCGCCAAGGTCAGCAGAACCCGCCCCGGCTCTCCCCGCGTCTGACACTGAGCAATTTTCTCCAACGCCGCCCGAATCGCCGCATCTTGATAGTAGCGTCGTCCTGACTCGCCACCCGCGTAGGGAGTCAGCAAAGGTTTCGCAGCCTCCGATTCTATGTTGAAGCCCACATAAGCCTCATAGCGCGATCGCAGCTCTTCGGGCTTGGGAAACGCGGTCAATGGCTTAGATTTGCTGGTGAGTCCGGTGGTGCGATCGAACTCAACAAATAAATGCCCATTAGTGCTGAATATAAAGGGGACGTGGAAGCGGTCGGAGAGTTGATACGCTTTTGCTTGCTCCAGACCCTTACCGGGCATCTCATCTTCTTTCTTGGCTTCGATAAGAGCGATCGCGATCGGTTGGGTGTCTTGACCGACACGAATCCGGAGGGTGTAATCTGTACGCCCTTTACCCTGTCGCTTCGCTTTGCCGCCAAAAATTTGGATGCCGCCTGCGGTCTCTTCGCGCTTGATGTGATCTTCAGACCAGCCCCGTTGGTATAACGTTGGATCGATCAGCTTGGCCCTTGTATCTGCCTCATTTAGTCCCATTCCGATCGCTCACTTACTCGTTTAATCTCTATTAGTACAAGGGAACCACGATGATTTCATATGTCCCTCACCCTAAATTATTTCTAACAGTAAATTTTGAAATCATCCACTTTTGCGTCTAAAAATGGCAAATATTTTTTTAGGTCTGCGATCGGATAGTGAGTGAGTTCAGCTTCAATTTTTAGAAAATTATCTGTCCTGTAGGACACTTCCAACCTCCTTCCCGTGACCCCTTGTGTGAATTCCCCCGACTAACGAGTCGGATCCGATCTGCCGTCCTGCACTTAGCACTGCCACCGCTGTCAGGTCCAACGCTGGGGACGTAGGAGAGGCGATCGTACTCATCCACCGACACCGACGGTCTGGAAAGTCTCCACAGAAGATTACAGATTATTTAAACGCTCAACGTATTCCCCAA
>JAYVVL010000252.1:0-11120 GCA_043787035.1 Synechococcales cyanobacterium
AGGGTGGATGTCTTATTTCATCCCCTCGTCTGATCCTCTTATTTCACCACTTCAACCCCATCAACCCCCTGTTTCTTTAGGCTCTGAGCCTTTGCTTCAGCTTCCTCACGGCTGCTGTACGAACTACCCATCTGAACCACTGCGCCATTTTCACCGTTGCGGAAGTAGGCACCGGGATCGGCCTGTTGCGCTTTTTCAAGGGCACGATCGCCTGTGTAAGGAGCCTCGACTCGATACGTGGGAGCCGTAGGAGCCGCTGATTCCACCGGAGCCTGAGGAATACTTGTGGGCGTAGAAGGCACAGGCGACAACTCCATCGGCACCGTTCGCATAGGCTGCTGCGGAGAGGATTGAACAGGCGCGCGGTACGCAGGTTCTTGACGTCGAGGCGCTGACGATCGACGGGGTGGGGTGTAGGCGGGTTGATTATCTGCCGCTTGAGGCGCAGGGTCTCTAAAAATTCCACCGTTCCCCAAACTTGAATTTCCGCCCTGGAAAAGGCCACCACCGGAAGCCGCCGCAGGAGCCGCATTACCGATGGGATTGGGTCCTATCACCGTTCCTGACGCTGTTTTAGTCGTACCGGGTTTGCCCGTCGTGGCGCTTTCACCTAAAATAGGGGTGACGGGACGATTGCTGGATTTGCCGAGTGGCAGCAATCCGGGAAGACTTGGCAACCCGGACTGATTATTTTGAGTTCCCATGACGGCCAGAGTGTTGAGACTCAAGTCAGTAAATTCACTTCCTGTCGGAATGACGCTCGTCGTGGTCGGGCTAGGAGCCGCATTCTCAACGGACGTCGCGATCGGTGATGGCGACTGAAACAGACGGCTTAGAATCGATCCGATCGCGGCAAACGTCGCAGGATTCATCACCAGATAACCAAACATGCCACTCACCCACAGCAGCAGCAGCATAGAACCTATGCCAAAGGGCGTCATCAAGTTTTCTAACCCACTGCGCTCTGATTCCGCATCCGCCTCTTCTTGGGCCAAGCTCCGCAAGAGTTCCTCAGAGGATTCCAAATACCCGTCTGCGCCCTGTCGATGAGAGTCACCATAATCAATCGATCGAGACAAATGATCAATAGACGAATTGTCTGACAAATCATTAAGACCATAAGCAACATCTAAAGCGAAACGATCGTCAGTCGGTAAACAATTTTCGTCACGCGCCCCGTCTCCAGGAATCACCGCCAATTGGTCTAAAAATTCCGTAGCAAGCACTTTAGGACCATCTGACTCGTTCGTCAGTGTCTGTGTGCTCTTCGGAGTGTTGGTCTGTGGTGATTTGGACATTGGATCAACAGGGACAAACCGGGTCAGCTCAACGTCTGCCTTCGACGCTAACTTTTGAGATCCCTGCATCACCCGCACAGAAGAGGGCACAACCCGTTTTCCCGATCGAGCCTTCCGGTAACGCATCAGTTCATCTTCTAGTGACGAGTCTATGTAGCTCAACGCCAACTCGACCTTCGGGTGAAGCGAGGACTGAGTGGAACTCGCGGAGAACCCTGGTATCGCGGACAATCCAGAAGACGATGTAGGAACAGTGATTTGGGACATAAGCAGTTTATAGGCGTTTGGACGGCTGTACCGGATGAACTCAACCCTAAAGACGCTAGATGTAGCGCACCAATTCAGATGAATACCCTGCAATATTCTAGGCCAATGCGCAGAAAGCGCACGGAAACTTTAAAGAACTCGGCTAAATTACCGATCGGATCCCTCGACTTTTCTCAGGAAAGTACATACAATGTTACAGTAATTGTGAATTCACTCTTACAACACGTTGCAATCTGTAACTTAACTATAAAGAATATCTAAACTGTAGATCGGGGATCGCTTCGTTTAGGAGAGTTGTGGAGCGCCGAGTTACAGGATTTTAGAGTGAATTTGCGATCCCCGACTATGACACACAATATATACAGCGTTTTGCGGTTGGAAAATCCTTGCTTTTATGAAATGTGCTGACCTTGATGTTTTGGACGATGTTTTAGCCAATTATGAGTTTTCTGAGGAACGAAAGAATTGGGTTTCATCCTGTCGATATTGCGCCCACTATGCCCATGAGGGGAGACGTGGTGGCAACTGTGCCTCTCTAAATGTGGACGTTCAAGGATCTTGGGCGGCCTGTTCTTTAGCCGTCAGCGCTTTTTCGCAACCTGTCATGTCAAAATCTGTTGCCCAGTTGGAGCCGATCATTTCGGAACCTGCTCCCATAAATGCGCTACCCTCGTGGACACCTCAGACTCACTACAACTACGCTGAATTTTAAGCTTGTTCACCATTGCACCGACAAAATGCGCCTAGAAACTGTTGAATTTTCATGGGAATAGGGCAATCTGAGCATAAGCCGATCGCTTAAGATCGCGGAGATTTCAACTTTTCTTAGGATGAGCAGGACGATACGGAAACCCGAAGTCCAATGCAGTTCTGTGAAGATTGATGTGGGAATTCTTTAAGCGTTTTATAAAGATAGACGTAAAATCCCTGACCGCGACTTCTGCCTCTGCATAAATAGTTCAGGGTTAGCCTTAGAGATTCCGAATCCCATGTCTAAAATGTTGTCTAAAGTGCGCTTATCTAAACGGTTTCATCCATACGGAAAGCGCGTGAAATTTTTACGATCGCTCGTTCCTCAGACGCTAGCGCAAGCTGATCTCGATTATTTGCTTCGTCAGCAATCCTTATTTTCGGCCCAGCGGGGAAGCTTTACGGTGGCTCTAGAAGGAATGGATCTTCTCATCGATCGCCATCCTGAGAGCGCCCCAGACTTTAATAATCGTGGACTCGTTCATTTTCAGGCTGGCCATTGGACCGAGGCGATTGCCGATTACGATCGGGCGATCCATCTTGACGAAGGTCTGGCCAATGCTCATAATAACCGAGCCAATTACCATGTAGCAAAGGGCGATTTGTTTGCGGCGGTGGCAGACTACCAGACCGCGATCGAGATTGACCCCAGTAATGTTCGGGCTTGGATTAATCAGGGAATTACGTTTCGCGAATTGGACATGCATGTTCCAGCCCTAGACAATTATGAAGAAGCGCTGGGTTTAGTCGCGCAAGAGGAAGATGAAACCCAGTATATTTTTCTTTCAGCTCATATTTTTGCAGAGCGCGGTCGAACGCACCATTTGTTTGGCGATTGGAATTGTGCCTTGAGTGACTACTACGAGGCGATTGCACACCTTAATCATAAGTCCCAGACGATCACCTATCCTCCTCTCTGGTGGCAAATTGACACTTGGCTGAGTGAATTGTTGCAGCCTCAACCGGAAGATAGCGTAATAAATTTAGAGCTTTAGTGCTTTTGGATTTAGGGCAAGCTCACTTTCTCTTTCATTCGCTCAAAGATTTCAAACGGAGCCTCTCCGCCCGTCAGGATATTGGGTTCTAGGAATAGGTATTGGATCTCGCCAGATTCCGTCACATCAAAATCGGCGTGACATTCCCGCGCCCATCTGTCCAGATAAATTTGGGATAAGGAAAGCTCAATGTTTGCAGCTTGTGCAAATTCAATCGCTGTGAACCGTCCGCGTTTGGCCCGTACCATCTGAAGAAATCGATCGCGGATGGCTTCTCTATTTAACTTTTTGCTGCCATACAGGACTGCGCCGCCAAGAACAATGGGGAGCAATCCATAGCCGACCCACATGGGTGAGGTAATCAGGAGTAGGATGAGTCCAGTGACAATCCCTGCATTCAGGCTAAATAATAATCCAATGATCGTCGAAAAGATTAATGTACTGATGATCAACGTTAGGGCAATGGCGCTTCCCCCAGTCGTCATCATCCATCCTACAATTCGTCCGACTCGTGCCCCAAGCTGCTTAACCATTACCGATCGTCCTTTGGCTTAAAATCTAACTTACAAAACCGCTTTCACAATTTAACGCCAATTCTAGTTAGCCGTGTAGATGTGAAATGCTACGGAATGCTACCGGATAACCGATAAGGAGCATGAGGTGAAAATGGACGGTGAGGGACTCGAACCCGCGACCTTCTGCGTGTAAAGCAGACACTCTACCAACTGAGTTAACCGTCCTAGTGCAATCAATACTAATATAGCAGACGATCGGTTATTCGATAAGATAAACGTTCAAAGTAATTCATTTGATCTATTTGATCTTCGAGCTATGCCTTCCGGTCGGACCCACGATAGTATTACGCTTTGGTGTCTGCCTTTGGTGACGGGTGGGACGTGGTTCTGTACGCAAAATCCAGCCCAGGCGATTGTGGTGGCGGGGTCTTATTTGTTTGCGGGGTTGATGTTTGGGCCGGATCTCGATATTTATTCTCACCAATACCAGCGCTGGGGTTGGCTTCGGGGGCTATGGTTGCCGTACCGCAAGATGTTTCGCCATCGATCGGTGTATTCCCATGGATTTTTGATTGGGACGGTGCTTAGGATTGTGTATGTGAGCGTACTGATGCTGACGATAATAATTTTTGGGATTTTGGGTTGGGCGCTTGCACTGCATCTTCAGGGCGTTACCACTTGGGATCGGGCGGCACTGCCTTTAACCACGAGCGTGTTAGTCCCGATCGCCCAATCGATTCAAGTACATTGGCAACTATGGCTTGCGGCGTGGTTTGGGCTGGAGACTGGGGCAATGAGTCATAGTGTGAGCGATGCGATCGGGTCTCAAGTCAAACGATGGCGACGAAAATCTCCAAAGCGTCATCCTAAAAAGTGATCTTAAACGCCATTAAGAGTCTCCGGAATCCACCGTAAACTGCGTATCGCTTCCACAGTGAGTACAGTGAGGCATGTGACGATGGGTCATGGCGTGACAGTGAGGACATTCCGCATATTGTTGATAGCCACAGTGCGCGCAATGGGCATCTTCAGGCCGAATCTTCTTTGCACAGCTTAAGCAACGGGATTCTAAAATGCGGG
Source organism: Synechococcales cyanobacterium (assembly GCA_043787035.1). GTDB lineage: Bacteria > Cyanobacteriota > Cyanobacteriia > Leptolyngbyales > Leptolyngbyaceae > JAAFJU01. The sequence continues at coordinate 4,906 of JAYVVL010000252.1, forward strand.
TTGCGGCTTGGACTTGAGGATTGACGATCGTCTGTTTACTGAACCGTTGAATGAACTTAATTAAAGCAAATCCCGCCAGTGGAATCAGCAGAATCTGGATGTAAGACACTAGAAAGAGCAATCCGCCAAAAATACGAGCGATCGTGGTAGCAATCCACTGAATGAGAACCCCAAATTGGAGAAATTCAAAAATCTTTAGCAGTGCGGGGATGACTGAAATGATAAGCAAGTGCCAAGTAATTAACGCAACTAATCCATAGTGTTTCCGAACGGCAAAGCGATGAATTGTAATAGAAACTAAGATTAATGGCAGTAAAAATAGCGCTTGAAACCCAAGTTGAATACTGGGATACCAGAACTCAAGGTGACGATACTCCTTTTCGATCGCCGTAAAGGCAGCGTTATCTTGAAGTTGACTTAAAACAGTCAAGACCGTCGGTTGAATCAGAAGCGTTTTCTTGGATTGACTGACCTCTTGTTTAAGTTGGTTAATGCTGGCATTGTTGGTTTCAATGGTTTGCTTGGCTTTTTCAGCACTGACGGCGTTGATCGATTGGCTCAGTGATTGCCCTGCAACTCGATCGAGCAACGTTGAATCATACTGTTGCCGAATGCTGCGATTGCTTTCTTCAAGGCGGGCTACTTTATTCAGTTGGGTGTCGATCGACTTAACGGTCGCCTGATTTTCGGGAGTTCGCATCCCGTCTTGCAATCGGGCATAGTCCAAACAAACCGACGAGACTTTTCCCAAGTGACCGATTTGTGCGCGTTGGTAATATTCGGTCCGCCGACTGTTTCCATCTGGATTACGATCGATGCTTTCACCGATCGATCGACTGATAAATTCGTAATCTTTTCCCGGATTCTTTTCGTTCCGATAGGCGCTCCATTCGCTATAGCAAGGCTGGGTTAGGTTGGGGCTGAGGGGCCAGTTGCTAATATCGTTTAGCCCAATGAAGACATTAACTAAGATGAAAATATCAATAAAAACCACCACAATCAGGCTTGGAGCATTGAGGGGCTGGTGGTTGAGAAGGCTGGATTTGCGAAAGAATCGATTCAGGAGACGACGAAGTTTATTCAGCACTGAATGGCCTAAAGAAAGGGACGATTCCTTAAACCTACAGCGGCCACTCACCGTCACTCGCTTGCATAGTCTAGTTTCTAAATTGGCTGATCTTTTTACTCATCCCTCGGTTGAAGAGCCGAAAAATATACACCCCAATCAAAACCCACAGACATCCATTTCCTAAACTGACATAGACGTCGATAATATGGCGATCGCTCCACCCAAAATCACTCAATTGATTCATATCGCCGCCCGCATCCCCTGAACCATTCAACAAGGTTCCCCAGGGAATCTCTGCTGTGCCGCGCTTAATCTGATGCCAAAAACTGAAGCTATTCAAAAACGTACTTGCCGCCAACACCACCGTTGGATAACGCCAAAAATCCCACCGCCATCGATCGGGCAACGGAATATAGAACGCCACAATCAAGGCCGTACTTAAGACAAATTCCCCGCCTACGCCCCCAAAGGCCAGCCACAGTTCAAAATCATCGGGTTTGGAAAACCACGTCAACGCCATCTGAAGCACGATCGCCAAGGCCGCAATCCCCATGGATACCCGCTTTCCTTCTTTCCACCCCACCCAGCCCAGTAACCCCCACAGCGTCGCAAAGCACAGATACACAATGATCGATCGATCGGGATTGACATTAGTCCAGCCGAACGGAAGTGGCGTGGCCTGATGACCGTAGAACCAAGCCACGGTGGCATGACCCACTTCATGAATCCAAATTCTTACGCCTAATAATAGCGAATCCAACCCCGTCCAATGGGCTATTCCAGCGCTTAGAAATGCGATCGGCAATGCAAACTGGTTGAGCGATCGATTGCTAAAGGAGAAGGGATCGGCATCGGCTCGTTTAGCCTTCAAATCGAGCGCCGTCTCCAACGACATCGATCGCTTCCAGAGAATGTTTCGATCGCCCTGCATTCCGTACAACGTTACGGTTTGAATCGGCAATCGAAATAGCGCTTCCCGGCAATCGCTTAAGGCCGTGAGCAGCGATCGGACAATGGCCTCTGTTTCTTGGGGAGCTTGGGTCCGGATTTGGAGCGTTGGAGTGACAAACTTAACGGTAATCGTGCCAAACCGGGGAAGCGCCTCGGTAAGCTGGTGTTGCACGATCGCAGCAGCAGTCTCAAAATCAGCGGGATTCATAACAAGTGCTCAGGATAAGATCTGTGGATAGACGAATGCTGTTAGGATTCCCCGCTAATCGATCGCTGCTTCACCTGCCTAATTTACCTAATTCGATCGTTTAGCCCGAAACATTCCAAACCGACAAAGCCCCGCGCCAAAGGCCACGCGCATGAGCAAAATCGTCGGCACTTCCCGCAGTGATTTCACAAACCCAGACACCCCAAATTTGACCAATCCAGCCGGACGCACAATGCCTTGCCACACCGAATCTACCCACGACGGTAAAGTTTCACGGGTCCAGTCTGCTGTCGTCACCTGGCCATCTACATATCCCGTCGCTTCGAGCAATTCTGAAAAGCCTTCGATACTCGAAAATACGGGATGGGACCATTGATCCAGCAACTGCTTCATAACGGGTTTTTCCCAGGCATTGAGCGGGACTTTTCGATCGTCGCGCTGATTCCAATCCGCGACCACTAGACGTCCACCGGGCTTCAATACCCGCAACAACTCCTTGGCAAACACCGCCTTATCGGGCATATGTGGACCCGCTTCCACCGACCACACCACATCAAAACTGGCATCTGGGTAGGACAACGCCATCGCATCATCTACCCGAAAATCGGCGCTTACTCCGTCTGGAGTCAATTCGGTCGCCCGATGGACCTGCTGCGGACTGATCGTCACGCCCGTCACCTTAAACCCATAATCCCGCGCCAAAATCCGGCTACTCCCTCCAATTCCGCAGCCGACATCCAGTACAGTCGTGCCCTGAGGGAGTTGCTCCAATCCGCCCCACCGAACCATTTCATGAACAAAATCTGCCTTTGCCGCTAGGAAATCCTTCTGACGAGGCGGCAAACCGTAATGGCCGAGATGAATATGCTCTCCCCAGTAAAATTCCAAAATTCCATCTTCTGTCCACTCATCGTAGGAGGTCGAAACCGAGGTTGAGCTTTGATAAGGACGGGCAGTAAGGAGGTAGACAGCAGTAGCGATCGCGAGCAGTCCAACCAGAACGCCCAGCACGGTGAGGAGCAACGTCATTGAAAAAAGACCTTAATATTTATTTACAATCTTATCTCAAACTCAGTCTAATCTCAATTTCAAGACGGCAATCGCGACACTAGGGAAAAGACGCCAAAGACAATCAGCATCACCCCACTCGCAGGCGTCACCCAGCCCGACCATTTCCGCACTTCCAATAGTTTCTTAATCGCACTGGTAAAGGTCCCCGCCACCACCAGAGGTGCAACGTAGCCGATCGCATAGCTCAATAACAACCCTGCGCCCAAAGCCGGATTTTGCGTACTCCCAATCCACGCCAGCAACGTCGCCAACACGGGCGTACTGCATGGGGACGCCACCACTCCAAAGGTCAATCCGATCAAATACGATCGAACGCCTCTAGGCAACTCATCCGAAATCCACTCCAACCCAAATCCCGCAGGCAACCGCAACGGCAACACTTCGAGCTGGTTCAATCCCATCAGAATGGCGATGGCACTCACCACGATCGGTAGCCCAATGCCCACCTGTCCGTAAACCTTACCCAGCAGCGTTGCCGCCACACCTAGACCTGCCAACGTCGTCGCCATTCCTAACGCAAACCACAATGACTGGATGAACCCCGCCATCCGATTTTCTGCATCGTAGCTGCCAATGTACCCGATCGTGATGGGCAACATGGATAGTGTACAGGGAGTCAAACTCGTTAACAGTCCAGCGGTAAAAATAACCAACACACTTGTGAATGACAATTCAGTCAATTGCTGAACGACTAAGCGATCGGCCAATTGACTCAGGGAATAAAGCTGTTCTTGAAAGGTTTCCCACATAATTTAAAGAAGAATCAAGCTTACGCTGACGATCGGGACTGTATTTCTTTTACTCTAACAGAAACCCTCTTCGACTAGCGCGATCGCCGTCTTCTTTGTCCCGGTTGCTTTTCGGGAGACGTTGATCGTTTGGGCTGGCGGCTAAATCGATCGAATACGGCAGCAAATACGGCGGCAAATCGGCCCGGTGGTTTCGCACCGGGGAAACTCACAACCTTAGTCGGCACAGCAGTAGACACTCCAGGCAAATTGATCACTTCACCACTTTCCCGCGCGACCCGAATCAGTAACGCCGCCGTAATACAGCTCGCAATCACCGAACTCCCGCCATAGCTCCAAAACGGAAACGGCAGCCCTGTCGTGGGCATCGCGCCCGTCGAGACGGCAATGTTTAAAATGGATTGGCTAACCATCAAGACCGTTGCTCCGATCGCCACAAGACGATGGGTAATATTCGTCGCTTTCTGGGCAATCATGAAGCCCAACGTCGCATAGGCAACCAGCATGATCAGCACACAAATGCCGCCCACTAGGCCAAACTCTTCTAAGAAAACCGCCATAATAAAATCGGTATATTGAATCGGCAAGAACCCCATTTTTTGAGCCGATTGACCATACCCAGTCCCAAAAAGCCCACCGGATCCCACGGCCATCAAGCTCTGAGTCAACTGATAGCCGTCTCCCGAAGGATCAGCCCAGGGATTTATAAAGGACATCACGCGCTTACGCTGATACTCATGCAGCCCCATACTCAACGTCGCTAGCAACATCCCACCGCCGCCTGTCCCCAGCAAATAAATGGCCGGCAACCCTGCCGCCAATGCCACGAGCCACAGCGTAATCCCACACAGCGCCGCCGTACTCAGGTTGGGCTGAATCAAAATCCCCACTAGGACCGTTGCAAAAATCCCCACCCAGGTCAGCCGCGTTTTCCAGGGCAATCTATCCCACTGACCAAAAATCCGTGCACTTTGCAGAACCAAAAAAGGCTTGATAAACTCCGATGGCTGCAACAAAAATGGTCCCAACGGAATCCAGCGTGCCGCGCCACCGATCGCCGTATATCCCGGTAAATCCGTCACCAGAATCAAGCCCAAAAACAGCAACAAGCCCCACTGCGCATAGCCCAAGATGTTACGCAACGACGAATGGACAATCCAGTTGAACACCACCATGCCGATCGCGAGGTTGAGGCCCTGACGCTGAAAGTAATGCCAACCGTTCTTAAACTCAGTAGTCCCAGCGGGAAAAGACGCCGAAAACATCACCATTAACCCGACCGCAATCCACACAAAAGTCAGCCACCGAGTCATTCGAGCTTCGGGGGTCCAATCCTGGGCGGTGGTATCAAAAAATGGAATCCAATGGCGAAGTTGCATAGCTCTTACTCTTCCTAACGATCGGGCCGACCATCACCGCACCTAGACTCACCGCGCCTTGATTTCGCTCTCAATCTTGGGTAAATCTTCTGGCAAAAACACTATCACTTTTCCGCCGTAGTTTAGTCCGTCGGGATTGCGAGTCACTTCGACCCAGTAAGCAAAAGTTTGCCCCTTGCGCAGTTCGCCCTCTAAGGCAGCGGCGATCGGTTGGTTGGCTTTGATTGCTTTCTGAACGGCTTCGTTGGTGGGATAGGTATGGAGGACTTTTGCGGTTTGGAAATCGCGGTGGACGGTTGCGCCATAAACCGATCGAAGGCTCTCTTCCAGTCGGGCTTCCGTAACGCCATACAGCATGTCAAAGATCGTAAGCGTCTCTGTCCTCACTTTGCCGCTGGTGCGAATAGGGACAATTCGCCCAGGAGCCAACATCGACACCTCAAAGGTCAGGCGCTGGACGGGGCCGTTATTGCGACGGACGACGAGCTTCTCGCCCGGTGAGGGCCGCAAGCCTGGATTGGTTTTCACCCACTGCAATACCTCATCGGTGCCCTGCCCTGGCAATGCCTGAGCGATGGGGATGCCGATTGCTGATAGCATGAGTGCAGTCGTCAAAATTTCAATGACCCGTTTCCGACCGTCCATAAGAATTCGCCTAAAATCGCAGACCCAAACTATATACGGAAATCGATCGATCGGATCACGTGTGATGCAGCTACGGAACAATCGCAACTTTGATCACCTTTCGATCGCGCATGTCTTCAAAGGCACTGCCAACTTCGCCTAGC
>JAYVVL010000253.1:0-11119 GCA_043787035.1 Synechococcales cyanobacterium
TTAGTCCTCGATCGGCTCAAAGCGCTTCACCAAGACTATGCCCCTAAAGGCGTAGCGCTCATTGCCATAAACCCCAATGACGCAGTGCAATTTCCTGAAGACAGTTACGACAATATGAAAACCTTTGTCACTGAGCAGAGCATTCTCTTCCCCTACTTGCGAGATGAAAACCAAGACGTGGCCCACACCTTCGGCGCAACCCACACGCCTCATGTCTTCTTACTCAATGCAAAAGGCGTCCTTGTCTACAGCGGCGCTCTAGACGACAATATCCAAGATCCAACCGCCGTCAAAACCCACTATCTACGTGACGCGATCGATCGGACCCTCAGTAACCAACCCATCCTCTCGCCGACCACCGAAGCGATCGGCTGCTCCCTAAAATGGCGTCGCCAACGCCCTAGCTAAAGGACTCAATTCTCAATTCTCAATTCTTCCCTCGTCCGGGGTGCGCTGATAGCATCGATCGTCGCCTTAATCGCCCCCGCCAACGGCACCGCAATAAATACCCCTAAAATTCCCGCAATCTTCAGCCCCAATAGCAGCGACACAAAGATCCAAATCGGGTTCAAACCCGTCAGGTCTCCCATAATCTTCGGTGCAATTAAGTTATCTCGAATCTGTTGCAACGTCGTCCCGGCCATCCCCACCGAGAACGCCAGCCAAAAATCTTGAAACATCACCAGCAACGTCACACCCCCAATCCCCAGCGCCGCCCCGACAAATGGAATCAGCTCCGCCAGCCCAATCAGCAACGCAAACAGCAACGCATAGGGCACTCTTAACACTAAAAAGATAGGAATCAGCGTCATTGTCATAAACAGCGCTAATACAAACTGACTCAGAAAAAAGTTGTGGAAATTAACCCGCAGCGCATGGCCAAACGCACTCCCAAACCGATCGGGTAATCGCTCAATCAACCCCCGCCACAGTTGGCCCCCATAGAGCAACATATAAAACGCCATTACAATTACAAAAATCGTATCCACCAAGCTGGACAAGGTCCCGATCGCCACCCCCAGCGCTTGTCTGGCCAGTTCCTGACTTTGACTCTCAATCTGCCCACTGACCCGACTGCTCAACACCTGCAAATCTATTGGGAAATTCTTACTTTTTGCCCAGGCATCCATCCCAATAACGTGCCCCCGACTGGTCTCTAGCCAATTTGGAATATTGTTAAAAAGCTGCACACTTTGAGTCACTAAAATAGGAACCAGCGTCACCCCTACGATTCCCAAAATAGCCACCGTCGCTAGCAGCACCAGGATAATCGCCCCCGATCGAGGCACCCGAACCCGTTCTAGTCCCCGCACCACATAGTCCAACAAAAACGCTAAAATCGCCGACACAATCAACAGCGTGACTAACTGCTGAAAATAGGACACAATCCCGCTCAACACCCACACATTCAGTGTCACCGTCGGGAACAACAACCCAAAATAAAGGAGGCGCTTAAGATCTCGGCTTTCTATCATATTTCTATGGCTCTTGAAGTGAAGTTGCGCGTTTCCGCAATCCCAATCCCACGAGTAACCCGATCGCTACTGTCCCCCACCCTAGAGGCATCGGCATCCAAAGATCCGTCACGATGTGATTTTTTTTGCCTGAATAGAGATCCCAAGTGCGATTATTGATTGCCATCGTTAGATTAAAGAGGGTGCCGGGGGCTGCAAAACTCTCGGTACCTTGCAGCCCAAAGGCACTTAAATCTACATCAAAAATTAGTCGATCGTGTTCAAACAGGAGCCAGTTCCCTTGCTGAATCGTCACATGGGACACCACGGTTGGAAGGTCACTCACGGAAGTATTGACCCGATCACTCGAAGCCTGACCTGAAGTTTGATCTGAAGTTTGAAAGAAGCGATTGAAGGACTGCTCTAGTTCCGTTGCGGTGTGGAAGGGAATCGTGACGATAGATTCTTGCGGGGAAATCGATCGGAAGGAGCCTTGGACCTGCTCGGTCTGCTGTCGCACCTGCCGAAGAAAAGCTTGTGCGGTGGGATGGGTATCGTTTTCAAGCCTAATGCGGTGGGTCACCTGTCCGGCATTGGGACTCTCGAATTGGATGCCGAGATTGTAGTCCACGCATCCGGTCAAGAGAGCACAACTCATGACCAGCCCCACGATCGCTGTTAGCCGAATAGATCGGTTTAAAAATTTGCACAGGACTGGTTGCAACATCATGTCTGACTCAAGAGACAACAGTGTTTCTATCGTACTCTACAACAGCAAAACGGACTGCTTCCGAATACTCTTCCCCGGCTGAAGCTGCACCAGCACATCCGTCAACGGCAAAACCCGAACCGCATTGTGCTGCACGTTGACTTGGTACACTTTCTGGCAAGTGGTGTCAAACGCCGTCAGCCAGCCACTCTTGGCATGATAAGCTCCCGTGTCGATGTCGATCCAGCCGTTCCCACTGACGATATCTCCCGGCGTGACGCCCGAAAATGTGAAGGTAATCGTGTGCCCGGTAATGATCAACTTATCCGCAAAAAATGGCTTCTGGCTCGTGTGAAAGTCATCCCGAATCCAGCAAAACTCCTGAGAACCCTGCTGCTCAATAGGGCGGTTGGGATGGACACCTGCATGAACGAGCCACAGGTCCCCAAGATCGAGGTACGTCGGAAAGGTCCGAATCCAGTCCAAATGTTCGAGTAGCGATTCCACGTCGTCGTAGCTGGCCATGGTCGCTCTACCTCCGCTGTGGAGCCAGTTCTGAAGTGCGGGTGCGAAGACCTGACCATTGGGAAAGGCTTCGAGGAGCATTTGTTCATGGTTGCCTAAGACGCAGGAGTAGCCGCTCGATCGGACATACTCGACGACCTGCGCACTTTTAGGACCGCGATCGATCAAGTCGCCGAGAAAATACACTTCATCGTCTTTCTGAGGCGCTATGGCATCCATCAGCATCATAAGGCCATCGTAATGGCCATGGACATCTCCAATAACAATGCGTCGATTAGAACTGTGTCTCATGGTGCGATGTGTGCCTTCTGGATTCAACTAGGGATTTTGCCTGAAGTCATAGAATTTCTACAGTTCACTGGGATCTCGGGGAAATCGTGATTCTTTGAAATCGTAGCAACAGCAGATAAATCAATCATGGCCCAAGCTCACCCAAAAGGCATCGTGCAAACCTCTCGATTGGATAAATGCTCACCACTCTCCATGAAAACTTCATAAAGCATCCGGTTCAATCCAATATTTTCCTCCAGATATCCTGTTGTTAGGTCAATTTACGGAAATTTACCGTCCTAGCGCCCGAATGAAATCGCCCAGTTCAGCAAAAATCGATCGTCCTTTTTGGCCCGTCCCTAATGCTGTTGAAATGATTCCATCCAACTTTTCCGTATCGGGCTTCAGGAGTTCTTCTGCAGCGACGCTCCAGAGTCCTTCTTTTTCGACCCACACTTGCCAAGGCGTTGGATAAAATCGGGTCAATGCAACTGAATCGTCAATAGGCCGCAGGTAGTAGCAAGGCTCGATCGTCGTCAAAAACCGATCGCGCAACGCCCGTCCTGCATAGCCAATTCCCACGATGCTGACATCTTCTAAGCGAGGGATAAAAATAACAACTGGGACACTCCCGGCCTGATTGCAGAGTTTTTCTACCGCCCAAACTTCCACTGCCGTTGGCGCAACGATAATATAGAGCTTATCCCCTTCGTCGATGTGCTCTTCCGCTTCCGTGGTTTGCCGAGATCCAGCTACATCCACACTGCGACATTGAAAAGGAACATCTCCCCAGCCCTGTTTTGCCCAAGCCGCCGTCCCCGCGTCCGTAAAGAACACCTTGAGTCCAGGTCCAAGTTCAGCAAAGGCTTCGACAAACTGCTGCGCAATAGGCATCACCTTCAGTTCTGGAAACAGGATTTCAATAGAAAGTCGCGTATATCCAGCCGCAAGAGCCGCTTTCGTGGCTGACTGTGCCTGAACGATCGCTTCTTCCAGGGAATCGGGCAGCGCTTGTTGGTGGGCTAGAGGTTGAATAGACGGTTGAAGATCAGTCATCTTAGTAAAGCAGCAGTAGGGTGAAAGGCTGATTTTACCGTGTTTACTGAGTTGCTGATGAGAGCAAGTAAACCAAGCCAGTAAATCTAGTAGCTAATCTCCAATGTCACAGTTGCCTCAACGGTTTGCTCTCCGCCAATGACCGGACTGGGGGCATCCGCACTCTTGATCCGCTGCGCGAAACTGTTGGCATTTTCCATGGGTCTAGGCTGCGGCACCGCGTTGTTGACCTGAATTCCAATAATCTCTTTTTGAGTGAAGTTGAGCGCACCGAGGACGGCCTGAGCCTGAGCTTGGGCTTCTTGTGTTGCTTTGCGAAGGGCGACTTTTTGGGCGGCAGCGATCGCATCTTCCGTTGCCACAAAGCTAATGCCATCGACCCGGCTTGCCCCCGCTTTGACGGCATCATCGATGAGTTCACCCGCTTTGATATTTGCTATGCGAAAGCTTACGGTATTGGATGCGTTGTATCCGGTAAGGGTTTGCTTGTTGTTGTCGTAGCTGTAGACGGGATTGAGATTGATGCCCGTGGTTTCCAGCTTATCGACGCTGCGAGATTTCAGCAGCGTCACAAGACTATTCGATCGTTTGGCTACTGTTCCTTGGACTTCATTCGCCGTCTTGCCCTGAGCCTCCACACCTAGACGGATTTGGGCGATCGTGGTCATCAGAGATTCAGTCCCCCGTCCGCTGACCGTGAGAGTTCGCAAAGGTTTCATTGTCATTTGGGCTTGGGTAGGTGAGGCAGACAGGAAGAGTGGGGTCGCAAGGGTAAGCAATGCGCAGGGAAGAAGCGTGAAGGCTTGGGAAAGGCGAGACATGAGGATAGCTCCTAGGTAATAGAGTTGAGTGAGAGCGTTAGGCGATCGTTTTAGGATGAGTCTCGATGAAATTCTGTCCCTTTTCTGACCTCCTTCCACTGTGCCACCAAACACCACTGTCGATCGCCTGGTTGCAAAATTTGATACAGGCTTATTTTACAGACCTACGCAACCGTGAATTCTACCGATTAGAATGAAAGTCCACACTGTAGATGCGTACCGTTCCCCATGAATTTGCCTAATTTTTCTCGTCTTGAACGTCGTCGATCCATCGCATTTTTCTTTGGCCTTTCGCTGACGGGCTTGGCATTCACAGGCTTAGCCTTAACCGGAGTTAGCAGTTTTCCCGAGGCGGCGATCGCAGATGAACCCGGATTATTCAGCAGCGCCGTCGATCAGCTTCCCGCCTCTACTCGGGTCTCATTGCGATCGGGAAATGCAGTGGTGAGCGGAGAACAAGGGCGCTATGTGGCAAGGGTTTTGGTCATGGGGAGTAGTAATATGGCGTGGTCGGTGTTGACTGACTACAATAACTTCCCAAAATTTTTACCGAACATCGTTTCGACCAAAATCATCGAAAACAAGGGCAATCAAAAAGTCGTGGAGCAAGTCGATTCCCGTCAAGTCTTCTTGTTTACGATCAAATCTCGGGTGCGTCTTGCTATTACGGAGTCCGACAGGCGGAATAAGGTGGAGTTTCGGCAAATCGATGGTGATCTCAAAAATATTAGCGGCTACTGGCAAATCGAACCGATCGCCCCTTATCAAGGCGCAGCCTCCAATCAAGTCTTAATTACCCAAGTCGTCGAAGCACAGCCCAAATCCGGCACTCCTCAAGGCACCTTCTTTGATATTTTCAAAGGCTCCCTCAACCAGACGATGCTCGCCGTAAGCCGAGAAATCACGACCCGCGAGGCTAGCAACTTGCAGGCCCGCTAGCCCTAAATGTGACGGACTATGCTGGAATTTTGCGAAAAAAAGACAATAATCCGGATTGACACTATCGTGAAGTGATCAGGTTATGGGTGTGCTCATCGCATAGGCTCAATTTACCAGTGTTGTCTTATCCTTTAGTCAAAATTTCTAGTGGCGTTTATTCTGTCCCAACCTGTGGAACCCTTCTCACATACCATCCCGCCTTCTAATGCCTTAGACCTCACTCACTCGTTCCAACTCATGGATCGAATCTTACCGTTTGAAGCTTGTCTTTATCATGAATTTATGCCGCTTTTTCTTGAGAATCGGATGCTTCGTTTAGGAATGGTAACGCTAACTGATGCTTCAGCACTAGATTACGCACGTAAAATTTTACGATTCCTTAATTATGGATTAACTCTACAGGTTATTTCGAGCGATCTGCATCGTCAAATGCTGTCTCAATATCTTCAGTTCAAAGAGCAAGCTAATCTCCATGAGAAAAAGCAGACTGTTTTCTATGAGTTAGACAAGTGTGAGCGCCTAGAATTGCCAACGGTACAAGCCTCCTCACGTCTCCCCACCGATCGCAAAACACTGATTGTAGAAACACCAGAGACCATAAACGATTGGCGGGCCAATCGGGTCAATTCTACAACCCAAGCATCGTCGTCGCAGGTCGTATCGCCCATCGCTCCCATGTATGGTAATCCTTTGCAAGGGCGTTCCCCGCTCGATCGGCAGTCTGTAGACAACTCAACGCTGATCCAAAGTCATAACCCCTTGGGTAAATCGTCCTCCCACTCAGTCACGGCTGACGTTCCATTCCGATCCACTTCACTTTTACCCACGCCAGGAGATGCACGCCTGATTTTGTCCATCAAGACGACTTATACGGATGCGCCGCTAGAAGTTCTTCAAGGTTTGGACTCCACCGAGTTGTTGGAAAATCTGTTGGGCCGAGTGTTGAAATCCGGAATAGGACGCCTGTACTTTGAGTATCAATCCGACTCGGGGCGCGTTCTGTCGAGTACCAATGGCATTCTGCAACCGCTGATCGAAAGCTTTCCGATCGCCCGATTTGAATCCCTGATTTGGGCACTCAAAAATCTAATGAAGGTCAGCCCAGAACCCGTCACCGAACCTGTGCAGGTCGAAATTGAACGGTGGCACGATAAAAATCACCTGCTATTGCGACTGAGGCTAATGCCGCAATGGGAGGGGGAAGACGTCGTGGGGGAGGATGCTACGCTGCAAGTTCTTCGAGGTGCCGCTCTGCGATTTTATCAACAGCAGCAACGGACGAACCTGCGCCGCGATACATTACTTGTTGCCAAAAATCTTCAACTGAAGGTCCAAGCCCTACAAGAGCGATCGAACCCCATCGCAGACTCACCGCCCTAAAATCGATCGGGCGTTAGGAAGCTGGGAAGAACTCACCAGCCCAACCAACATCTCCTGTATACTAGATAAGAGGATTTTTCAAGACTTACATTCAAGATTCACATTAGAGGGCGTTCAACGAGCGCTCCAAGAATAGGTTCTATGGCAGGGCAAATTACTCTTCTCTCAAAACGCGAAATTGAAAAGATGCGGGTAGCTGGAAGTCTGGCCGCGCAGCTTTTAAAGCACTTGGAGTCATTCGTGAAGGTTGGGGTCAGTACTCAATCACTAAATGACGAAGCGGAACGGTGGACTCAGTCAAAAGGGGCGCGAAGTGCGCCGCTAGGCTATGGCGGGGAGGGCGATCGGCCTGCTTTCCCCCGATCGATTTGCACCAGCGTCAATGAAGTGGTGTGTCACGGCATTCCAAACCCCAAGCAGATTTTAAAAAATGGCGACATTCTCAATATTGACGTGACGCTGATTGTGGATGGATATCACGGAGACACTTCCCGCATGTACTTTGTGGGAGAACCTTCACCCGTTGCGAAGCGGTTGGTGGAAGTCACCGAAAAATGCCGATTTTTGGGGATGGAACAAGTCAAACCTGGAAATCGACTGGGCGATATCGGGGCTGCTATTCAAGAATATGCGGAGTCTCAAGGCTTCAGCGTCGTCCGAGATTTTGTGGGTCATGGAATTAGTAATATTTTCCATACCGAACCACAGATTTCTCACTACGGCGACTGGGGCGAAGGGAAGAAGCTGCGTCCGGGGATGGTCTTTACCATCGAGCCGATGATCAATGAAGGTCATTATGACGTCAAGCTGTTGAAAGATAAGTGGACGGCTATTACCAAAGATAAAAAGCTGTCAGCCCAGTGCGAACATACGATCGCAGTCACCCAAGAGGGGTACGAAATCCTGACGCCTTATCCGTATTAGGACTATTAAGATCGACTAAATTGTGCAGATTGCATCACAGAGTTGGTCAATCTGCTTTTTAGTATGGGTCGCCATAAGGGTGAGCCGAATTCGACTCGTGGGAACCGTTGGCGGTCGAATTGCGGGCGCAAAGATTCCCGCTGCTTGCAACTGCTGACTAGTCTCTAGGGCGACCATGACGGTTTTCATCGGCAGACAAACAATAGCCGAATCTGATGGAAGGGTTTGGATGTTTCGCGATTGGAGTCCTTGCTGGAAATATCGAATATTTTCCCAGAGTTGAGTTCTGCGATCGGGTTCGGTTTGGATCACCCGCAAAGCAGCTAGGGCGGCAGCGGTATCGGCGGGAGATAGCGCAGTGGTATAAATCCAGCTCGGCGCACGGTTGCGCAAAAAATCAATCAACGCCGCTGATCCCGCCACATAGCCTCCTAGCGAAGCTAGCGCTTTACTTAGCGTCCCCATATGAATCACCGATCGGCCCGTACATCCGCACAGTTCTAGGCCGCCCGCTCCGGACTCGCCCAGTACTCCCGTGGCATGGGCTTCATCGACCAACATCATGCAGTCAAATTCGTCTGCCAAGTCTAATAGCTCACTCAGCGGCGCAAGATCCCCGTCCATGCTAAAGACGCTATCAGTGAGAATCAGGCATTTTGTAAATCGATCGCGATGATTCGTAAGGGTTTGGCGTAGATCACTCAGGTTGCAGTGCCGATAATCTAAGCAGGTCGCACCCGAGAGCGTTGCGCCGCTGCGAAGACTGGAGTGATTGTATTGGTCGTTGAGGACTAGATCTCGTTTTCCTACGATCGCAGTTATTGTTCCCACATTGGCGCTATAGCCGGAACTAAAGACTATTGCATCCTCGGTTTTTTTGAGCTGTGCGAGGTGATATTCAAGTTCTTGGTGCAAAATACGCGATCCGGTTACGAGCCTGGATCCTGTTGTGCCAGTCCCGTGGGCCTGAACCGCCTCGATCGCGGCGGATTTGAGTCTGGGATCGTTGGCGAGTCCAAGATAGTCGTTG
Source organism: Synechococcales cyanobacterium (assembly GCA_043787035.1). GTDB lineage: Bacteria > Cyanobacteriota > Cyanobacteriia > Leptolyngbyales > Leptolyngbyaceae > JAAFJU01. The sequence continues at coordinate 9,109 of JAYVVL010000253.1, forward strand.
CTAGAAAAATTAAGCAGCGTGAGACCTTCTAGCTCTAGAGTCGGTCCCGGCGCTGAGGTGATCAGCCGAGGCGATCGATGCCATCCGGCTTTGTGCAGAGTCGTAAGTGCAGAATCTAACCAGTCATAGCTTGAGGTCATGAATGTAAAAATACGGCATTTAGGTTAGGTCAATGTGATGGAGTGCGGCGTAGCTGAGGAGCCAGTTTACCAGAGTAGCGCGCCGGGTTTTGCGGGGGATGAGTTCGCTAATGCTATAGCCCTCAAATCCAAGCTGAGTTTTGAGAAGCTGCTTATTTTCAGCAGGAATCGATCGAGTTAGCTTAACCGTAGCCGGACGACTTTCGACAAAAAGTGGAGGTTCGGGGTAAGCATCAAACCACTCAGCATCTTCGTTTTCCCAGGCTTGGGTCACTGGATTGTGGCGATATCCCAAGTAGTGCCACACCAAACGGTGGGTGGTGTCATCATCGAGCGTTTCGTTCAAGATTTCCCAGAGAATCGTGTTCGTTAGAGGATAGCTCATGTTGATTAAGCGGGTTGCTATGGTTGTTGTTAATTTGGGTGCCGAAAACTTAAAATTAGGCTAGTTTTTTAGAAAGCCTGAAGCCGATGTGATGACCGGTTAAAAATATACTTTAAATCGATTTAGATTTGGGTGCTAGGCCCGGAAAGTGAAAAAGCCGTGTCCTTGAAGCTGGGTGCGCCTATTCTGACTTTGGGATTCCGGGAAAATCCAAAGCCTTCCGTTGGAATGCCAAATAGCCCTGTATTCGGTTTTCCATCTTTATTTTCATCATGAATCATCGCGATCGCATAGTCTCTAAGCACTAAGTTATCAAAGATAACACCAGAATCCGTAATAAATAACTTAAAGAAAAGGGGTCAAAATTTCTCAAAAGGAGAGCTTTTATGACTTGCGTTTTGCAATTAGGTGCCAGGTTTCCATATTGCCTTTGCCTTTGATGGCGATCGAACCTTGAGCTTCGCACAGAAAATCGGGCGAGAGGAGCTTGTAGGTTTCTTGACTAATCTGAACCTTGCCTACTTGGCCATGGGACTCCATTCGGCTTGCGGTGTTAACGGTATCGCCCCACAAGTCATACATAAATTTTTGTCGGCCAATGACTCCGGCAACGACCGATCCGGAATGAATGCCGATCCGAAGATTAATGGGATATTGATATTGTTGGGCAAAGTGGTTGATGTAGCGCACCATGTCGAGGGCGAGTTCGGAAATGGCATCGGCATGATCGAGCCGAGGCGTTGGGACTCCCGCAGCGACCATGTAGCAATCCCCGATCGTTTTTATTTTTTCGAGACCGTAATGATCGACCAGTTGGTCAAATTCGCTAAATAAATCATTGAGTAAGGTGATCAATTCGGTAGCAGTGAGTTGCTCTGAGAGCGGGGTGAAGTTAACAATGTCGGCAAATAAGATACTCGCGATCGGGTATTCTTGGGCTATTGTGCCTCGGTTTTGGGTGAGACGTTTGGCGATTTTTGGGGGGAGAATACTGAAGAGGAGGCTTTCGGATTTGCGCTTTTCGTAGGCGAGGGCGCGACGTTGGAGAAACTCACTTCGCGCGGAGACTTCTAGCATATAGCTAACAAACATTCCGGCGATGTTCATAAAGGCTAGATAGAAAAAGTTGGCGACTAGAAACCCAATTTCATAGGAAGGATTGATTGCGCCCACTCGTCCAAAATTGAAATAGGCAATAGCAACGTAGGCAAAGGTAATAATCCAACCTAAACTGCTGGCATAACTGAATTTTAGACGAGAAAAATGAATCCCTAAGATAATAAAAATCAATCCTAAAAAATAAAGCCGATGGCCCGGTTCTATGGGCAGTGCGATCGCCATAATCAGCACGAGTCCGAGTCCAGCTAGCAAATGAGCAATGCCTGCTAGCTGAGAGATCGATCGCTGAAATTTAGGCCGAAAGGACAGATACAACACCAGACTATAAATCGGACAGATAATCCCGTAGCGAATCACCCAGGCTTTG
>JAYVVL010000254.1:0-11108 GCA_043787035.1 Synechococcales cyanobacterium
CCTCGCTTGATGCCGTTTCTACGGATGTTTGCACTATTACACTCAGGGCATTTCATCGGCTAATCCTCATGACTCATACCTTAATTATGCAACGCCAAATGGAGAGGCAGTGAAGACGTGGTTCTAGGTGATGGTTGTACCCAACGATTTGACGTGTATTCAACACGCATCATTTGGGATGCAAAGTTTCGGCCCATTAAGGTGAATGAAGCAGATACCGATTCATTAGTTGGACTGGGATTGCTCTATGGCTATCAGATGTGTATTCAAATTAAAGATGGTGGAAGTGTCAAGATTCGATCGCTTCAAGATGAGACGTGACACTTCCATTTCTCATTTCAGACTTTTGATGCAGTCTAATCGTTCCCAACCACCCGCCGCAGATCACCTAGAATTCCAACTAATAATCTCTCAGCGGTCGGTATGCACTGGGATTGTTATGCTATTTTATTATCTCAACTTTTGTCTCTGAATTGGATAAACAATTTCTCTTTACTATGGTAAATCATCTTAACTATGTCATCAACCGTTTTCCATTCATCACCACTGTGTATGCGAACATTTGCAAAAACGCTTGCGGCATCTTTCATCAAAAAAGGCAAATCACTTCTTTGTTTGACAAAATAAAGAGAGAATTTATTGAAAGCAAGTGCATAACCAGCTTCAAACAGTGAACTGGTTACTAGTTTTTCAGGATAAATTAAACAAAAATATTTACTTGACTTAACAGCTTTTAGATCAGTGATGACTGAAACGTCTTTTGTGTCAAAATCATCCATGCTTTCAATTTCTTCTGCCGCCCAATAAACTTTGAGACCACAATTCTTGAAAGCATCAAAAACTTTTTTAATTTCTTCTCTTGCTTCTTGGTACTGCTCATTGCTCTCATACGCTGCCATTGGAGCAGACAAAAATACATCATATTGAAGTTGACTTACTTTGATTAGAGATCCACTGTCCAAAGGTGAGTGGTAATAAAGCCAAACAGCAAAAACACAGCAAGCAACTCCTATGAACACTGAAATGCCGCGAAAATGAACTTCAGGTACTACTTGATTCAAGCCTGGAACGTTGAAGCCATTGCTGACCCCTAAAAGAATAAAAAATGCTCCTAATAGAAAGAACAAAGGACTTAGTGGATTTTGAAAAGCTTCTGTTAACCATTGAGTAAGCCTTTCTACTAGTTTGTCCATTGCTATTTTACTCCTTGAACATTAGAAAAAAACTTTGTACATAGCCTATGAGAAAATCAATAGTTTAAATATAATTATTGATTAAATTGTAAAGACAATACCTGATTACACTCTTAGTAGCTTAAATAAGCTATATCCAAGTACACATACTTGTTTACAGTCTCAGCAGCTATAGGTAACCCTCCATCTGAATCCGTGGTAAGAAACCGGATCAGCATAACAATCATATAGACGGACAGCTTTCTGCCTAAGTGCCTAGATCAGGGTCTTAGACCGAATAAATTCAGCATAAGTCCGACTTCAAGGATCTCAGGCCGACAGTTTGTCCACTTAAGTGCCGAAATTTGGATCTCATACCAACAAAATTCAGTGTATTCCATTACAAAGAATCTCGCTAGTCTGCCTAAGATCCCGAAAACAGGAATTAGACTGACTAGGAGATAATCATGGATCCGAAACCTCGAAAACGCCTTGACCTCTCAGGGCATAAATTCTCCAAACCCTCCTAAATGGCGATCGGTTCCTTCCCTGCCACCACAGGCGCAATAGCATTTAGCTTCAGCTCCGGATGATCGCCCATAAGCTGCTGACAATTCCACTCATTTTTGAATAACAACACCGGACGCTCCCAACTATCTTTTACCACCAGAGTATTGAACAAGCGTCCCACCGCTTCGACAGCTTCCCACCCACCGTCCACCCACCGAGCGACCTGATATGGCAACCAGTCTAACTGCGTCTCAACGCCATACTCATTCTGCAATCGGAATTGCACCACTTCCATCTGCAACTGACCCACCGCCGCCAAAATCGGATCGCGTTTGGCTTCATCGCTTGAGTACATGATCTGCACCGCACCCTCTTCTCGCAACTCCGACACCGCCTTCCGAAATTGCTTGAACTTCGAGGGGTTGGGGTTGCGCAGGTATGCAAAAAGCTCGGGTGAAAAACAGGGAATTCCCTCGTACTCTAGTTTCCTACCTTGATAAATCGTGTCACCAATCGCAAACACCCCCGGATTATTTAGCCCGATAATGTCTCCAGGATACGCTTCCTCAATGACTTCACGATCCTGAGCGAACAGTTTCTGAGGCCGGGACAACCGGACCACTTTGCCCGATCGCGCATGGTTGACCGCCATATCTTTTTCAAACTTCCCCGAACACACCCGCACAAACGCAATCCGATCGCGGTGCCGAGGGTCCATGTTGGCCTGAAGCTTAAATACAAACCCAGAGAACTCTGGATACGTCGGTTCGATGGTTCCCTGAGAACTTTCATGAGGACCGGGCTTCAGGGCGTAGTCTAAAAACGCCTCCAAAAATAGCTCGACGCCAAAATTCGTCATCGCACTGCCAAAAAACACAGGCGTCATAATCCCTGCTTGCACCTCAGCAAGGTCCAACTCTCCACCCAACGCATCCAGCATCTCTAACTCTTCATGAAACTGTTCGTACAGATCCGGTTCCACCATCTCCTTAAACCGAGGATCATCCAGTTCCATCACCGTCTCGATCGCCACCCGCTTCCCGTGGGTTGATTTCTGGAAAAAGTGAACCTTCTTTAGCCGCCTGTCATAAACGCCTCTAAAGCGATCGCCACTGCCGATCGGCCAGTTCACCGCATAGGTCAACATCCCAAACTCTTTCTCAATCTCGTCAAATAACTCCAACGGACCTCGTCCAGGTCGATCCATTTTGTTGATAAAGGTGAAGATCGGCAACTCCCGCATCCGACACACTTCAAACAGCTTCCGAGTCTGAGGCTCCAATCCCTTTGCCGCATCGATTAGCATCACTGCATTGTCCGCCGCCGCCAACGTCCGATAGGTATCTTCACTAAAATCCTGGTGCCCCGGCGTGTCCAGAAGATTGATCGCACAGTTCTGATACTCAAACTGCAACACCGTGGACGTAATCGAAATTCCGCGCTGCTTCTCCATCTCCATCCAGTCAGACGTCGCGTGACGCTGTTCCTTACGCGCCTTTACGGTCCCAGCTTCATGGATGGCACCTCCGTACAGAAGGAGCTTCTCCGTTAGCGTTGTTTTTCCTGCGTCAGGGTGCGAAATGATAGCAAAATTTCGGCGTCGATCGACCGCCTCCTGGAGTTCGGTGAGGAGTCCTGGAGATAGCGGTTCAGGAGATAGCAGTTCAGTGGACATGGGCGAATTAGGACGCAAATTGCATATAAAAACGTGGTCACTTATTCTAGCGCCTCTGCTGCACGGTGTAACCCTAAGACAACTTGACGCTCTCTTCGTGAATCCGCCTGAAAAAACATCAATCCTTTTTGAAATTTTTCCGCAATCTTCCGGATGGCCTACTAACGTAGTAGTAATAGGAATACACCATTTGTCAGATGTTTTAAGTGTAAATTTAGGCTGCGAAGCTTCATTCCTCTGTCTAAAGTTAGATTTTGCTTTCTAAGCAATAAAAATTAATCATCGTTCTCATTCCTGATCTTCGTTTCTAAGTTCTGATGTTCTAAGTAGATCCTCAACCTTATGAATTCTCTTCTAACCTCTCTTTCAGATACGCCGTTTAGTCCTGTTCCTGAAGCTCCACTGACCACCCAGTCCATTGATCTACTCTGGCGAAACCGATCGACGATGGGTCCCATGGCTGGCCACAATATCCTATGGGGTATGGCTGGACCTGAGTATGGTGGGTCTTTTAAAGATCTAACCCCAGTAGCCGATGCAAACTGGAGCGTGGTCGCCGTCGCAGACTATAACCGAGATGGCGTTAGCGACTATCTTTGGCGCAATCAAGCCACCGGGGAAAATCTCTGGTGGCTCATGGATGCCCAAGGCTCTGCGTTCACTAGCATCGTTCGGCTGACAACGGTCGCCTATCCGGAATGGACCATAGTTGGGGCGGCAGATGCCAATGGTGACCAGCAGGTCGATATCCTGTGGCGCAATACCAAGACCGGAACCAATCTCTGGTGGATCATGCAGGGCGACCAGATTGCCTCTGTGAAGGAGATTCAGGCCCTCGACCCGATCTACACCGATTGGGAAATAAAGGGCGTGGGCGATGTGGATAAAGATGGTGATATTGATCTCTTCTGGGCCAATCGATCGACGGGAACCATGGCGCTGTGGCTCATGAAAGACGGACGCATTAAGCAAGATATTGGCATTGAGGCGGATGCAAAGGGGGGCAAGGGTCAGGGTCTGGCAGATTTTAACAACGATGGACAGTTCGATATTGTTCTGCGCAACGCTGCAACAGGCGAAAATTCCCTTTGGATCATGGATCGGGGCACGGTACTCGATCGGTATTCGCTGCTCACGGTCAATGACCCCACTTGGGAGATTGATGCATTGGTGCCTCGGAAGACGCTACCTCCGGCCTCAGCGCCTGAACTCTCGAAAAGTCCGACCGACGTCGTGCCGCTGATTTTGAAAGACTCGCCTAAGTTCTTCGATCGCAGCTTACTCACCCCCAAAAGTACAAGCACTGGCGCTGAAAAAACCTATTCCTTTACCGTCAAAGAATCCGGAATTTTTACCGCAAACCTAACCGGATTGACCCAAGATTCTGATGTTCGACTGGTCCAAGATACCAATGGCAATGGTCGCGTCGATGCAGGGGAATCGGTGCTCGCTTTGGAGTGGGAACGCGGAACGGTGCGCGAGTCGTTGCGGAAATTTATTCAAGCAGGGACGTACTTAGTTCAAGTTCAAAACACCAGTTCGCAGACCGCAATATATAGTTTATCCAGTAATTTTACCGCCGCCGTTTCTGATGCGTTGGCCTTTAAGATTCAGTTGAATTATGGAGCAGGCACCGAAACTCTAAACGGAACAGCTCGCGGCGCGATCGCAGATGCTGCCCAGTTTTGGGAAAATGCGATCGTATGGCGCAGTGCGATTACGAAACTGAAGGATCTCACCATTGATATTGTGGGCTTCGCCATCAGTGACCCTAACACATTGGCCTATGCCGGACCGCTCGTTACGACCGATGGCGTCAGCCTTTTCATTGCAAGCGCTGAAGCCACTCTTAATCTCAGCCAATACGCTATTTTCAACAGTGACCCGGCTTATTTACGGCGCATTATGGTACATGAGTTTGCCCATGCCCTAGGTTTTGGCACATTGTGGGTCCCAATTGATGTCCCTTCTCGCGGCAAAATCGGTCAGACTTGGACTGACGCCACGACGGCCACTTACCGGGCCAACAGCTATGCGGGGTATGCCTATGGTAACTTGATCGGTGTTGCGGGACCTGTGGCCGTTCCCCTCGATCGCTCAGATTTATCCCATTGGGATGAAACCCGATTTAGCGCTGAACTCATGACGCCCTACGCAGAAAGATCCGGCATTTCAATGCCCGCAAGTACATTGACGTTATCGGCCCTGCGCGATCTCGGGTGGCGCATCAATCTCGCTGCTGCCGAACCCTATGCTTTACCGACGGTGTAGCCTTTTGAAAGGTGATGTTTTGAAGCGTTCGAGTGCCGATCGGTAGACTGTCCACTAAAGCCAGCGCGATTTTAGCTTTCGGTGGATGATTACTCATGGAAGCGATTGATTGAATCAATGCTTAAACCCACAGGAATGCTTAGAGCTAGACGGGCGTCTCGGCTGACCGACCTCCCCACTATTCTTAGCTAACACCTCATGCACTCGATAACAGCAGCTTAAGGGCTGCTTTTTTGTGCGTCAGGAATCGAAGGGTCGGCTACACTATGGGTCTTGCTATACGGCATCGCTACACCATAGGTCTTATAGAGAGATCACTCTAAACTCTACCCCTAGCGTCAGACAGCCATGAACTTCCTTTCTTCAACCTATGCCCTGTTTCTATTGGGGACCGTCGGTCTTTACTGGTGTCTGGCCGAATCCCGGTTAAAAATGTGGATATTGGTAGCGACGAGTTTGCTGTTTTATGCGTCGCTTCAGCCGCAGTATGTGCCATTGCTCTTAGTTTTGACGTGGATTACGTTTCAGTTGGGACGGGCGATCGGCGCACCGCCAGATTGGCGCATTGAAGATTGGCAGTTTGCCCAGCAAGATTGGAACCAGCGCAGGGTCCGGTTGCTGATGGTTGGGATTTTTATTCAGCTCTTTTTGTTATTTAGCTTCAAGTCAGTGGCGTTGCTGTTGATATCTGGACTAGGCAACCTGTTTCATCTCAATCTAGTCGCTGCCGAAACTGCGTTAAAAACCGTGAGCGCTCTGACGCCGATCGGACTGAGCTATTTTACGTTTGAATGCATTGCTTATCTGGTGGATATCTATCGCGGCGCTCCAGCGAGTCGGAGTTTTCCCAGATTTGCCAGCTATAAGCTATTTTTCCCAAAGATGATTTCTGGACCGATTACGCGATATCCCCAGTTCATTACCCAATTGCAGTCGGCTAGTGCGCCGCGTGCGGATCAGATGACGGAAGGGCTGTGGCTGATTGCAGTGGGGGCGATTAAGAAGGGCATTTTTGCTGATCACTTGGGGGTGTTTACGGCGTTGACGTTTGATAATTTGCCGCGTGCGGGCAGCGTCGATTTGTGGTTAGCGATCGTGGCCTATGGGTTTCAAATCTATTTGGACTTCAGCGGCTACGTAGATGTGGCCCGAGGCAGTGCGATGCTATTTGGGATTCATTTGCCGCAGAACTTTGAGTTTCCATACCTCAGCACTAATCTGGCAGACTTTTGGCGACGATGGCACATGAGTCTGGGCGAGTGGCTGCGGAACTATCTTTATTTCCCATTGGGAGGGTCACGGCGTGGACTGTTAAGGACGTGCCTAAATCTGATGCTGGTGATGCTGGTGTGCGGCGTGTGGCATGGGGCGACATGGGGCTTTGTGCTGTGGGGGTTGGTGCATGGGATGGGGCTGGTGGTGCATCGGTTGACGGATTTGCTGTCGAAGCGCCATAAAGCGTTGGGGTTGTTTTGGCAGAGCCTCCCAGGACTGGTGGTCGCGTGGGCGATGACCCAAAGTCTCGTGCTGCTGAGTTGGATTCCTTTCCGCGTGACGAATCTTAAGGACGCTGGATTTGTATTTCAACATCTTTTTGGGAAGACGGCTGATCCACAATTCATGGTAAAGGTTTACACTGAAACTCTAAAGCTTACTCAGCAGCAGTTCAGTTTGGCGCTAGTCTGCTTGAGCGCTGTGATGGCCGTCGCGTATTTGTTTCACCGAGGGCTGAAGCTTCAGATTAATGGGTACTTAAAGCTACTGTTAGTCCCATTGTGTCTCTATTCTGTGTATTTACTTGCACCTCAGGGCGTATCGCGGTACATCTATTTTGATTTCTAACGGTTGACTTCTAAATTTTAATTCTTTAAGAGCTTTACTATGATAAATCCTATCTTTGAACTATTGAGGTCTGAAATGTCGAGTTTAGAATCGCCTACTAGAATTTGTGCTTGGGGAACGGTGACGGTCTTAGATGAAAGCGATCGCTACCGGATTAATCGAATTGAAGTTGAGCCGGGGGCGTCGATGTGTCTTCAGATGCATCATCATCGCAGCGAACATTGGGTCATCGTATCCGGGACGGCCACCGTAAAATGTAACGACAAAATCACCCAGTTGATCCCAAAGCAATCGACCTATGTGCCGATGGGTGCGCGCCACCAGGTCACTAATCCTGGGGTCATTCCGCTGGTGATGATCGAAGTTCAAAATGGTGAATATCTAGGCGAAGATGATATTACCCGCTTTGAAGAATAGTGTTGAAGAAGAACAATGACAAACCGAACCCTTCCCATTCCCGATTTTTACCCGCCCGATCGGGTCGGTGAGATTTGGCGAGTGCCCTATGAAGTGCGATCGAAGCAGGCGATGGATTGGGCGACTGAACATCAGATTACGCCTGCTAGCAATGATATAAGGCGGGTCTGTCTGCTGGCCATTGATGTGCAGAATACCTTTTGTATTCCAGAGTTTGAGCTGTTTGTGGGTGGGCCGTCGGGCCGAGGTGCGGTGGATGATACTCGGCGATTGTGTGAGTTTGTTTACAGAAACCTCAATAGCATTACGACGATCGTTCCCACGCTAGATACGCATCGGGCGATGCAGATTTTTCATCCGATTTTTTGGATTAATGCCGCAGGAGATCATCCCATTCCAGTGGCGACGCAGATTACGTTGGCGGATATTGAGTCTGGTGTTTGGCGGGTGAATCCTGCGATCGCCTCATCTCTAGGCTACGCTTCTGCTGAGCCACTGCAAGCTCATGCGCTGCACTACACGCGTCAGCTTACTCAAGAGGGTAAGTTTCCGCTAACGGTGTGGTGTTATCACTCAATGCTGGGTGGCATTGGCCATGCGTTGGTTCCGGCTTTTGAGGAAGCGTGCTTTGTTCATACAGTGGCTCGGAGCGCGCAAACTCAGTTTGAACTGAAGGGCGAAAACCCGCTTACAGAGAACTACTCGATTTTGCGGCCTGAGGTGATGACGGGGAGCAAGAATGAGCCGATCGCCCACAAGAACGATCGGTTGATTCAGCAGCTTTTAGAGTTTGATGCGGTGTACATTGCGGGACAGGCGAAGAGTCATTGCGTGGCCTGGACGATTGATGATCTGTTGAGCGAAATCATGCTCCGGGAGGATCCTCAGCTTGCTCAGAAGATTTATCTCATTGAAGATTGTTCGTCGCCTGTGGTAGTGCCGGGAGTGGTGGACTTTACCGATGCGGCGGCGGCGGCTTATGAACGGTTTGCGGCGGCGGGGATGAAGATTGTTCGATCGACGGATGCGATCGGGTGATCGGATGAGTCGTTGGGATTTGGCTCGTCGGGGATTTTGGGTTGATAATTGGAATCCCTGGCGAGCGCTCTTCAATGCCATTGACCCCTACGGGTTTCGTCGTATTTTCAGTTCCCCAGCGGCGATCGGTTGTTGCATCTTCCAATCTAGGGATCTTAAAGGTCGGCAAACAAGGGTGTACTCAGATATCGTTCACCAAAACTGGGTTGGATGAGGACAATTAGCTTTCCGGCGTTTTCAGGGCGTTTGCCGACGATGATGGCGGCTTTCATGGCGGCTCCGGTGGAGATTCCAGAGAGCAATCCTTCTTCTTTTGCCATCCGCCGACTATAGGCGATCGCGTCATCGTCACTGACTAAGATCACTTCATCGATCATTTTTGTGTTCAATACGGGCGGAATAAACCCGGCACCAATGCCTTGGATTTTGTGGGGACCGGGGCGACCGCCGGAGAGGACGGGGCTGGTGGTGGGTTCGACGGCTACGACGCAAAAATCGCGTTTGCGGGCTTTGAGGACTTCGGCGATTCCCGTTAGTGTGCCGCCCGTGCCGACACCGGAGATCAAAATGTCCACTTCGCCATCGGTGTCATTCCAGATTTCTTCGGCGGTGGTGCGGCGGTGAATTTCAGGGTTGGCGGGGTTGCGGAACTGCTGGAGCATGTAGGCTCCGGGGGTCGTGTCTACGATTTTTTGGGCGCGTTGGATGCAGCCCGTCATGCCTTCAGAACCGGGGGTTAGTTCGAGTTCGGCACCGTAAGCTCGAAGCATGGCGCGGCGTTCGGTGCTCATGGTTTCGGGCATGGTGAGGATGAGCTGATAGCCTTTGGCCGCTGCGACCATGGCAAGGGCAATACCTGTATTTCCAGACGTGGGTTCGACCAAAATCGTCTTGCCGGGGGTGATCAGTCCTTCTTTTTCAGCCGATTCGATCATGTTGATGCCGATGCGATCTTTTACCGACGATGACGGATTCATGCTTTCAAGTTTCACCACGATTCGGGCGACGCAGCCTTCGGCTTGGGGGATGCGGTTAAGCTGGACGAGTGGGGTATTGCCGATGAGCTGGGTGATATTTTCTGCAATTCTCATGAGAGTGAAGCACGTAGGTTAACGGTGTCTACCAGTATATTCTGGATACCTCATGGATTTTACAGACCCGTTAATCCCATAATGGAACCTAGACACAATAAGGAATCGCAGCGCATGATTACGGGTGACTTGAAGTCGAAGGTGGATAAGCTGTGGACGACGTTTTGGAGTAATGGCGTGAGTAATCCGCTGTCGGTAATTGAGCAGATTTCTTATTTGTTGTTTATTAAGCGGTTGGACGATCTGGAGCTGGTCAAGGAAAAACAGGCGAAGCGATTGGGGGGCACGGTTAAAGACCCAACTTTTACGCAAGAGCATCAGGATTGTAGGTGGTCGCAGTTTAAGACTCAGAATGCTGAGGGAATGCTAACGATCGTTCGAGATAAGGCGTTTCCGTTTATCAAGGCGATGGGGACGGCGGGCGGGACTTATGCCGTTCACATGAAGGATGCGATGTTTTGATTACGAATGCTGCGTTGCTGGCGAATGTGGTGGAGCAGATTGATGGAATGCCGATGGAGGACCGGGATACGAAGGGCGATCTCTATGAATATATGCTCTCGAAGCTAACGACGGCGGGGACGAATGGGCAGTTTCGGACGCCTCGGCACATTATTAAGATGATGGTGGAGTTGATGGCTCCGACGGCGCGGGAGGTGGTTTGCGATCCGGCTTGTGGGACGGGGAATCGGGAGCATTTTAATAGTGAGATGTTTTACGGGTTTGATTTTGACCCGACGATGTTGCGGATTGGCAGTATGAATATGATGCTGCGTGGAATTGAGAATCCTAAGATTGAGGCGCGGAAATCTTGGTGGAGGAGCATAAGCTAGATGGGGTGATTTCGATGCCGTCGGGGGTGTTTAAGCCCTATGCGGGGGGAGGCGACGGCGATCGTGATGTTCACGAAGACGGGGGCGGGGGAGACGGATGCGGTGTGGTTTTATACTTAGTACAAGACAAAAGGGTTGAAAGTCTTTAGGAGAGGGATTCTTAGGAGTATCTACTCAACCCACGAATCCCTCATGACCGAGATTACCCTAATTCACCAGACCTTGCACCAACATTTTGGATGGCATGGTGCCCGCCTGC
>JAYVVL010000255.1:0-27565 GCA_043787035.1 Synechococcales cyanobacterium
AGCGCCGAAGTTCAGAAATTCACGCGCGACCTGAATCGTAAAGACCATGCCGACGAACGTAGACGTCAATAGGGCGATCATCAACGACTCCGGACCTACCACTGACATTTGGTCCAAGGTATTGCGGACATGGATTTTGCCTTGTAAAAGATGCACCACGACCTGCCCCGCTAGTAGCATCGCGGCAATGACCCGCGCAAACCACGCTGAGACCGTATTCTTCGATCGAGATTTACCCATAAAACCCCTGCTGAACCCCATCACAACCACACGGGCTGAACCCTCGGGGCTGAATCCTCGGGACTGAATGCCTATGGACTGATTATATGGATTGATTGCACGAGTCCTACGGAGATTCGTGTTACGACATTCGCAATGTTCTGAAATTAAGAATGTCACAACACTTAGACTAATTTTTGATCCCCAAAACGCAGTTTTGCGATCCCCATCGATCGCTATGTCAGGATATCTTGACATAGCGATCCCCACAACCCCTCAAAACCCGTTTGATCCCTAAAAGTGATCCCTTCGATCGGTTGATCCCAACTCAGAAATACTCCACTATGAGGCCATCTCAAAGAATAGTTAATTAAACCTTGATGGTTTGGTCTGGATTGAGTTCAGTTGACCATTCGATCGCCTTTGCTTAATTCCTCAGGTTCTCTTTAGTTTCTAGGGCTTTTCCATGACGATACCTCAAATCCCTCTTGAAGAAATGACGCTCCGACAGCTTCGCCGGGTGGCGAGCTTTGTCGGAGTCTCCCGCTATAGTCGGATGCGCAAAGACCAGCTCCTATCCTCCATTCTCCAAAAACAAGGTCCCGAGGAAGCTATGATTGAAGCATCAAAGTACGGAATGCAAGCGGTCTCAACCGTCGATTTATCTCTCGCAGATGTAGACCACGGACTGGTGGATTTGCCTAATGGATACGGTGAAAGTCGCATTGTGATGCTGCCGCGTGACCCCAAATGGGCTTATGCGTACTGGGATATTAGCGACGATCGCAAAGAGGAACTTCGTCGCCAAGGTGGGCAGCAACTGGCCTTGCGATTGTTTGATGTAACCGATATTGACCTGCACAGCCAATCGCCTCACAGTTTGCAAGAGTATGGCTGTGATGAAATGGCGAGGGAATGGTATCTCCCTATTCCGGTTAGCGATCGCGACTACTTATTGGAAATTGGGTACCGGACATGGGATGGCCGCTGGCTTATTCTGGCGCAATCGGCGACGATGCGCGTTCCTCCGGTTTATCCGTCTGAGTGGATTGAGGATCACTTTGTCACCGTCGAGTGGGACGCTAATTTGGAAGGGCAGACGGTTGCGGCGCTGGTTCCTCCGATTAATAAAATTGGCAACGCAGCCGTTGAAGCAGCGGCCATTACGACCAATCCTGAACTCCATCAGCAGTTCTTTGAGTTTGCAGGTGAAGTGGAGTCACAGCGCATTGCCGGATCGCTCTATGGATCCATGCAAAACTTGCCGCCCGTTCAGCCCCATCAAAGCACGGTGAGTTCCTACGTCTTCCCGTCCGGTGCGGGTCTCTGGGCACGACCCAATGCCTCTGGTTTAACGATGTCGGGCGCGGGTTTTTCGGGCGATCTTCCTCAGAAGCAGCCTCGCAAGTTCTGGCTAATTGCGGATGCAGAACTTATCGTCTATGGGGCAACCGAACGAGATGCCACAGTCTATGTCGATGGTCAACCTATCGTTCTAAATTCTGACGGAACGTTCCGGTTTCAGATGTCGTTCCAAGATGGTGAATTAAAGTTCCCGATTTTTGCGGTGGCCGCAGATGGTGAACAAAACCGGTCGATCAATCTAGAGTTTGAACGCGAAACGCACAACCGACATACAAACACCAAAGAGGAGGCGATCGAGGAATGGTTTGCCGTAACCTAAAAGAATATTGAAATTTAGGTTGAAATTTATACGGAATGAAGGATAAACTCAGCGCATAAGAAACGATGGATAGCTCAAGATGCGTAGGCCACACAAGCTAGTTCCTAGTCGAACCGCTAGTCCAGCCTTTTGTGAGTTCAGATTTCTCACTGTGACTTTCATCCGTGTAGATTTTCAACTCTCCCTTCCAATCCCTTTGATGAAAGAGCTTCGGCGTCATCAAGGGATTTTTTTAGATGTCTCAAGCAAGGCAAGTCGAACGGGCGCATAGGTAGTGCGGTGCCATGGTGTAATCCCCATAGACTGAATGCCTTGAAGATGCTGCGGGGTTCCATATCCCATATTCCTATCCCACCCGTAGCCGGGATAGCGTTTTGCCAGGTTCACCATAAGCCGATCGCGGCGCACTTTAGCCACAATGGAAGCGCAGGCGATCGCGTAGGACCGCATATCGCCTTTAATAAGAGTCGTAATAGGAACGCCTAGATTAACCGTAATCGGACGCCCATCAATCAGCGCATGATCGATCGGCTGTACGCGAGAAATAGCACGTCTCATGGCCAGATAAGACGCCTGCAAAACATTGAATTGGTCGATTTCAGACACCGACGCCATGCCGATGCCGATCGAGACGCCTTGGTGAGAGAGTTCTTTAAAAGCCTGCCCGCGTTGCTTCGCGGAGAGTGCTTTAGAATCTCGAACGATCGCGACCTGCACGACATCCAGCGGAACTACAACTGCCGCCGCGACGATCGGTCCAGCCAAACAGCCTAATCCCACTTCGTCTACGCCAGCAACCTGCAACAACCCCTTTTCCCAGAGCGCAGCTTCAAATTCCAGCGTAGGAAGCATCACCATGAATGATGACCAGGATAAAATAACACTTGTTTAAGTCGAATTAGCTTAAGTTGCAGACGATCGACGACGGCGGCGGCGAGGTGCTCCATTCTCATCCAAATCCCCATTAGAATCATCTACAGAATGAGTCACCTGGACAACGGGTTCAGCTTGCATACTCTTGACCTGAAAGGGTTCAAAGGCAAGAACAGGGTCCGGGTCATATTCATCCGATCGAGAACCCATTCCAATCACCTTTTTAACGGGTGG
The DNA here is from genome assembly GCA_043787035.1 of Synechococcales cyanobacterium. GTDB lineage: Bacteria > Cyanobacteriota > Cyanobacteriia > Leptolyngbyales > Leptolyngbyaceae > JAAFJU01. The sequence goes on from JAYVVL010000255.1 coordinate 3,011, forward strand.
CGAAACGACTCCACTGGCGCGAGTTCGCCTAATCCGGGTCGCTGCTTCTGAAAAGTCGTCCTCATCCTGATCCAATAACCCATTCGCAAAGGAGTTAACCATCGGATACTCCACAGCCTTCAAGTCAAACTCTGGTTGCTCATTGAGAACTCCATTAGCGATCGGCTTCAAGGTAGACTCAACCGGAGCTTCAATATCAGGCGCTTCTCCCGGAAGATGAACCGAAATCACCGCCGATCGGGGGTCTTTCGGTGTTTGGCTCGACATGACAAGCGGTGAAATCCCCATCCAAGCATAGACATCCTGTTCTTCGCTGCTCATCTCGACATGGATGACTTCAGGTGGCTCACTGGGAAAACGATCTCGACGCCCTCGACTCCGCCGATCGTCCCGAGGTTCACGGACTTCGGGTACGACCACCCGCTCTTCCTCTTCTTCATCTTCCTCCTCCTCGATGAAGCGAGGAATCGGTTCAGACTCCCGAATGAGAACATCAGGTACGTAGCGGCTTGGACGATCGCTATCCTCATTCCAAGGCGTGGCGGCTTGGCCAGCAGCGGGGGTCGCCTCACGATCGAAGGGGGGTGCATCTCGGCGGCGGCGGCGACGATTTCCGCCGCCATTTCCGCCATTTCGCTGACGCTCTTGGTAGCTAGGGTGATGGAGGAGTTCAAGATCAGTGTCGCTATCGCTTTCATAAGCTCCTGCATCAGGCAACCCATAGGATTCTGGCGGCAACGTGTAGGCATCACGTGAAATCGATCGGCCCTCTGGACGCTTGCTGGTGTCTCGCGGGTTTCGAGTTTCACGACTAATGCGGCCTCGACTTTCACGGTTGACTTCTCGGCTTCCCTCTCGACTGCTATCGCCATAGGCTGCGATTGCCGCAGGTGGAGTGGGTGCGAAGTGATCAGGAATTTCTTCGTAGTGGTGATACTGATGATTGACTTGCAGTGCGCTAGGCGCTTCACCCGGCAAATGCGTATGAATCCCGAGTCCATTGCAGGAAGGGCAAGGGCTGCCGAAGAGTTCGTAAATATTCTTCCCTTGGCGTTTTCGAGTCAACTCCACCAGTCCCAACTCCGTTAGCTGAGCGATTTGGGGTTTGGCCTTGTCGGTTTGCATCGCTTGGTTGAAATGCTCCAACACCTGCAACTGGTCTCGTCGGGATTCCATATCAATAAAATCGACAATTATCACTCCCGCAATGTTCCGCAGCCGAAGCTGGCGGGCAATCTCCGTCGCAGACTCACAGTTGGTCCAAAGGACGGTTTCACGAGCGGTGGCCGATCGGGTAAAGGATCCGGAGTTGACATCAATAACGGTCAAGGCTTCGGTTTTTTCAATGATGATATAGCCACCAGAGGGCAAGTCCACACGCGGCTTCATGGCTTCACGAATGGCCGCATTCACCCGGAAATATTCCAAGATGGACGATCGTTCATTATGCTGATCGACCAAAATGCCCAAGGGCATCCGTCCACCACTCCAACTCGTGAGATGCTGCTTGACACGCTTCATCCCCTGAGCCGAATCCACCACAATGCGATTGACTTCGTTGCAGTAAGTATCTCGCAACACCCGCTGAACAAAATCATCGTCTCGGTTAAGCAAAGCCGGAGCGCGGGTCGAAGAGGCTTCTTGGAGCACACTCTCCCACTGCTTCTGAAGATTTTCTAGATCCTCAATGATCGCTTCCTCAGGAATTCCTTCCGCTTCTGTCCGAATGACAACACCCATCCCAGCAGGCTTCATCAAAATGGCCAGCGCCCGCAGGCGGTTTCGCTCATTTTCGCTGCTGATCCGACGCGATAGATTGACCCCGCGACCATTGGGCATCAGCACCAAGTAGCGCCCCGGCAAAGAAACATTCCCTGTCAAGCGTGGACCTTTCGTCCCGGTCGGCTCCTTCATCACCTGGACCAACACCTTTTGCTGCGGGGCCAGAAGTTCCGTGATCGATCCACCCGATCGGCGCAGTCGTAATGGACCTAGATCCGTAACATGAATAAACCCGTTGCGATCGGAATCACCAATATTGACAAACGCCGCATCAATACCAGGAAGAACGTTTTCAACAACACCGAGATAAATATCACTAACCTGATGGGTTCCGGTGGCGACGACCAATTCCTGTATCTGATCCGCCTCGAATACCGCAGCAATCCGGTGCTGCTCCGCAATAATAATTTGCTTCGACATTCAATCTCTTCCTAAAACTTAGACGGGGCAGCCATTGAACAGATCCAACCTGCGTTCTCGCGCAGATGAGCCAGGGCAATTGAAACTAGCCGCGAAGTGCGAACTGTGTTTGACAAATCTCATCAACACCAACCAACACCTTGAATTTAACTTAACGCAAAACCTGAAGTCAGAGCAAACACACATGCTCAGAATGGCTCTGATCCTCATTGCAACCTGAGGAGAGCCTTCAGCAGGAGTTTCTCATTGCAGTGAATTATAGCGTGGATTTGATCCCCTTGAACGGCGATGGAGCAAAGTTAGGGTGGGGCTTTGATTTTAAGTCGGCGTCTCGGGCGAAGCCAAGATGAGCCGCATTCGATGGATGCGTTGGAGAATGAGGGACCGGGAAGAGACGCCCTCTAGCATTTTTATGACTTCATCCGGTCGAAGCAACGTTCCATTGTTTTGGCAACTGCCGACATATCGCACGGTTATTTGGGCGGCGATCGAGTCCCCCTCTACCTCCTCTACCGCAAGGTCAAACAAGCGCGATCGAACGTTCACGTCCTTCAGTTTTCCCGATTTTGTCTTGTGCTCCACTAGGATTTCATCTTGGGACAGCACCTCATCGACCCAGGATTGAACCGTCTCCAGGGTGAGGGCGGGAGTTTGAATCTTTTCTGATTTTTCAGAGACTCCAATCCTTAGACGATATTCAGCCTGCTCAAGCGAGGCTGTGGCGGCTAGGGCCTTGATGGAAAGTTCTTCTACAGACACCACGGGCAAATCTTTGGGGAGATGCGCCGCCAATCGCGTCTGAAAATCCTCAAGGCTTAGGCGCTCAGTTAGCTCAAAGTCCATAATTTCGCCATCGCTAGTGATGCCCAGAGATAGAGCACTCGCCGGAATAATTCGTGGACTAGGATGAAACCCATTCGTAAAGGAAATCGGTAGCCCAGCCCGACGCACCACCCGATCGAACAGCCGCAGTAAATCTAGATGACTCACTAGGGCCATGTCGCCATACTTTGCAAATCGGAGTCTAAAGCGCTGAATGCGATCGCTCTTAGGTTTAAACTGCCCATCAAAGGGCGGAATTGGCAGCGCAGGCACTATGACATTGTGCCCAAAATCAACCCCGCACACGCCACAGTGAGAGCACCCGTCAAAGGAGCAGTCCGGAATGGTTGCTGCTTCTAGAGCGCGCTTGAGATCGTCATACAGCCAACGTTTATCAATTCCGGTGTCGAGGTGATCCCAAGGTAACGCCTGAGTGATGTCCGGCATTCGATGGGGTGTGCTGTCAGTCACTTCACCGATCGCCCCTTCCTTCGGGCTGAAGAGATCCCATTCTCCCGCTTCGACTTGACGATATTTCCAGTCCAGTCCAGATTCTTCGATAGCCTGAGTCCAAGCCCCAAAGGCTTTGTCCAAACTCTCCCACCAGGCATCCATGCCCGCTCCTAGTTCCCACGCTCGACGAATCACAGGAGCCAACCGCCGATCGCCCCGGCCCACAAAATCTTCCATCGCTGAAATTCGAGCATCGGTATAGTTAACCTTCATGCCTCGAACTTGCCGAAACGCCGCTTTTAGCAACGCCTGCTTTCGGTAAAATTCAGCGGTGGAGACGGAGTGCCATTGGAAGGGGGTATGAGGTTTTGGGGTGAAGTTGGAGATGGTAACGTTGAAGTCTAGTCGGGTCCGCTTGGGCGAACTGCATTCCTGGCGTAACCACTGGAGCGTCTCGGCAATGCCAATGACATCGGCGTCGGTTTCACCGGGCAAACCGATCATAAAGTAGAGCTTAATCTTATCCCAGCCCTTATCCCACGCAGTTGTTACTCCCCTCAGGAGTTCTTCATTGGTCAAGCCTTTATTTATGATATCGCGCATTCGCTGGGTACCTGCTTCAGGCGCAAAGGTGAGACTGCCCTGACGCGTTCCGCCCAAAATGTTGGCAATATTTTCATCGAATCGATCGACCCGTTGACTAGGAAGCGTTAGAGAAATATTGTCGCGCTGGAGGCGATTTTTGATCTCGACACCCACCGCAGGTAGCGCTAGATAATCCGAACAGCTCAAGGACAACAGCGAAAATTCGTTATAGCCCGTCGCCCGCATCCCAGTTTCAATGGAATCAATGACCGCTTCCGGCTCCACATCTCGCGCTGGACGGGTCAACATTCCCGGCTGACAGAACCGACATCCCCGCGTACAGCCCCGACGAATCTCAATGGTAAGGCGATCGTGAACCGTCTCGACGTAAGGGACAAGACCGATCGAGTATGCAGGAATCGGCGTTGCGACTCGGCGGAGGATGCGCGCGGGGACGTCCGATCGATGGGGTAAGACGGAGCCATCGGGCTGTAGGGTATAAAACTGCGGCACATAGACGCCGGGAATTTGAGCGAGATCAAGTAGTAGATCTTCCCGAGACAACCCGGCCACTTTCCCTTCTTCCAAGATCAGTCCGATTTCTGGAAGCAACTCTTCCCCATCACCTAAAACTACAAAGTCAAAGAAGTCGGCGTAGGGTTCAGGGTTCGAGGTTGCAGTCTGTCCTCCGGCAAAAATTAATGGGTAATGACCTGTTTGGCGCTCGGCCCAAGTGAAGGGAATTTGGGCGAGATCCAGCATCTCCAATATATTGGTAGCTCCCAATTCGTAGGATAAACTAAAGCCCAAAATATCAAATTCCGTCACCGATCGCCGAGATTCAACGGCAAACAGCGGAATCGAACCGTCGCGGAGTTTGGCGGACAGGTCGGGAGCAGGGAGATAGGCCCGATCGCACAGTTGACGAGGCTGCGCATTGATAATGCTGTAAAGAATAATATGACCCAGATTCGACGCCCCGACTTCATAGACTTCAGGATAAGTCAGCACCCATCGCACTGTGGCACGGTTCCAATCTTTATGAACGGCACCAAGTTCATTGCCCAAATATCGAGCGGGCCTATGGATGTCGGGAGTGAGGAGACGTTTGACGGCCCCTTCGGGCATGACGCTTGCTCTAACGCTTGTCACGGGTCGATCGGCTCCAGTAGGTTCAAGGTTGACTTCAGTATACAAACGATAGGCGAAGGATTGCGAGAACCCTTCGCCTACTTTCGGTATACGGCTTGAACGACTAGATTCAAGCCTTAGATTTAAGTCTTGAGATTTAAACGTACGGGGCCAACCATCAAACGACAACCGCTTCTACAATTTCAAAAGCTCGATCGAGCTGGGATAATTCAAGAACGATGCGAGCAGGGGCGGAGAGAGAACAAAGGTTGAAACGCTTGTTCATGCGCTCCGCTAGATTCAAGGTGGAAATCAAGGTCATCAAGCCTTTGCTGTCTAACGATTCCACTTGGCTCATATCTACGGTTAAGGATGCAGAGGTGGGAGACATCACCGCGCGGGTCAGTTGGTCTTGGAATGCCAACACGCGGTCAGCATTCATGTGGCCTTGGGGACGAAGGACAGTGGGCTGTTGGAGAGATTCTTGGACGGCTGTAATGGGTTGGACAGGGGTAACCTGAGAACGAGTTAGTACGCTTCGCATAATCTTAAAACCTATAGAGAAGGATTGCTTGGGAAAATTAAAGCCAGATGACAATGACCATAGCGTCATCTCTTGAAATTTCGTGACTTTAGGCAGCTCATTTTGAAAACTTTATTCGAGTCGTCTCAATTTTAAACTTTCCGTAAGGTGTGGTTTAAGACGGTCATTCCTTAACCTCTATGATTCGTTCACCAAATTTAGAGATAAGGTTGTTACTTTTGTATTATTCCAATTTTAGGCAAGTCCTTCATCGCCTGTAGGATTGAAATGTGAGGGGCGATCGATCGGCTGAAAGACTGAACCTTGAGGGTAGGCTTTAGGAATGCTTGAGTATACGGACTCCTTGCCTACAAGACCGTATCCAGGGCTGCAATCCAGTGCAATCTTGCCACACCCCCGATTAACGCTACACTGTCTTAGGAATTCGCCTGTGAATTTTGGCGTGAATTCGGTTGTGTACGACATCAAGAACTTGGGGTAGTGACGGGCCATGGCGAGAATTAATGAGAACTATCTAAAGTTGAAAGCGGGATATTTATTCCCTGAGATTGCACGGCGCGTCAATGGGTTTGCTCAGGCTAATCCAGATGCGAACATTATTCGTCTAGGCATTGGCGATGTGACAGAACCGTTACCCCAAGCCTGCCGTGAGGCCATGGTCAAGGCGATCGACGACATGGGCCACCGATCGACCTTCAAGGGTTATGGCCCCGAGCAGGGCTATGAATGGCTTAGAGAAAAGATTGCCCAGCAAGACTTCAAAGCACGCGGCTGCGACATTGATGCGTCCGAAATCTTCATCTCCGACGGCTCTAAGTGTGATGGCGGGGCTATTCTAGATATTTTGGGTGACGATAATGTCATTGCTGTGACGGATCCCGTTTATCCAGTTTATGTGGATACCAACGTGATGGCAGGCCACACGGGAGAAATGAACGGTAAGGGAGAATATGACGGATTTGTGTACTTACCGATTTCTGCCGACAATGGCTTTGTTGCGGAGATTCCCACGCGAAAAGTTGATTTAATCTACCTCTGTTTCCCGAATAATCCCACGGGCGCAACGGCCACTCGGGAGTATTTGGAAGCTTGGGTGAAGTATGCCCGATCGCACGGCTCGATTATTTTGTTTGATGCGGCTTATGAAGCCTTCATTCAGGATCCAACCTTGCCGCACTCGATCTATGAGATTGATGGGGCGCGCGAGTGTGCCATTGAATTTCGATCGTTCTCCAAAAACGCCGGATTCACCGGAACCCGTTGCGCCCTAACGGTGGTTCCCAAGAGCCTCAAAGGCAAGACCAAAGACGGCCAAGACGTGGAGCTGTGGGGCCTATGGAACCGTCGTCAATCGACCAAATTCAACGGTGTATCCTACATTGTGCAGCGTGGAGCAGAAGCCGTATATTCGCCCGAAGGACAGGCTCAAACTCGTGCATTAATCGACTTTTACATGGAAAACGCCGCGATTATCCGCCGGGACTTGACAAGCACCGGAATCCAAGTTTACGGCGGTGAAAATGCACCTTACGTCTGGGTCAAGACCCCCGAAAACCTATCGAGCTGGGACTTCTTCGACAAGCTGCTCGAAACCTGCAACGTCGTCGGCACTCCGGGGTCCGGCTTCGGCGCGGCTGGCGAAGGTTATTTCCGCATCTCAGCCTTCAACAGCCGAGACAACGTAAATGAAGCCATGCGTCGCATCACCGAAAAGTTCAAAGCATAGGCCATCAAAACCGGGAAGACCCGATCGTCAAATCCGACGTAGGATGCGTTAAGCGAGTCAACGCATCATTCTTCCCGGCCCCCCGCACCCCATCCCTCCATCCCTCCATCCCAAAAATAGTACAATAGAACCAAAATCTATCCGCCCTCCAGCCGATCGATCGCATGACCCACACCCCGCTCCCCCTCGCCATCTCTAGCGCCCTCAAGACCCTCAGCGGCGACGACCTCAAAGTCATTGTTTTGTTGTGTTACCAAACCTTCAACTGCGATCGCTCCCAGTTGACCCTAGAACAATTTGAATCCCTCGGATCCATTCCACGCCACGCCCTCAAGCCCAGCCTAAACCGACTCATGCGTCGATCGTGGATTATCCAAGACGGTCCGCTGTACCATCTCGCCCTCCAGGGATTCGCCGCTCCACTCAAGGACCACCCGATCGCAGCCTACGAACCCGCCCTCGGCATCCGGCCCCCGCGTTCCAAGGCCAATCTGCTTTATCCCGACGGCCCTTGGCTCACGGACACTGGATTTTTGCAGGAGGATTTTGTGCGCGATCGGGCAGAGGTCTGGCAAAAAGGCGATCATTTCCAGGCCAAAGCCTTTGGAGCCATGGCGATTGAAGACGTGATGGGGATTATTTGCAAACACTATTTAAAATACGAACACCATAGCAACCTCGAAATCGATTGGCATAGCTACTACCTTAAAACCCAACGCTATCTGCAAAATGTAAAACAGCGTTTAGAGTCTGGCATTGAGATTCAACCTAGTGAACAAGCCAACGTGCTGTCCAAACTGCCCACGTTGAACCAAGCGATCGAACCTGTCTACGCCTCATCCCAAGTCTCGTCCTTTGGAACACCCTTCGTGACCCCGTTTATTGCGCCGATCGCCCCGGCCATGGCCGAAATCCCGGCTGCCGTCACCAAGCGCTTGAGTCTCCTAACCCAATCGAAAGCAATGCCCATGCAGACGAGAGTCGAACCGAGGGACATACGATCGATCGCCAGACTCGATCGGCTGAACCTTTGGATTCAAGATCCGATTTTGTGCAAAGAGGCGGAGCGAGAGGCGACTAGTGCGGGCTATGCGATCGCCTACAGCGAAGTGGGCGTTCCATTGCAGGTGATGGATTTGGATGGCTGTGAAGACTTTTAAAATGCCCTCTTAGTTTCCGAGACAACGAATCGCGTCTAACATGGCGCGGGCTTTACTTAAGGTTTCTTCATACTCGCTTTCGGGGACTGAATCGGCGACCAGTCCCGCCCCGGCCTGCACGGTGACAAGATGGGTGTTGGGTGTGTGGGCGATCGGGCGGACGACCATGGTGCGAATGGCGATCGCGGTGTTGAGCTGACCTTCAAAATCATAGTAGCCATAGACACCGGAATATACGCCTCGGCGATCGGGTTCGAGGTCGTGGATGATCTGCATAGCGCGGATTTTGGGTGCGCCGCTGACGGTTCCGGCAGGGAAACAGGCTTTGAGCAGATCCCAGGCGGTTTTGTCGGGGCGGAGTTTGCCGATGACGTTGCTAACGATGTGAATGACATGAGAATAGCGTTCGATGATCATCAGTTCATCGACGCGAACGCTACCGCTGCTACAGACGCGACCGAGATCGTTGCGGCCTAGGTCCACCAGCATGACGTGCTCAGCGACTTCTTTCGGGTCATCGAGAAGATCTTTTTCAAGCTCTATTTCTTCTTCAGGGGTTTTCCCGCGTTTTCGGGTTCCAGCGATCGGACGCACCGTCGCCACAAGTCCACTGCCATCGGGATCGTTGTCTGCTTTGACCATGATTTCGGGGCTAGAACCGACGATTTGCCAATCTTTGAAATTGAAGTACGACATGTAGGGCGACGGATTTACTAGCCTGAGCGATCGGTACAGATCGAAGGCATCACCCTGATATTCAGTAGACAGTTTTTGCGAAATCACGACTTGGAAGATGTCGCCTGCGGTGATGTGCTGCTTGGATTTTTTCACTGCGTTGCAGTAGTCTTCCTTTGTGAAGTTGCTGACGATCGGGCGATCGTTATTGCCCGTAGAGTTCCAATTGAGTTGGCGAACGCGATCGGAGACGGGCTGGTCTAAGCGTTGGACGAGGGTTTTGACGCGATCGCAGGCATTGGTGTAGGCCGATTTTAGATCAGTCCCAGGTTCACGCAGGTCAGCATAGGCGATCGCCCAGATTTTGCGTTTGACTTGATCGAAAATAAGCAAGCTATCAATTTGCATCCAGATGCCATCGGGCAAATCGGCGTCCGTAATCGGATAAATCGTAACCTTGGGTTCGATCCAGTTAATCAATTCATAACCCCAGAACCCAAACAATCCACCAATAGCAGGAGGGAGTTCCGGCAGCTTGACGGGTTGGAAGGTGCTCAGGCAGTCAGACAGGGTTTTGAAGGGATCGCCTGTGAAGACTTTTTGCTGACCGTCTCGATCGGTTTGCGTCGTGGTGTTTCCGCGTGCTTCCATCACCCACAACGGATCGCAGCCCAAAAAACTATAGCGACCTAACGATTCGCCGCCCTCCACGGATTCGAGGAGGAAATTGTAGGGGCGATCGCTGCACACGCGGTACCAGGCGGAAACAGGCGTATCAAGGTCCGCGACTAGTTCTTGGTAGACGGGGACAAAGTTACCCGTTTGAGCGAGGGTGGAAAATTGGTCGAAGTCGGGGAAAGTCATAGGGAGTAAGTCATGTGCGATCGGCGTTGCACCAGCCCAATTATCATAACAGTGGGCATACCCTCAACCCTCACAACAGTCGGACGATTTTAAGGAGCGTGAAAATGGCAACCCATAGAAACTACCGAGAATATTTTTTGAAATCACTGCAAGACCCTCAGGAGTCTGCTGCTTATTTGGAAGCTTTTTTGGATGATAGTGACGAGGTTGAGTTTTTCCAGCGCTGATGGATGTGACTGAGGCACAGGCGATCGTTCTGACGATGCAGCAAGAGTTGGTTCTTCATTCTCAGCTTAAAACCTTCTTTACGCAGTCTTCGACTCCAGACTTTACTGGGCTGTTAAAAATTTTGGACCCGATCGGACTCAATCTTTCCGTTCCAGTTTGAAGACGTTGACCAAACCTCAAAAATGCCCAAGAGACACAAGAGGCCCGATCGCTTCACCATCGATCGGGCCTCTTGTGTCTCTAGTTTTCAAATGCGAACCGACTGCAATCCCTAAGGATCGATCGTCCGCTTACCGCTGAATTTCAGCGTCGATGGGTTGGGGTTGGAACCGATATTCCGAGGAACATGATTCACAATCGATCGACCTTCATTCACCTTCTCAGGGAAAACACCATCTGCGGGGTGCAGATATTGAATTTCACCATTGGGGAAAATCCGGTAAACTTTGTAGTTCGTAATCTTAAATTTCGTCTTCAGTTGGGATCCCAGTGCAAGACACTGTTCCTTGCGTGCGAGATACAAAAGGTTCTCACCTTCGTTCATCGTCGCCGCGCCGCCCGTGGGCATTTCAAACACTTGAACAGCTTTCGCATCCCAAGTGATTGCGTACTTTTCTTCGACTTCTGCTTTAGTTAGCAAGCCGCCAGTACTACCCGGAAATAAGGGCGCTTTACCCGTAAGCGTTTCTGACATGAGTTCTCTCACTTAAGAACATTTGTCCAAATTTTACTCCCCTCGCTTGCGGTCTCCGCGCATTGACTGAGGATCTGTAACAGTTGTTAACGCAGGACCCCGCACTATTGAAAATAGCCCTCAATATCCACGCAGTCGTTTCACAAAAATCTCTAACCGTTGACGGGCAAGCGGGAGATGTTCGATGACCATAGGGCTAAGATCATGGACCAATTGCAGCGGCGAATCCGATGGATATTCCTGGCCGTAGCCTAAAAGACCCACGGTATTGCGGATTCGATCGGCTAAAAATAACGCGATCGCTCGGTAAAAATGGGCCGCAAACTCACCGTTGTCTTTGAGCTTCTCGCTGAGGACTGCCCCTGAAATCCTAAACACCAGCGAGTCTTGGGTGGCAATGACGGTTGCAACGGGCGGTCGCGTATCTAGGAATGAGATTTCCCCCAAGACTTCGCCGCTCTTGAGCACAGCAATCTCACGATCGTTTTGGGATTCCACGATCACCTTAAATTCTCCATTCAGGATAATATAGAACGCATCGACCGAATGGCCTTCTTGCACCAACCGCATTCCCATGGAAACCTGCTCCTTTCGCCCCGAGAGCAGCAGCCATTCCACATCGCTATTAGATAGCTCCCCAAGAATAAATAAAATCTTTCGCATAATGGAGAATCCCGTGATAATCGACGGCCTGATTCCAAAGCCGAAATCAGAAGACGTAGATCATGAGTGTAACGAGTTTTTCGGGAGCGCATAGACATCGCCCCCGTCAGAGAGCGAAAACTGGAGAGAATGGTGTAAATCTTTACTCGATCGTGTGATAAACACCGCAATACCCACGGCAACGATGCCCGTTGCAACTCCAAAAAGACCTCGGTAGCCGATCGTGTCGGCAATCCCACCCAAAATTGGCCCCGCCAGGAAAACCCCTAAATCAAATCCACTAATACACAAACTAAAAATCCGTCCGCGCATCTCAGGCGAGGCTCGATCGGTGATTAATGCAATAGTCACGGGCAAAAACATCCCACCGCCCACGCCTTCAATCAACCCCGCCACAATCACCCAAGTGTCGCCGCGCATCAGCCAAAGAATCGCCATCGACAACCCGTAGGTCGCAATTCCTATCGTTATAAATCGTCCTCGACCAAAGCGATCGCTCATTTTTCCAGCGACCGATCGCATTGAAAAACTCATGATCGCAGCGGATGAATAAAACGCACTGGCCGTCACCGTCAAGCCACTTTCCCGAAGATACAGCGGTACATACGTACTCAAAATTCCAAATGCCGACCCGACCACTAACATCATCAAGGTCGGAATCCGAAATTCGGGACTCCATAGCATTTGGAAGTAGCCCCGAGTGGGATATGAGTTGGGGGCTGAGTGGTCACGAGGGGTTTGGCGGGGGGCTTCGATTTGGGTAGCAAACAAAAAGCTCAACGCCGCCAGGGTACTCGCCAGCCAAAAACAGGCGATATAGCCATAGCCATGCAGCATCCAGTCGCCGACCATCGGGCCAATGGCCATCCCGATCGGATTGGTGAGACTCATGGTCCCAATGACTTCGCCTCGGTGCTCTGCTGGGGCAATGTCGGCAATCAGCGCACTGTAGGCGGTGGCAAATCCGGCCAGACTAATGCCATGAAAAATCCGAACGCCGATCAGCATAAATTTCTCATGGACAAGGCAGTAGAGAACCGGGGCGATCGCGGCGATGAACAGTCCGATGAGCATGACGAATTTTCGACCTTTTGCATCGGCGAGGGTTCCCATTTGGGGCCGAAAAATCAAGAGACCCACGGCAAACGATCCCATGATGACGCCGAGTTCTTGGGCGCTGGTGTTGAGATCTTTGATGTAAAGCGGAAGAACGGGTAAGGTAGACGCGAGTCCAGCCCAGAAGCAGAGTCCTGCGACAAACATGACGTGGAGGCTGCGGCGGGTGGAACGGGGAAGGTGTGCGATCGCGCCCATGACGTTAGATGACCTGACTGTGTGGGGATACACGATAACAAGTTCGATCGGCCTTTGGGGATTTTTGGATTTATTGGGTGGGGTTACGTGGGGTTTCGATCGTGGAGCTTTTTGATAAAAAATTCTTCTAAGCTCGGACGGGCGAGGGTGAGGGAAATGAGCTGGGCTTGGATGAGACGCAAACTGGCAATGAAGTCTTGCACCTCGCCTTTTAAGACGCCGACCCAGAGGCCATCTTGGAAGTGCAGGTTGGCAAGGCGCTGTTGCAAAATTTCGGGGTTGCCGCCTTTAACTTTAACAATGTAGGCTCGCACGTCGCCGAGGAGCTTGTCCATGCTACCTTCGCAAATCAGTTCGCCTTTGTCCAAAATGGCCACGCGATCGCACACTTTTTCGACATCGGATAAAATATGGCTATTGAAAAAAATCGTTTTCCCTTGACGCTTGAGCGACAGAATAGTCTCACGCATTTGGTAGCGCCCAAGCGGATCGAGTCCAGACATGGGTTCATCAAGGAAGACGAGTTCGGGATCGTTGATCAGGGCTTGAGCGAGTCCAATGCGTTGCAGCATTCCTTTCGAGTAGCGACGAAGCTGTTTCTTCTTGGCATCTCTCATGGACAGGCCGACCAATTCGAGAAGTTCTGGGATGCGGGCTTTCTGGACGCTGTGCGGGATTTCAAACAGTCCGCCCGTGAATTCTAGGATTTCCCAGCCTGTGAGGTAATCGTAAAAATAAGGATTTTCGGGGAGATAGCCAATGCGCTTTTTGACGTTGCGATCGCCAAGCGGTTTGCCCAGCAATGTGGCTTTCCCTTGGGTGGGGCGGACGATGCCGAGGAGGGTTTTGAGCAGGGTGGTTTTGCCTGCGCCATTTTGGCCGAGCAGACCAAAGGTTTCGCCTTGGTACACGTCTAGATCGATGGCGATGAGCGATCGGATTTTTTGTGCCAGCCAGAAGCCAGTGCGGTAGGTTTTGCTAAGATTTTGCGTTTGGATAACGAGGGGAGAACCTTGGGGGTGATCGGAGGCGAGGGTTTCCATAGAACGGGTGCAACCAAAACTTAAAAAACGGACAAACAAGCCAACCTATAAGATGCCTGATTTTGGTGACGTTGGCACAGGTTTTTGAAGGGAGAGCAGGTTGCGGAGTCAACAAAAAATTATGTGTTAGCCAGCTTATTGCAATCTAATCCGCTAGAGTTTCTGAAATGCATCCATTATCTCAAAAATACTTGCTCATTAGCTAATTGTTCACTGGATCGATCGAATTCTGGACGATCGACCGATCCGCCTATATGCGCCCATACAGGGAGTCCCAGAGCTGGTTATGTAACGAAACCGGCACACCAGTCATCATTTCTCCCTTTTTACATCCTCCTTTCTTTTAGATTCCTGACTCAGACGAATTCGAGAAATAGCTGTTGAAGTTTAGATTTTCGCTATTCTCAATGGTCCTCAAGGTCGATCGGGTAATGAGCTTCCCGGCCTCAACCAAAACCTTCCCCGTAATCGGATGCAGGAGATCTTGCTCCGCCCGACGGCCAATCAAATCCTCAATATCCTTGAGGGAATTGATATACATCCCCGGCGGCAGCTCGACCACCACACCATTATCCAAAACCCTCGCCTGACAGGCTAACCGAGAATTTTGCTGGCAGGATGTAATGACCTCCAGCGTCCGTTGCTCCCGGCGATTCATGGGCGACAGATTATTCATGCCATCGCTGACATAAATGTGGCAGGTGGCACACATTCCGCGCCCCCCACACTCCCGCAACACATCCAAATCTTTATTCAGCAACACCGACAGTAAATTGCCATTCGTCTCAACAGACGTTTCCTGGGCGATCGGTTCTAATCGGACAGTCTTTGCCATGGGGGACTCTTTCTCCTAAGGAGCGGGATCAAATAACAGTTTATACTCTTCTTCAGTTAGCCCTTCTTTCTGGGCCAGCACATCAAAATTACGAATAATTTTTGAACACTGCTTTACAAATTCTTCAATCCATACCAAAAACGCGAGGCGTTGATCCGGCGTCAACATCAATGAGTCCAATGCAGGATCTAGCGTGCTAGGATTCATCACTATACGGCCCGATCGATCGATCGTCACCCCGGTCAAACAGTCCACCATCGGCTGCGATCGACTTAGGTGTCGCACCGCAATCGTCGCCCCCAAATAGCGCCCCGCAATCTCCGACAATCGATTAAACGCCGCCAGAAAAACGGACCGATCCACCCGAGGCACATCATCTGCCACCCCGGTTTCCAGAATCCGCTGTTGATGAGCCTCAATCATGAGCAGAACCGCCGATCGAGACTCCATCGCCACCCGACAAAATGCCGCCAACTGAGGCTCCTCGTCCATCCAGTCTTTCCCTGCCTGTCTCACTAGCGCCATCGCATCGCCCGTCCCAAATCGCCGCAGCAGCGCCCGATAACTTCCAAACCCAAACTCCAACTGGTAAAACTCAGTCGGCATCGATCGCAAGACCTGTGTCACACTCGCCACAAAAACCCCCGATCGCCGAATCTCCAGCCCTGCATCCCATCCATAGACCTGAAGCGGACTCTGGAGCGGAATCGTCTGATCTAAAAAAGCAAGTCCCACAATTCCTGGTAGAGTCAAAACAGCATGTACGATATTCTCGTCCGCTGAAGTTAAGGTCGTTAGGGATGAAATGGCCACGGTTTGTTCTGTTGGAGCTTGTTCGGTTGCGCCGTTAAGTTTTACTTCATTGTTCACCACAGACTGCTTGACTCCTCTTGAATCAGTTCTTGGACGCCCATACAAAGATAAACTGTCACGCTCTATGTCTGACTTACCCTTCACACTCGACCAACTTCGGATCCTCAAGGCGATCGCCTCCGAAGGAAGCTTCAAACGCGCTGCGGATAGCCTCTACGTGTCTCAACCTGCCGTCAGTCTCCAAGTCCAAAACCTAGAGCGTCAACTGGATGTCCCGTTGTTCGATCGAGGCGGCAGGCGGGCACAACTGACGGAAGCCGGACACATGCTTCTAGCCTACGGGGAGAAAATCCTTACCCTTTGTCAAGAGACCTGCCGCGCCCTTGAAGACTTGCAAAATCTTCAAGGCGGGTCGCTTATTGTGGGCGCGAGTCAAACCACGGGTACTTACCTTCTTCCCCGAATGATAGGATTGTTCCGTCAAAAATATCCAGATGTTGCCGTCCAGCTCCACGTCCATTCCACTCGACGCACGGCCTGGAGCGTCGCTAATGGCCAAATTGATCTGGCCATCATCGGTGGTGAACTTCCTCCCGAACTACAAGACTCTCTTGATATGGTGCCCTATGCCGAGGATGAACTCGCACTCATCATTCCGCCCAACCATCCCCTAGCCCAACAGGCCGTCATCCAAAAGGAAGACCTCTACCACCTCCAGTTCATTGCGCTCGACTCCCAGTCAACCATTCGCAAAGTCATTGACCAAGTGCTCTTGAGATACGGCATCGAACCTCGCCGCCTCAAAATCGACATGGAACTCAACTCTATTGAAGCCATCAAAACTGCCGTTCAGTCTGGCTTAGGCGTCTCCTTCCTCTCTCTCAGCGCCATTGAAAAGGAAATCCAAATGGGCATCTTGCACCGTGCTACTATCCAAGGCGTCGAAATCAAACGAATGCTCTCCGTTATTATTAACCCGAACCGCTACCGTTCCAAAGCGGCTGATGCCTTCTGCCGCGAAATCTTACCCCAATTCACGTCCCTCCCGGTGAGCTTCGATCGAAAAAACAAGGAAGAACCGAAGGGAGAGAATGCAGAATTGAGAATTGAGAAGGCAGAATAGAGGAGGGTGATTCTTTTTCTCGGGTTCTCACTTCGTCATTCTTCATTCCTAATTCTCCATGGAGCTGCTCTGTACTCGCCCTAGTTGTCCTCATCCTATCAATGACTGCCCTGATCTTGATGATCCGAGGACACTGAAGTTGACGCGGGATAAATTTTGCGGGTGTTGCGAGATGCCGTTGATTTTGGGCGATCGATACTTGCCGATTCAGCTTTTGGGGCAGGGGGGCTTTGGGGCGGCGTATTTGGCACGCGATCGGCATACGCCGGGGATGCGGTCTTGTGTGGTGAAGCAGTTTAAACCCGCTGTACGGTTAACCTCTGAGCAGCATCAAGTGGCCCATGGGTTATTCATGCGAGAGGGTGAAGTTTTGGAAGAACTGGGGCGGGAGCATTTACAAATTCCGGACCTGTTTGCGTTTTTTGATCTCGAAGTGCCGGGACGGGTACCGGGAACGGAAGAAGCTTATTTCTATTTGGCTCAAGAATTCATTGACGGGCAAGATTTGGAGAAGGAGTTAAGAGCGGTTGGCGCGATGAATGAGGCGGCGGTGACTGAAATCTTGGGTTCTATGCTGAAGGTGCTTGGGTTTGTCCATGCGCACCAAACGATTCATCGAGACATCAAGCCATCGAATATTATGCGCAGTCGCAAAGGTCGGCTTTATCTTCTGGATTTTGGCGCGATTAAGTACGCTACGGCTCAAGCTAGCCGCCCCCAGACCTCCACCAGCATTTTTTCACTTGGCTATGCGCCGCCGGAGCAGATGGCGGGTGCTGGGGTTTCATTTTCAACGGACTTGTATGCGTTGGCGGCGACCTGTGTGGAGTGTCTGACGGGACTGCCGCCCAATCAACTGTGTGATCCGGTGTCGCGGATGTATATCTGGCGATCGAACGTAAAATATCCGGTGAGCAATCGACTGGCAGATATTCTGGACAAAATGCTTCAGCCTGCGCCGTACGATCGCTTTACCTGCGCCGCTGATGTTCTGAATAGTCTGCGCCCAGAAGAAGCGATTCTTCATCCCTTTCAGCCCCCAATTTCGTCTGAACTACCGCTACCTACGGTCCCTGCCATGGACCCAAACGTCACCCAGATTCCCCTTGGTCATCCGTTTACCCAACTCCCGCCCGAACCCCTGCCCGTCGCGTTAGAGTCTGTGAATTCCAAGCCCATCCCCCCGATGTCAATTACCCCGATGTCAAACTCAAACCGTCCCAAGTCAACCCGATCGCCTTTTTCTTTGATTGAGTTATTGAGTAGTTCAGCTTTTATGGGGTTTGAAGGGGCGCTATTAGCGATCGGACTTCATGCCTTGACGGGTTTGTTTTGGGTGCAAGCAGTGCTGTGGTGTCTGTGTGCGGGAGTATTGGTTTACTTTCAATCGAACCGGACGATCGAACGACTGGATTTTGTGATTATTAGCGGTATGACCTTGGCAGCTGTTGTGATGATGTTTAAAGTCGGGTTTGTCAGTAGCATTGTGATGGCATCGCCAATAGCATTGGTGACGACATTGGCGGCATTAGTGTTTCGGCTAGTGTACACAATGCTAATGCAAAATCGCTGATGCAAAAGCAATAGGCACTTCACCCCTGATAGGACTTTTCCATGGCACAGAAAAATGAAATTCCGGCATTGATTGGTGCAACTCTGGCGGTTGCGGCTCTTCTGGGTGGACTCTGGTGGATTTTCAAAAAATCTGATTTTTCGATCGGAAATTTCAAACCTGAAACGCCAACGGTCCAAGCTTCTGCGCCGATCGCAGCCACAACCCCAGACGCAAACTCTAGTGCGCCTTCTCAGCCGGGAATGCGTCCGGGAATGCAGGGTGCGACGGGTGGTGGAACGGCTTCAGCGGGACGTTTTACGGGCATGAAGGACGTCCCATCTGGACAGTTTAACTACGGCGGAAGCACGTCTTGGGCACCGACGCGATCGTCCCTTGATGCGAGTATTCAATCGGATCTTCCGCGATTTCAACTGCGTTATGTCAGTCCCAATAGTGGTCCTGCGAGTAGTGGTTCTGGAGTGAAAATGTTGTTGAATCGACAGCTTGACTTTGCCCAGACCTCTCGGCCCCTCACGAATCAAGAAAAACAACAGGCTCAACAGGCTGGGATTTCGTTACAGGAAATAGCCGTTGCTTTAGATGGTGTTGCGGTTGCGGTCAACCCGAGTTTAAACATTCCTGGATTGACCCTGGCTCAACTTCAAGAAATCTACACGGGAAAAGCGACTAACTGGCAACAAGTCGGCGGGCCAAATCTTCCGATCGTCCCCATTTCTCGCAATGTTGGCTCGGGCGGAACGGTTGATTTGTTCATTGATTCGGTGCTGTCAGGACAATCATTTAGCAGCAGCGTGCAGTTTGTCGGGACTACTACTCAAGCCTTACAAAAATTAGGAAGTGAACCGGGAGGCGTGTATTTTGCCTCCGCGCCTGAAGTGGTGCCGCAATGTACGGTCAAACCGTTGGCGATCGGTCAAACTGCTGGACAATTTGTGCCCTCTTACCAAGAACCGATCGTCCCGAAAGATCAGTGTCCGGCCCGTCGGACGATGATCAATGCTCAGACGCTCGGCAATGGAACGTATCCGTTAACGCGGAATTTGTACGTGGTGGTTCGTCAAGATGCGTCATCGAAGGCGGGTGAAGCCTATGCCAATTTATTGTTGAGCAGTGCAGGCCAGGAGATGTTGGAGAAAGCGGGATTTGTGAAAATTCGGTAAGGTTTGTTTAACCCATCCTAGCCACCTGTCCCAGGGTCCCATCAATGACCAATGATTTCTGTAGCCGAGTGATCGCACTAATGGCTTGTTGATGACTGTGGGTATTGCCTTGGGCTTGGAACAGCTTAGAGGATTCTTTGAGATCTCGAATTGCACCAATGCGATCGCCGAGTTTGGTCCGGGCCATCCCTCGATAGAAGTACGCTGATGCATCTTGATCATTGAGATTAATCACATCGGTAAAATCTTCTACAGCCCCCATTTTGTTTCCCATTTGCGATCGGGCTAGACCCCGTTGAAAATAGGCGGGTGCGCAGGTTGAATCGGCATGAATAGCATAGCTATAGTCTTCAATAGCGCCCATGGGATTGCCCAGTTCAGCTCGAATAGTTCCCCGATTACAGAAGGCAATACTGTTACAAGGATTGATTAAGATAGCTCGGTTTAAATCTGCAACGGCTCCTTCTTTATTGCCTATTTCGTAGCGAACTAAGCCGCAGTTGTTGTAGGCGGTATCATGATCGGGATTGATCTGAATGACTTGGGTATAGTCCGCGATCGCGCCTTGTTTGTCGTCTAGTTCGTAACGGGTTAGGGCGCGGTTGAAGTAAGCATCGGTATCATTTTCGGTGAGGATAGGATTTTCAAACCGATCGACTAGCCCCTGCATCACTTCAGCTTCGTAAGTCTTTAGACCCACGGCAACCCGAGGAAAAACCGCACTCTGGACATTCATCGGCTGAAACCCGAGCAGCGCATAGGCACGATCGCAGACCAGGAAGTTTTCATCGGTGCCTAGGACTTTGAAGCGAAACTGATCGGGGAATTGACGCTTGAGATGGGTGAATTGACTGAGAATGTTTTGGAGGAAGGATTTATCAGATGGATGGGCGGAGGAGCGCTGCTGAATATAGCGCGGTGGGTGGCCTTGTTGCACGTTTCCCAAGTAGCCCCAGCCAATGTCTAGTTTGCCACCGCGATCGAGAAAGCCTCGAAACTGATGCAACATGGCCGTATCTAGGGTCCTACAATCGGGCGATGGAAAGACGACGAGTAAGTGTGATTGGGCCTGTTCTAGGGCAGTTTCGATCAGCGATCGGCTGTTGTTGCTTGCAATATCTCGGGTTCTGTAACTCGCTTGTAAGTCAAAGATTAATTCATAGGGCTGAGACTGTCCGGGCTGTTCTCCTGAGGCCATTACCACTTGGGTTCCTAACTCTTCAAGATGGGTTTCTTGACGCTCCATGCGATCGCTCAGATATTTCATTTGGTTCCGAAGCGCGCTGAAGTCTAGCATCTCAGGTAAACGGTTCATCCAACCATTGAGATGCTGCTGTTGTTGTTCTAGATTTTGGGTGAGGTGTTCGATCCCCTCTAAATCGTCTTTGAGTGGACTTAGCTTGGTTAGAATCAGAGATTCAAGCTGACTTTGTAGCTCGATAAGACGATCTTCAGAGGGCGTTTCTTCAATTTGTTGTTGAAGTCTAGAAACTGCATCTTGTAGGTGTTCAAACGCTTCTGAAGCCTCAGGTTTCTGCGATCTAATGTGAGCTGAAACGTCCACGTTATTCTTTACAAACGTCATTAACGTCGTCACTTGTTGCCGTAAAATCTTGGTCGTCAGTCGCAGGGGCGCAACGTTTTCATCGACATTATCTTGACGGTGACGCAGTTGGTCGAGTTCATCAGCGAGGCGCGTCATCTCCCGGCGAGGCACGAGATCGCTGACCAGTTGCATTAGCCCTTCAACATCTTGCTTGAGGGTTGCGGCATCGGCGGGGTTGGGCATGGCATTGAACCGGCGGTTGATGTAGTCGATTTGGCCTTGGAGCACCCTTAGGGTGCTGGGCTTGTAGGCGCGGTTCATGTCATCAAGCCCCGTCTGTAAGCTATTCATCCGATCTTGAAGTTGTTTGACGCTGCCTTCTGAGTCCCGAAACTGTTCCATCGTAGGAGTACGGCGCAGGGTTCCGGTAATCCGATCGATCGAATCTAAGAGTCTAGCTTGCTGAATTTGCACGTCATTCAAGTTGCCCTTCATTTCGGCGACATCTTGCATTTCGATTGCGGTAATCCGGTTAGAAAGCTGCTCATGGAGACGGTTGAGATTGACCCGATTCTTTTGCATGAGGGTTTTGCGCAGGCTGGCTAAGTCCCAGAAGGTCGGCAGACCTTGAATGCGTCGATCGATGACGTCGAGTTGTTGGGTGAGGCGTGCATCGACTTGGGCAATTTGCTGGGTGCTTTGGTCGAGAACTTGCTGATCGAGTCGCTGACGATTAATGACATTCAGCATCATGAGAAACGACACGGGAGCGGCGGCATAGGCGATTTGCTGGGTGGCGATGGAGGCAATGGAGCCTAGACCCGAACCTGCGAGAAGCGCGTATTCCGTGACATCCATCCATTTATCGTTTTTCATGTCATTAATTCCCTGATGAACGGTCGTTAGTTGAAATACAGTGTTGAGATGCAGCAAGTTTAGGGATAAAACCAACAGGGCTGTGATTTATGTCACGTCGAGTCTGGCTTTACTACTGAGATAACCTTCATTACCCTCTACATCAATTCCGGTCATTCATCAGGATTACTTCGTTGGATTGATCAAAGTCCTTACGGATTAGCTCCCTGGGAGGTTTGCTGTTCAATGTGGATGGTAGACCGACGGGATGATTTTCCAGTAGAGTCTTGAGGTGGTGTGATGGGGCGAAATGTCGAGTATGGGCAAGATTAGGGCGTTAATTTTGGATGTGGATGGGACGATCGCGGAAACGGAGCGAGATGGTCATCGGGTGGCGTTTAACCGGGCGTTTGCTGCGAAGGGGTTGCACAGTTGGGTGTGGGATGTGCGGTCTTACGGTCGGCTGCTGGATGTGACGGGCGGGAAGGAGCGGATTCAGTACTATGCGGGGCGATATCAGCCTAATTTTAGGCCGCCGACGGATTGGCCGACGTTTGCGGCAGATTTGCATCAGCTCAAAGGACGGTTTTATCGGGAGTTGCTGTTATCCGGGGCGGTGGGGTTGCGTCCGGGGATTCGGCGATTGATTCAGGAGGCGCGGGAAACGGGGGTGAAGCTGGCGATCGCGACGACGAGTAGTTTGGATAATGTGTTGCCGCTGTTGGAGTTGGCGTTGGATTCGGATAGCGCGTCGTGGTTTGAGGTGATTGCGGCGGGGGACATTGTTCCGGTGAAGAAGCCTGAACCGGATATTTATCAGTATGTGTTGAAGGCGTTAAATCTGGAGCCGTCGGATTGTTTGGTGTTAGAGGATTCGGTGATGGGGGTTCGATCGGCGATGGCGGCGGGGTTGAGGACGGTTGTGACCTGTAATGACTATACGCAGGGACAGGATTTTCGATCGGCGGCGTTGGTTCTCGATAGTCTGGGTGAGGTGGATTTGCCGATGCGGGTGAGGGGTGGGACTGGTCGGGATGCGATCGGGGATGCAACGTTTTTTGATTTGGCGGTGGGGGAGTTGGTGATGAGGTGAGGGTTGGCGAAACCGATCGGGGCGGATGAACTACTGATTTCGCTCCGTCAGATCATTCAAGTCGATGAGGCGATCTAAGATCGGTACCCAATGAGAAGACCGCTAATTCAAATCTTCTTCCGCTAACTCAACATTACCCATAAGACTTCTGAGTGTTCCCTGTGGTAAATCACGATTGCTATGGACAGGAATTGACAGGATGACATCTACACCTGTTTTTCCATAGATGTGATGACGTCCTCTCACTCGCTTCAAATTCTATCCGTAGCGCGCAACAATTTTGCACAATGCTTTCCTAGAGACTGATTTCATATCGAAAGTTCGACGAGTTGTTTTTCCGCGCTAATCACTTCTTGATCGCCTGCCACTTCAAGCCAACCTTTGATCGCGTCCTCTAATATAATGAGTAAATGTTCATAGCTGCAGTCCCACGTATGGCACCCCGGCAACGCAGGGACAGAACCACACCAGATATCATCTTCCTGCCAAATCACTGCTTTAATTGTTATGACTGAGATTTAGGATAAATATCAGATTGAGTAGAAATTCACTATACGACATACTTATCAAATCAAATTTTACGATCGGGAACTTCGATCGGAGCCAATCTAGAAGAAGCAAAAGGCGGTCAAAGTAAAGCAGATTTTTTATCAAAATGTAGCATTGCACTCAAAGAAGCAAGAGAAACTCACTATTGGCTCCGCCTACTTGCCGCCTGCTAACTAGTCCCCACAGAAAAGCTTATCTCCATGACCCAAGAAGCCAACGAACTAGTCGCCATCCTAACCACGATCGTCAAAAAAGGACGCTAAACAGCAAACAAAAACTAAAAAATTCTCACTTCTAAATTCTCACTTCTAAATTCTCACTTCGCTCGCGATCGTCCCAGTAGCCCATAGGCATAGTCTGCCGAAAATACGATGGTCTACGACCGACCGTAGGTTATCGTCCTTCCAAATTTTAGATTCGATCGTCCTGTCGCTACACCTAATCCGCTTTTTTCAAAACTCCCGCCAGAATCTCAAGAATCTGTGCCAACTTATCCGGAACCCGATACACGATCGTATCTTCCGTGATCACCTTCAACGATCGATCGAGCTGCCCAAACCGACACAAATCACCCGTCGTCACCGCCCCATACAGCATATTTCCTTGGGTAGATGACCGCAAATCCAGTGCCGCCAACTCCGGCGCCAATTGGGTAAAGCCTCGCGTCAGATCCGATTGTTTCGCTTCGATCACCAACATTCGTCGATGATCTGCCGTTTCGATGTAGTAATCCAAATTTCCTTTCAGCCACTGATTCACCGACAGACTATATTCATCATTCAACATGACTTCCACATAGTCACATATAGCGGCGGCCAGCTCGATTAGGACATAAACTGGAGGAAATAACGTTCCCCTGAGATAATCATGGCTAAAGCCTATAGCTACGATTTCCGTCAGA
>JAYVVL010000256.1:0-11093 GCA_043787035.1 Synechococcales cyanobacterium
ATGCACCAGCCGACGATTCCGGCAGGCTCTAACGGCGATCTGATTTGCAATCTCCAGTTCATGAGTGAGCATCCCAACGAGGGCGACAACCATAACGCGGGCGTCTTTGCCTGGTGCTACGAACGCATGGGTGACTTTATTCCCGAACTGGTCGAACAAGGCTGTAATCCTCGGATTATGCTGGATTATTCGGGGAACCTTCTCTGGGGACTTCAACAAATGGGTCGTCACGATATCCTCGGCAAATTGCGAACCCTCGCCTGCGACGATCGCTATATTCCCCACGTCGAATGGTTAGGCACTATGTGGAGCCACGCCGTTGCAACTTCGACCCCGATTCCGGATCTCAAGCTCCATATTCGCGCTTGGCAACACCACTTTGCCGATCTGTTTGGACTCGAAGCCCTGTCCCACGTCAAAGGTTTCTCTCCCCCTGAGATGCATCTCCCCAACCACCCAGATGCGCTGTACGAGTATCTTAAAGCCCTTAAGGAATGCGGCTACCGTTGGATCCTCGTCCAAGAGCACTCGGTGGAAAACCCGGACGGTTCGCCCCTTTCCCAAGCTCAGAAATATCTCCCGAATCGCCTCGTCGCTCGCAATAGCCACGGCGAGACGGTTTCCCTAACAGCACTAATCAAAACCCAAGGTTCCGACACCAAGCTCGTCGCCCAAATGCAGCCCTACCATGAAGCAAAAAATCTCGGCAGAGCGTCGATCGGCGGTATTCCGGTCCCCTCTCTCGTCAGTCAAATTGCCGATGGTGAAAATGGCGGCGTGATGATGAATGAGTTTCCCCGTGACTTTGGCCCTGTGTGGCACCAGCTTCGGACCCAAACTGAAATCGCGGGCTTCAACGGCACCGAATACCTCGAACTCCTCGACCAGGCAGGCGTCAATCCGATCGACTACCCCGAAATTCAAGCTGTCCAGCAGCATCGCATTTGGCAACAGGTGTCGCCCGAGACCCCTACGCCCGAAGCTGTTGCGATCGCCATTCAACGGCTCCAATCCGAAAATTCTGGCTTCTCCATGGAAGGCGCATCCTGGACTAACGATTTAAGCTGGGTCCAAGGCTATGAAAACGTCCTAGAACCGATGAACCAACTCAGTGCAAAGTTTCATCAAAAATACGGACCCAATCTCTACGGCTCAAATTCTGCACTAGACCCTGAAGCGCTGCTTTACTTACTCCTCGTCGAAACGAGTTGTTTTCGCTACTGGGGACAGGGGGCTTGGACTGACTACGCTCGTGAACTATTTGAGCGGGGCATGGCGGCTGTCGATCGCGTTTAACCATTACCGATTTTCAAGCCGAGGGAATAATATCCTGAATTTCCTGAATAGAATATCCCGTCACTTGAGCCACAAACTCCGGAGAGGAACCCGCTTGGATCATTTTTAGAGCGATCGGCGTTCTTGGTGTACACCCTCTTGAATAGTTATCTGGAGAAGACCTTCTTTAAGACCTATCTGCCGACCTTCTTCAAGGGTATCTGCACATCATTTCTTATAGGCTGTCGATAAGTTCATGATTACCTCATCAATGGCGGTGTTTCTATTTTGCCTCACCCTCAGATTCTTTTGCAATACGAGGATGTGATGCATCGTTTCTACTCGGTAAGGATGATCCATCGGTAGCGCAAGCAGTTCAGCGATCGCATCGGCTTGGACCCGATCGCGACCCAAAAGCCTCAACCAGGGCGTCTCCAAAGTCTTGGGGATCTGGTGAATGACGCCAATCGCAGTGTGATCGGGACTGGGGAGATGGCAGGCTTGGGCGATTAGGGATCTGCATGAAAATAAAGTCCCTGGCAAAGAGGCCCCCTAGCCCCCAATTCTAGGGGAACATGAATTTCCGAAGCCCCCAGAATTGGGGGTTGGGGCCTCTTCGTGGGGGTAAAAAAGTGGGGCATTATTTAATTGCTAGTTCCTTAAGGAAAATAGTTAGAAGACTAAATGGAGATGGAAAAGGCCGCGATCGGTGCAACTCCTGACCGAATTTCTGAAAATGTATCGTTAGAACTTTGCAGGTTTTGCCGATGAAGCGTTATCCTTCTTAAGGCGATTCTAAACAAAATGTAGCAATTTTTTAGAAATTCGTCATGGTGTTGTGGGTCGCAGCATTGGGTTGCAGCACTTGACCGCATGGTTTTCTCTGGGCAATTAGGATTTAATGTTATGAAGACTAGTTACTGTTACTTGGTAAGTTTTCGAGCGATCGGATTTTTCAGCGCAGGAATACTGGGAGTAGCCGCTCCTGTTCATGCTGAAACGCTGTCTGTTTCTCCAGATTATCAGTTGAGCGAAACCCTTCTGCTCGCCGCCGAGACCCCCAAGCTGCCCACCAATTTTTCGCCCAACACCGTTCCAATCTCTCCTGCCCTTCAGCCTCAGAAATTTAATACGGGTATGCCCACCCCGCTTAAGAGTACACCGCTTGATTTAAAAGTAGATTCGACTCGGACGATCGCACCGCCTAGGACCGTTATGCCTAGAATTGCTCCGCTCAAAGCAACTCCTCAAACGACGACGATTCCAGCTACTCCAACGCGACCCGAAATCGATCGCACAGCCCCGGCACCTGAAGCGCTCTACACCCCGTCCAATCCCCTTCTTTTTCCTACGGACAAATCAGAGATCACTATTAAAGGGGCGTATCCGCTGACCCTCAAGCAAACTCTAGAATTAGCTGAGCGCAACAATCGCGATCTTGAAGTCAGTCGGCTTCAAATCGAACAGCAAAAAGCAGCGGTCCGCGAAGCTCAGGCTGGACTGTTTCCGACCTTGGATTTACAAAGCGTCTTTACGCGCGCACGCAATGCAGGCGGAACGATCGGCATCCAATCCGCGCAGGCCGAAGCGATCGCTCGGGCAGGCGGTAATGAACAGGCTGCTCGTCAACAAGATCTACTTACAGGTGGGCAGACGTTTAGGCGCAACGT
Organism: Synechococcales cyanobacterium; assembly: GCA_043787035.1. Classification (GTDB taxonomy): domain Bacteria; phylum Cyanobacteriota; class Cyanobacteriia; order Leptolyngbyales; family Leptolyngbyaceae; genus JAAFJU01. The sequence continues at coordinate 2,946 of JAYVVL010000256.1, forward strand.
GGCCGATGACAGCACGAGTTGGGATAGCTCTATTCAAATAAATTACGATCTCTACACGTCCGGATCAAGGTCCGCTAGGCTCAATGCTGCCGCAGGACGATTACGCGCGTCTGAACTTGCGATGGAACGGGTCCGAGAACAGCTTCAGCTCGATGCGACTGGAGACTATTACGATCTCCAAGAAGCCGACGAGCAGGTCCGAATTAATACCAAGGCCGTCGAAAATTCTCTACAAAGCTTAAAAGATACTCAGCTTCAAGAGCGAGTGGGGTTGGGGACGCGCTTTGATGTTCTGCGATCGGAGGTGCAGCTTGCCAACAACCAGCAACAGCTCACCAATTCCCAAGCTAACCAAATCATTCGTCGTCGTCAGATTGCCCAGCGGCTGAGCCTGCCCGAATACGTCACGGTCATTGCAGGCGATGACGTGAAAAAAGAGTCGATTTGGAAACCCAGTCTTGAACAGACGATCGTGTTGGCTTACAAAGGGCGGGTCGAACTTGAAGAACAGCTCGTACAGCGCGACATCAGCGAATCCGAACGCAAACAAGCGCTCTCGGCGCTTGGGCCAAGGATTCAGCTTCGGGCCTCCTACGATTTACAAAAAATCTTTGAGCAGCCTGTTGCGGGTTTGGCCGGAGGATATTCGCTGTCTGCTGTAGCTCAGTGGCGGCTTTTTGACGGAGGTGCGGCCCGCGCTCAGGCCGACCAGCGGGTGGTTGATGGCAAGATTGCCGAAGTGCGTTTTACCCAGACCCGAAACACGGTTCGATTTCAAGTGGAACAAGCCTATGCTAACCAAATCTCGAACGATAAGAATATTGATACCACCTCGACTGCCCTCTTCCAAGCCTCAGAAGCGCTAAGGTTAGCCAAACTGCGGTTCCAAGCCGGAGTCGGGACTCAGACTGATGTGATCAATGCTGAAACCGACCTCACCCGCGCCGAAGGTAACCGAGTGACGGCGATTTTGGGCTACAACCGTGCGATCGCCCAGCTTCGACGATTTATTAGTAACGTCGCGCCTGAATAGGACACCCCGCGCCATCCTACATCAGACCGTTCTACGCCCTTAAAATACTCAGAAAAATCATGACTTCTTCCAAGCCTCTTTCTTCACTCAATCCTTCACAGACATCTGCTCTATGGCTCAGCGTGCTGGCGATCGCTGCCCTATCCGCTACTCCTAGCGCTGCGATCGCCCTCTCTGTCCCAAATGCCTCCGTCAGTCTCGATCCGGCTCCGCCCAACACTCCACAATCAGCGGCACCGCTCCAAGTCGAGTCGGCTGAAGTCTTTGTAGATAAAACGGACTACAGTCTAGGCGCAACCCAACCGATCGACCCTGAAACGGCTCTCTCAGGCGGCGGACGCGATCGGGTCAATGTCCAAATCGAAAGTCGTCAGGCCGCTTCATCTAGCCGTGAACCCGAAGCGACTCAAGTCAGCTTGGGCAACAATTTTGGCTCCGTCCAATTGTCCTCTGAAGGTCTCGGCTGGTCTCCCAGCAACGACGCTCCCAGTGATCAAAGTGTTATTCCCGCGTCAATCTCTTACTTGAACCGGAAGCTTTTGCGCCCCTTTAGCCGAGTAGGTGAGCAAAATCTAAAGCTGATATTCCCGCTAGCTATCCCCGCTCCCATCACCTCATTCTTTGGCTGGCGATCGCATCCCATTACCGGAGATGCACGAATGCATTCTGGGACCGACATCGGAGCACCCATGGGAACTCCTGTGATCGCCGCTCTAGCCGGACGCGTGCTGCTGTCGGATTTCCTCGGCGGCTATGGCATGACGATCGCGCTTGAACATAGCGATGGCACCCAGCAGACTCTTTACGGCCACCTCTCTGAGATTTTTGTCAAACCGGGTGAAATGATTCAACAAGGGGCTGTTATTGGGCGCGTGGGCAGCACCGGGAACTCTACTGGACCTCATCTTCACTTTGAGTTACGCCAACTTACGGACGCCGGATGGATGGCGATGGATGCGGGTCAGCAGCTTGAAACAACGATGGGTGATTTGGTCAATGCCTTAAAGGTGACTCAGCCTCAGCAGCTAGCGCTTAGAACCAATGCACTCACGACCGTCAATCCTAAAATTGCGCCCTTTGTGCCTTCAAGTTCGATCGAAGTTCCCCAACGCCTCAAAATGGTTCAATCTGCCCAAGCTCTTCCAAACGCTCTGATCAAACCTTAGGCCAGCATCATGACATCAGGGCGCAATGATATGAGAGTTTTGAGACGACTGAGCAATAGACGACGCTCTATGGGTTCGACGATCGCGGCGGTGGCAGCATTGGTTTGCTCCTCGCTGAGTTTGAGTGCCTTAAGCCTCATTCGCCCTGCCCAAGCCGAATCCAGCGAAACCTTTGCAGCCTACTGTCAACAGTCGTCCACGGACATTGCCCAAAAGGACAGCGATCGAAAGGCTTCACTCTCTTCCGATCGAGAGGCCCAAAAACGCTACAGGGCAACTCTTTCTCGTCATGCAAAATACCTCAACGACTGTCGCCAGCAAAATGCGCTTAAAACTGAAGGAATCTGGCTGCGTCTTTACCCGTGCGACGCGCGGCCCGGAAAGGTAGATGAAGTACTCGATCGCATTGTCGATCGCGGCTATAACCAGGTTTTTGTCGAAACCTTTTTTAACGGCCAAGTGCTGCTTCCTGCCGCCACAAATCGCACCGCTTGGACCTCTAGCCTCACTAGCCCCGGGCAAGAAAATATTGATCTTCTCGCTGAAGTGATTCGCAAAGGTCACGATCGGGGACTGAAAGTAACAAGCTGGATGTTTGCGCTGAATGTGGGTGTGGATTATGTTAACAAACCAGGAAAGCAGGGCGTCATCGCTCGCAATGGTCGAGGACAAACCACCATTGACTCCAATTTAAGCAGCCGCGATCGCAACCCCACCTTTAACCGAGACGAAGCCTTCGCGGATCCTTACCACCCGACTCTGCGACAGGATTATCTGACCCTCGTAGATGAAATCATCAAACGCCGACCCGATGGCATTGTATTCGATTACATTCGCTATCCCAAGGGTCGCGGGGCGGACTCGATCGCGGATGATCTGTCGGATCTGTGGATTTTTGGAGAGGCGGCGCAGGCGGGGTTTGTGCAACGTGCGACTAATCAAAAAGGACGAGACCTGATCACGCGGTATCTGCGATCGGGCACTATTTCGACTCGCGATGTGGCTGATGCGGATCTGCGCTACCCCCAAGAATCTGAACCCCAGTGGCAAGGCCGTCAGGTTGCTAGGGGTGAAAACCAGCTTTCCCTAGAGCAACGTACGCAGGTCATTCAGGCCGAACTTTGGCGATTGGCGGTGGGTCATGCGATGCAGGGCGTGGTGGATTTTGTCACGCTGGTGTCGGCTCCGGTGCAGCGGGCGGGGATTCCGGCGGGGGCGGCATTTTTCCCTGATGGAAACCAGACAGCAGGGCGAGGCTATGACTCGCGGCTCCAAGCCTGGGATCGTTTTCCCGAAACGATTGAGCGCTATCCCATGGCTTATGCCGTCTGCGGTCGCACCGATTGCATCATGACCCAAATCCAGCGTGTCCTCAGTTATTCCAGCAGCCCGTCCAATGTCAAACCTATCATTGCCGGGATTTGGCAACAGCCGCACACCCATCGTCCGCCGCTTGAAGTTCAGATGCAGGCATTGCATCAGTCGTTTCCAGGACTCAGTAGTGTGAGTCACTTCGCCTACTCGTGGCAAGAACCCGACTCCGATCGCGATCGAAAAACGTGTCGATCGCGCTAGGTGATTTCAGGGTTGATGCAATCTACGTAACCAGCATCACAACCAACGTCATGTCGTCTGTGTTGGGCTTTCCAATGCCAATAAACTCTTGAACCCGATCGAATAAGTAGGTCAGAATTTCTTGTGGGCCGGCTTGATTTTTGCAGGCCCACCGGAATGCTTTCTCCAAATTTTCTTCATCGAACTGCTCACCGGATGGATTAGCCGCTTCTGTGAAGCCATCGGTATAGTAAATAATCCGATCGCCCGGTGAAAGTTGAACGTGGCAATCTTGATACAACGTATGAGAATCCAGCCCAATCAACATGCCAAAGGTATCTAAACGCCGAATGGTGTCGGTTTGCGCTTGCCACAATAACGGCGGATTATGCGCCGCATTGCTATAAGACAAAATTTGGGTCTTCGGATCGTATTCAGAGTAAAACAGCGTCACAAATCGATTGGAATTTTCTAAATCTGCATACATCACTTGGTTCAAATGCTGCAAAATTTTCGCAGGACTGTGACCATTAAGCACTTCTGCCCGCAGCATTCCTCGCGTCATGGTCATAATCAGACCCGCCGGAACGCCTTTCCCCATCACGTCGCCGATTGTGACACTCCAGCGCCCCGATCGATCGCCTGCCTGCCCCGCCGGAACCGCCGGAATAAAGTCGTAATAATCACCACCCACCCGGCTAGCCGTCTTGCACAGCGCCGCAAGTTCAATCCCATCGATCGTCGGGCAGTGGCGAGGCAGAAGACGATACTGAATGTCAGCGCCAATTTCAAGTTCGCGATCGAGACGTTCTTTTTTACGCAGCTCTGCCGAAAGTTCATCATTGTCGATGGCCACGGCGGTTTGGTCTGCTACCAAACGCACGAGCTTCTGGCGCTGTTCCGTCCAAGCGTAGTTTGGGTCGCGACTAAAGACAAATAAACGGCCCCGCTCTTGGTTCTTAACTAAAATGGACGTACCAAAGATCTGAATTTCCTCACCGAGGGCTTGGACTATTTGCTGATCGAGCGATGCGATCGCCGCTGGGACGCGCACTAGAGCTTCCGTCGGCTGAAGCTTGAGGATAGAGTGGGTAATCCGTTTGGCCGCACTCTCAAAAGCTTGACGGACTTCTTGACCCCAGCGCTGGTCTTGACAATGAATCTGCTCTAGCCGCACTTGCCCATTGCGAAACATGATCAATGCGCCCCCATCTGCATCGGTGACGCGGGATGCCATTAAAGGTATTAACTCTAAAAATTGATTGAGATTGTTAAAGCTTCTTAACGCAAATCCCAGAGAACTCAATAGATCCTGGATTTTATTTTGTTCGCGATTAAGGCGAGCCACGATTTCTTTAAGCGCTAGGACAGACGACGCATCGTTGACGCCCGATCGATCGATCGGTGTAGAAGATTGGATTGAGAGCGGGGTGGCAGTCATCTAGAGCACACTATGATATCAATCATGACTGGGTTATCAACTAAGTAAATCAAGACTTTAGGGGCAATGGCTTAGGTAAACATCAGCCATAAGGCATATCTTATGGCTAGTTTTAGTCGGGTCGGATTTCCTAGCTGGAAAGAGTATACACAAGTGCCTAAAAAATGACACCGAATTATCCGAATTTTCATGGATTAGGATATTTTGATCCTCAGCTTTAAACACTAGGAGTTTTCTCTAGCCGATCGAGAATTCCAATAAATTCACGTTCAAAGGTAACTTGGGCGCGGTTTGTGGTGCCCCCGAGATAGAGTTTGCCATCTTGGTACAGGCCCCAAATCTGAGAGTGGGACACGTAGCTCATCAGAACGCTGATCATCATCGCCGCAAATCCGAGATAGACGATCGGGATGCCAGGATCGGCTTTGATTTGGAGTCCGGTGCTGCCGATGACATCGACAATGCTAAGGTTGACGCCTTTGATTTCGACGGAGGTGCCCTTGCGTACGGTGCTGATGAGCTTGCCGTCCATGCCATAGATGAGGACGAGTCCCTGCATGTCTTTGACAATCAATGAGACGCCATCACTGCCATCGGGCTTGATCGGGATGAAGGTGCCCCAGAGACGACCGCTGGGAATGTTGAGCTTGCCGACGGGAAATTTCAGGACTGGGCTGTTGTTGAATTTAATAGAGATTGCGGCCACGCTCCAGTCGGCTTGGTACATCGTGACGCCTTTGTAGCGCAGCGGCAGGTTGACGTGGATGGTTTTGCGATCGACTTCGCTTCCGGTTTTATCGAGTACAGAAAGGTCGGAGTAGAACTGATCAATTTCGCCCGTGGGGAGATAGTCTATCCAGAACCGATTAACTTTGACGGACCAGTCTTTAGGAATCTGCGGTCCGGCCCAAGGTCCGGCATCGGTAACATTATTGATGGTGAATGTTTCGCCGCTAGGAATGAGTTCTTGGGCGATGAAACCTGTGGTGGCTCCGATGATGCCGCCCAGCATAATCAAGATCATGCTGCCATGGACAATGACGGGTCCAAGGCGTCCGGCAAGACCTTTTCGGGCGTAGAGCTTGTTGCCGTCTTGGATGATTTTGTATTTGTTTTGGGTGAGAAGTTCGGTGAGGGGAGCGATCGACGTTTGGTCCAGTTCGGAGCTGAGGGCAAATTTTTGGAATTGTTTAGGCGTGGTGTAGAGCTTCTGAGTGCGGGAAAACCACTTGAGGGCAGGGAGTTGACGTTTGAAGGTGCAGGTGGTGAGAGATGCGCCAAACAAAATCAAGAGCGAAAGGTACCACCAAGTGCGATAGACATGATCGAGACCTGCAATGAGCACCACTTTCCAGGTGAGGAAGCCGAAGAGGGCGGGATGTTCGGGGTAATTAGCTTGGTAGAACGCAGTAGATTGTCCTTGTTCGATGACGGTTCCTGAAATGCTGAAAATAGCAATCACCAAAAGCAGGACGATTGCAAGCTGAAGATTGCCTAAGGCGGGGAGGATTCGTCGATTGATGTAGTGTTTGGCGGTTGCGAACATGCTCTTAGTGACCTACTAGTCCCCGGTTGCGGCTAATTAATTGGGTACGGCTACTACAATTTTCACTGATCATTACAATCATTGCAATTATTTTTCTATATGCAGCTAATCCTAATTGATTTGTGTAGTGAGCGTCCTGCCCGTTCAGGCTAGAAGTCTAATGCGGAAGGGTTTTACCCATCAAATTCTTGTAAATGGGCGGCCACTTCCTGGTACAGGGCTATTATGTGCTGATCGACCAGGCTGTAATAAACATTTCGACCTTCCTTTCGATACTTCAAAATCCGTTGCGATCGCATTACGCGAAGCTGGTGGGAAATAGCTGATTCGCCCATCTTCAGGCTTGCGGCTAAGTCACAAACGCAAAGCTCCTGCTGCGCTAGTGCTGAGAGCAATCGCAATCGGGTTGGGTCAGCCAGGATGCTAAAAAAATCTGCCATCCGCTGGGCTTTTTCGATCGGCAGCAGTTCTAGCTGTATTTGACGTACAGCATCTAGATGGACGAGATGAACTTCGCAGTTAGGTGCATCATCCAACGCATCGCATTCGGATATTTGAGGGCTGACATGAGGGCTGACAGTTTTTTGCTTAGACATAAAGAGAACGGATTGGGCAACTTTACATAGGCGATCGGGTCAGTGCGATTGGTATGCAGCATATTTAGTATCTCAGAATAAACCAAGAATGGTTATCATTCAATATATGAGCAACTATTCATATGTTTGTTGATTCATTGTATGATTGAGATATTAGATTGTGATTGAGAATGCCACCATGACCCAGATGCCTTCGCTGAAGACCCAACAAATGCAAGTAGTTGGAATGGATTGCACAAGCTGCAAAATGAAGATTGAGGGTGCTCTAGAGCGATTAAAAGGCGTCGATGAGGCATCGGTAACGGTGGCAACTGGGCGATTAGTGGTGTCCTATGATCCAGAAAAAGTGAGCGTAGAGACCCTTGAAGCGAGGGTGGAGTCATTGGGCTATGCGATCGGGACCGGGAAATCAGGTCCATCCCCAACGCCGTCGAAGTCTCACAGCCACCACGATCACAGTCATGACGATCACAGTCATGACGATCATAGCCACCACGATCACAGTCACCCTAGCCACGATGACAATCACGCAGACGAGGATTCTACAGAAGGCAATCATAGTCATGGGGCGGGTGAGTTCAACCTCAAGAGAGAACTTCCGCCTGTGCTGCTATCCGTTGCGCTTCTTATCATGGGGATGGTGTTTGAGAAACCCCTGCACGATACGCCCTACAGCATTGCCGAATTTGCGGTGATTATTCCGGCTTACCTAATAAGTGGCTGGACTGTGCTCAAAACTGCTGGACGGAATATTCTCAGAGGACAGGTTTTTGACGAAAACTTTCTGATGACGATCGCAACACTGGGCGCAC
>JAYVVL010000257.1:0-3997 GCA_043787035.1 Synechococcales cyanobacterium
AGCAACGCGGGAAAGGAATCTTGGATTGCTGAAGCTCAAGCCGAACCCTGGGAACCCCGGAAACTCGTCGCCCTTGACAAGCCTGATTTTCCAAGCGCCTCCCCCAAGCGAATGCAAGTGCTTGTTAACACTCTCGCACGATCGAATTATTCAACCGTTTTACTCTGGGGCTGTGAATATTGGGTCTGGCACAAAACGCAAGGTCGAAATCTATGGTGGTGGACCGCCAAACAAATTATTCAATCATCCAAAGAATAATCGGATGATTGAGATCAGACTTTCCATACATAATCCGAAAAGTTCAATGTCATCGCCGTTAAGACATCAGTTTCACGCAGTCTTTGGGCAATTAAATCGGCTCATTTCCAAATAACTTGACACCGTTATCGTAGACTGGGATTCTGACCGATTTGACTAACCCACCGTTTGATAATCCTTGATAGGACCAATCGTTGCTGGAATCCCAGTTGTTTACACCGGAAATGCGGAAGGTGGCCTGTTTGCGGTAGTTGGGGACTCCGGTCGATCGATCGGTGCCACCCGGAAAGATCTTCGTCCCTGAGAAATCAATATCAGCATAGTAGAGACTACCCTGAGCCTGCTTGATGGACGATCGCACCTGACCTTGGGCGTTGTACACCGACACCGATAATGAATTGGGATTCATATTGGGTTCGATCGTGAAGTAATACCGGAACGATAATTTGTCTGTCACCCTCGCAGCCCAAGCCGATCGATTATTAATGGCCGCGTCAATTTCAATGAAATTGCTGCCCGATCCCTTTACACTTGCCTCCACAAAATACTCGTCATCGCGACGCTCTGGTGTTGGGAAATTACTCAATGGATTTCCGCCATAGATTTGATAGAGCCGCGCTAAAGCTCCGGTTAGTCCGGCATTGTAGTCGATTGCCACTTCGGTCGATTGGTAATTCGTCATATCGTCCCTGTACTGGTCCTGAGAATTAGGTCCACCAACTAGCGCACCATAAAGCACATGACGTGGACGACCGTTGGAATTGTATTGATCCCACCCTGCCCAAGCACCATTTGCCGTTGCATGGTGAACCGCTTGCACGGGATTGGGGCCAAATCCGATCATGTAACTGCGTCCTGTTGGATTGTCCCCCAGCACATAGTTTACTTGCTTTAATGCAAAGTCTTGATACTTCGCTTTCTGTTCCGCATTTGTGACCCGATCGCTATAGGCCAATGCCACAAATGCCTGGGTCGTAGAATATCGCAGGGTTCCCCACGGATCTTGGAAACCCATACCCCCCGGACTTTTCTGAATAGTTCGCCCATTGTATCCGGTGGTCCAGTAATCGAGATGATTCTGAATTTCGGTACGGTAGATAGTCGGATTGCTACTCAGTCCGGCTAGAAGAACATCTGCGCCTTTATCCACAGACTGCCAGGAGTAGGGCACATCGACTCTATCACGCATAGCACCCGCGCCATCGGTGTAAAGTTGTTCTGCACGAGCTAAAAAGGCGTTGCCATAAGTACCGTTCTTAGCTATCTCCGCTTTGTGAATCCATGTTGCCCCCCAGACCAGTTCATCATAATAATTCCAATCGGTATAGGGTGACGATGTGTCTTGGCTACCATTGGCAGCGACCTGTGCGTTCATACCTCGATAGCGATCGCCGAAATCAAACATTCGCTTGGCTTTGTCTAATAACAAATCTGCATAGGCTACATTGTCCGTTTGTCTAAATAAAATAGAAGCTGAGGCAAAGGCGGCAGCGGTTTGTCCAGCGATCGCGCTGTCGGGGGTCTGGGTATTAATTTTGTAGGACGGGCGATCGCTCACTTCCGCCGCGACTTCCGCTGCGACCCAATTCTGGTGATCGCCGCGTGGAGTGTCAATCATTTGACCGACTTGCGTATAAAACTCGTATTGACCCGCCTGGTCGTTTGTAAAGGCTTTTAACAAGTAGTCCGTAGCCCATTTGATATTCTTAAGGAGATAGCCCTGTTGCCCACTGCGACTATAAGCGTCTGGACTTTCTAACATTCCCCAAGCCAGTGTAGAAGCCGTATAGGCGATCGTGCGGCTGAACTTGATCTTATCGCCCGCATCCAAGAAGCCGCCTGTGAGATCTTTCCCCACGTCGGCCCCGTCAGTTAGACCCGAGTTGCCCCGCCATTCAACGCGGTTATTAGTCGGGAGAATGCCCGATCGTTGCGCATCGTAAAAATAAATAGATTTTTGCAACGCTTCACCATAGTTAAACAATCCCGTTTGGAGTGGATTGGGATTAGAAATTGGATTGGGATTAGGGATTGGATTGGGATTAGGGATTGGATTGGGATTAGAGATTGGATTAGGACTAAACAGTTGTGACTGGGGAATGATTTGCCAACCTTGGTGGTCACTGGACCAGGCTAACTTCGCTAAAGCGTCGCCGCCATTTTCATAATATTCCAGCTTAATGTCGTACTTTTGTCCGGCTTGAAGGGCAATCGATCCGGTGTAGTTTGTCGCCGACTGATCGCGCCAGCCATTAATAATTTGTTGATTATTCACCCACAACCGAATGCCATCGTCCCCCGTGGTATTAAACGTATAGATTTCATTAAATTGCGCTAAAACCTGCCCCGTCCAGCGCACTGAAAACGTATCCACGCCCATACTGGCATCTGGCGCATTTTGTTTCCAGTCAAAGTTGACCGAGGCATCCGTTCGGGTCAGTTTTGCATTGGTAAAATCTGCATTATCAAAATACTCCGCTTTTAACCCATTCCCATTTCCAACTTGAACGGCGATCGGTGCAGAAGGTTGATACAGGTAGGTTTGCGGAATAATTTGTTTGGTTTGATGCGCGCTAGACCACGACAGTTTGGCCACCGCATCGCCGCCATTTTCGTAGTATTCCAGCCGAATATCATACTTCTGTCCTGCTGTCAGGGAAACTGTTCCGGCATACTCCGTCGCCGACTGATCGCGCCAGCCATTAATCACCTGCTGGCCATTCACCCACAGTCGAATGCCATCATCCCCCGTGGTGTAAAAAGTGTAAGCTTCGCTGTAGGCAGCTTGTATCTGACCCGTCCATCGCACGGAGAAGGTATCCGGTGCAATCTGTGCATCTGGCGATCCTTGTCCCCAATTAAAATTGACCGTTGCATCGGTTCGGGTGACTTTCAATTGGGTAAAGTTTTCACCATCAAAGTATTCAGCTTTCAACCCCGATCCTAGGAAAGGAGAATCCGGTGGTCGTAACAGATTCGATGCCTTAATCGGCGATAGAGCGGTGGTTAGAGTCGTTGCAGTAGATGAAGAATTTGGCATACAAGAGCGTTCGGGTAATAAAGTGCATCAATAAATAAGCAACCCGTCGATTGCCCGACTTAACGCGTAGCAAATGGTTAAGAGGATGTTTGAAAAGTTGAGATTTGGGTAAAAAAGTTCTTCGGGTACAGGCTTAGACGATATGCTCCGAAGTCTAGCGTGATTATTTTATACCTCCTTCGACTTTTCAAACACCCTCTAACAGAAAAATAAGTCAGAAAATTTACATAAGTTTGAAGCGCAATCGCAAGCTAGGAGACTCTAATGGCTCTCAATTTAAATAAAAACTTCATGAACCCCTCGTTAGAACAACGGAATCCTCAAAACATTACGATCTAGAAGCACCGTGGTTTTACGGAGGTCGTGAGGCGAGTGAGTTGAAGCTAGGATGAAAACTCAGTAAAGTTTGTCCCCCGTTACCCTTCTGTCAGTCAAACTCGTCATTAGTGCGATCGCTGCGCTTTGGGTTTCGACGCTGTTTGTCCTATTGAAGTTGATGGGATTGCGCTGTTTAGATGCTGTTTTATTCAGTCTGTTGGCGAGCATCAGTCGCCCAAAGCTGACACAGTGATTTCACATCACCACCATGTGACTGACAAACCCGCGCTTTACTGTAGTACTCACAGGTGAATGAATGACGAAGGCAGGCAGGAAGGCAAGCAGTAAGATGTGAGCGTCCTGCCCTTTTTATTTTAAAGA
>JAYVVL010000258.1:0-11078 GCA_043787035.1 Synechococcales cyanobacterium
CCTCATAAGCCTAGCGGATAGCGCCGATCAAATGATCGATGATGGCTACATTGAACCTGAAGATGTCAATCAATTTTCAAAACGAGCTTTCATCGAAACTTCACAGTCCTCTCCTGAAGTGCAGCAAGTCATTGCGGATTCAGCGAAACAAGGCAACAAGATCACACGAAGAGAAGTGAAGCAGCTCTCCGACGAATGGACGGCCATGACCTCCGATTTATTGCCGGACGAACTCAAGGCTAAAGCAGCCGATCAGACCATTCCACCGCGCTATATTGCGCCCCTCGTTAAACAAATGGAGCGTCTCCCTGACATTCATCAAGATGCCATTCGCGAAGCCGTGGCCGAAAATCCTGACTTAGAGACCCTTAAGCAAGTCACCGCAGAAGCGAAGTATCTGGCGCGATATTTGGAAGGCGCAAATCAAGTTCAAGTCCTCAACGAGTCCAATGTCGATCTCGAACTTGCTCTAGAAGAAGCCCTGCGAGTCGGGGTGCTGAATTCTGCGGCGGAAATGGTTAGTCAAGCCGCTATCTTAGAAACAGCCATCGCCCGTCTCCACGGCACATGGCGCAAGATGAACCATCTTTCCGAACGGCTCTACGTCGATACCGGAGCCAGCACGCCGCATCTCCGGGGACTCCTCAGTCATCTCGATCGGCTTTGTGGTGAGACGATCGAAATCACGATCGGCGATCCCAGCGGGGACGGCTATTCGCGAACCATTCGTCTCACCATTGAAGATCTGTCCGTTGAGGATGCCCAGTTTGCCGAAGCCTCCACCAAAACCGTCAAGGCCGACTCAGACGACCACAAGGACGGCGGCGAGGATTTGGGGGATTGGTAGTGAACGGCATCTACCGATCGGGCATTGGATTCAAGACCTGCACAAGATTGCTGTGAACCCAACCCCCGTTCGTATTTGGAATGGCCACTTGGTACCACGTATTGCCATCCTTACCGAGCGTCATGTCAGTGACTGTCGCCCGATCGCCGTGCAGCCCCGTAAAGCGGACGTTGTACCAGGTGGAGGGACCCGATCGAACATTGACGCCCTGACCAGGTGATCCCATCAGGACCGCACTACTGCGGACAAACTCACCTCCGACGCCCTCAATTGAAATTAATCCCTCCCGCACCCAGCCTGTCACCGAATCAGACATCTTGACGTTGTACCAGATGTAGCCGTCCTGACCGCGCATCCCGTCAAGCACGTCCACGCGATCGCCGGACATGAGCTGCGTCTGTGCAACAGAATCAGTCGTCGCAGATTCTCGAAGATTAACGTAGTTATAGAGACTGTCCGCAGGCACGGCTCTAGCGGGTAAAATAACCCCAAACGTAATAGCGGCGAGGGTCAAAGCAGATGTAAGACCCGGTGTAAAACTTGTAAAAAGTTTATTCAAACGCGTACTTAGACGTGTACTTATACGTGTGTTAAAACGATTCATTACTGCGTTCATGGAACTACCTTATGAAGTGTGTTAGTTCACCGTTGCCAGGTATGCAATTAATTTCATTTAAGCTACATCCTTAGCTGTCTATCGATCATACGCTTAATTAATCTAGAATTCATCACTCCAGTCCTATTAAAACAATTCGCAACCTTAACCCAAGCTCTCGCAATATCGGGATAGGTGATGGACGGATGAGTCGGGGCAGGTTTATTCTCATCGAAAACGATTTAATATTGAAGAGCTGTTCCGAAATCTTAAGTCCGGTGGTTATAATCTTGAAGAAACTCAGGTCACGGGCGACCGACTGATCGGACTTGTAGTTCTCATGACTTTGGCCTATTCGATGACGAGCATCAAGGGGGAAACGCGATTCTCCTCACGGAGAGGCTTTCTGCTAAGGCAGAGGCTTCGCCAACGCCAACGGCTTTTTTGGGAGGGGCGATCGTCGGCTCGAAAGTTTGTAGAGATGCGATCGTCTAGATTTGCTAAAATGCTCCTGATTCTTATAGCGGTAACAAAGCTATGCCTGCTATTTCGATGTTCTATGGCATCATCATTATGATGTACTACTTCGACAACCAGAAACATAACTGTCCCCATATTCATGTCAAATACCAAGACGATCAAGCTGTCTTTGCTATCCCAGACGGTGAACTCCTTGAAGGAAAACTTCAGAAATCTAAGCTAAAACTTGTTCAAGCTTGAATTGAAATCCACAATGAAGACCTCATTGCAAATTGGGAACTAGCCGTCAACGGTCAACAAGTCTTCAAGATTGATCCTCTTCGTTAACATAAACTATGTCACCCAACGTTATCCAAGTCCAACCCCTCGACAACTACCAACTTCAGCTTCAATTTGACAACAGGGAAACTCGTATTTTTGATGTCACACCTTATCTAGACAAAGGTGTCTTTAGCCAACTTAAATTGATCGAACAGTTCAAAATCGTAAAGCCATTCTTCGGCGGTATTCAATGGGAAAATGAGCAGGATTTTAGTCGTGATACACTTTATCTCCTTAGTAATCCTATTTAAAGCTGGAGCAGTAGTTTTCTGCCGTCAGTACGATCGGCTATACATAATACGGAAAAGCAACTCTCTTCAAGAGGTGAACATTGACGGTCTTCTGTCGTTAGTGCGATTACTTGAAGGAATGCCGCAAATAGCACAATTACTCTAATGCTAATGAAACCCGATCGTCACCGACATCTCGCAAAATTCCCAATGTTTTAACCACCTTCTCATAGGACAATCCCTTATCGGCTTTTAACACTACTGCGCCCTTCGCATTTTTATTTAAATATTCCACTACTTTATTGCCCAACGCGAGATCATCGATCGGCTGATTGTCCACCAAATTTTGCCCCTGCTTATTCATCCCGATGATCAATGGATCAGGCAACACTTCCTCAACCTTTCCTCTATCCGCACTGGGCAACGCGACATTTTTAATCATCTTCGCCTTTGGAGCCATAGACAGCACAATAAAAAACATTAATACAGTTAGGACCACATCCATCATCGGAACCAAATTTGGTTCCGGCATGTGCGTCGCACCTCGACGTCGGTTTCGTAAACCCATAGTGATCACTTGCTCCAATTATTTTAGTACCAAATTAACGAATCTACTTACTGATCTACCAACGCTCGATCGTCCTCGTAATTCCGCTCCAACGAAGCGATGGCCTTCGCTTGTTCTGCCATCCGAGGTTCATACCAAAGCTCACGGTAGATTAATTCTAACTCGCCGCCGATCGTTGCAAAATAGCTCAATTGCTGCGACTCAAACGACACACATATCCGCAAAATAACCATTGCAATAATTGCCACGATCATCCCCGCCGCCGTTGCCGTTAATGCCTCTCCGATGCCTTCTGCCGCCTTACTCGTATCCGCACCACCGGGACCGCCCATGTCGAGGCCAGAGAAAGTATGCATCAAACCCGTTACTGTTCCGAGAAGCCCAATCAATGGTGCGAGAGCCACAGCCGTTTCGAGGAGTTTGTTGCCTTTCCCCATCTTTTCAAACTCCTGTTCACTTGCGGTTTCCATCGCTAACTGAAACGACTCTGGAGACGGATTGACGAGTTTTAATGACGCCTGCATAAACCGAGCGATCGGTTGAGCACCTGCCTCTTTGGCAAGTTGATTGGCATCGGCCAAACTATAGCGTGCCGCTTCCAAAATTCGATGGGCAATCTGATCTTCGTTCTTGTATAGTCCTGCCCAAAATACGGTCCGATCGAGAGTACAAGCTAACGTTGCCACCGACAATGCTGCCATAGGAAACATCATCAAGCCACCTTTGGCTGCCGCTTCAAATAACGTAGTAGACATAATAAAATCTCGGGTTAAGTAATCTTGTGGAGAAACGCTATGGATTGAAGATGCACTTAGGCTGGAGTGAATCATTAAGAGTCTTAATAATTAAGAGTCATAGGGAACCTCTTCTACCGCTGGAGTCTTGCTATTGCTGGACTTCGGTTTGGGATCTTTAGCTTTACCTGCTGTGGGTGTCTCTGATTGAGCCTCCGGCATCGTCGGTGAGCTATTAGGTTTGACCGTAGGCCCAGCCGCACCAATGCCCGCTATCAAACGCTGCCAAGTCACATCACCAGATGACGCGATCGCAATTTCGATCTTGTCAGGATCCTTTGTTGCTTTACTCGGTTCTTTGGTCGTAGGAAGTTTGCTATCTAGCTGGCCATTTATGGACTTCGCCATTTGAGCGTCTCGATCGCCCTTCACTCCCGCTTTCCCTTCTGAGACAGGCGAACTGAGGGGCAAAACACATTCAAACGTACTGCCCAACGTCACCATGCGATAGGTTGAGGCTGTCCCGCAGTCGATGTTACCGTCACCGAGCTTAAGCTCACCCTGCATCGTTTTCAGCACCTGATTCATATTTAGCATCCCTTTAATACTAGGGATTTCCCACACCAATTTGTCACTCTCACCTTTTTGTTCAACCGGAATACGAAATCCAATGCCCGACTCAAAAATTCCGGTACAGTCAAATTTTTGCCCCGGTGCCATGCCACTCGGACAGCTCACCTCCTTCAACGAACCCACGCCTTGCTTAGCCAGTTCGTCCTTCAGCACTTTTTCAGTTACTTTAGGATCCAACAATCGCCCACATCCTGTCAATCCCACGAACCCTAGCAGCAACAAAGAACCAATCCAACTACGCGATTGGATAAAACAAAACTTAGAATTTAGAGAAGCCATATCCGAGGTAACCCATAGAAATAGATCGAAAATAGCCAAACAATCAACTTAAGTGTAAAAGATTAATTCAGTAAGTTCACAGATTACCCTCATTATTTCGCATAATCCCGATCGTCTACGACAAGGTTTGATTAACGAAAGGTAATGGGACGAATAAGTTTGGTTTAATAGAAAGCATAGATACCTAAATAGGCTAATAACTGATAGGCTTAAACCCTGATTGGATGACTATTTCAGCCTAGGTCAGGCTTAGAGCGTGTAGAATTCTGATGCAATAAGAATCTCACGAAATACTGAATCGAATCTGTCGGAACGTATGACAAAGCAAGGACTTCCCGATGACCCGTTACTTCTTTATCCCAATCCTGCACAGATTTTAGTGGTCGATGATGAATCTCTGATTGTCGAGACTATTGAACTTGCGCTGACCAAAGAAGGCTACGACGTTGAGATTAGTCGTAATGGTTCAGATGCCTTATCACTATTACTAAGAAATCACTCATCTTCCATCTCCTCGAATGTCGCTTCGTCAAATGTTGTAGGTTACAACTCAACCGTTTCAACTCAACCGTTTGATCTAGTAATATTGGAATTGATATTGCCGGGAATCAATGGATTAGATATTTGTCGCATTGTTCGGCAGAAAGGTTTGGCTATTTTGGTGTTGATTGTAAGTGCTCGAAGTAGTGAAACCGATCGCATTGTCGGTTTGGAAGTCGGAGCCGATGACTACTTGGTGAAGCCCTTTGGAATGCAGGAGCTGATTGCCCGATGTCGCGCATTGCTTCGTCGCCAACCTAGAGCGATCGCAGCGCCCTCAGACTCATCCGAAACCGAATCCCTCCGAGAAAAACCCTTTACCTTCCAAGATCTCACGCTTTATCCTCAAGAGTGTCGCTTCATTGTGCGAGGGAGTGAAGTGACGCTCTCACCTAAGGAATTTCGGCTTCTAGAAGTGTTTATTCGATTTCCAAAGCGCGTCTGGTCACGAGATCAGCTTCTAGAGCAAGTGTGGGGCGACGATTTCATTGGCGAAAGTAAGACTGTTGATGTCCACATTCGATGGCTGCGCTTAAAAATCGAACTCGACCCGAGCGATCCTCAATACCTCACCACTGTCCGAGGGTTCGGATACCGTTTGGGTAAATAAGAGGACATTAAGGATTATTGAGACTTATCTGGGATTATTTTGGCTAAACAAGCCTAAATTTTGCGCAAAAGCCGACTGACGGACCAGCCCTGAGTGGTGCCATAGACTACGGGAGACCAGGATTCACCTTGGTTCCACACGGGCGCACCCGTCACGGCCACACCGCCATTACAGGGAATCTGGCCGATCGGATTTTCAAAACTCGATCGGGGACGAATATTGAGGCTGCCGCTTCCCGGTTGGCAAATGGCCTGATGGGTAATTTTGAGGACGCGGGCTTGTCGGCCATCAGGGAGTGTCGTGGTGGATCCGGGTGAACGATTTGACAGGGATTGCGGGGCTTGTATCGAGAATATGGACGCAATATTCTGCCACCAGTTTGGGTTTGATTGTTGCAAAATCGAATAGAGCAATAGCATCATCGGCATCGCAAGAAGCGCCATTAGCGCGTAAAGATCCGACATTCCAGTTGTCCATTGCGAGGTCGATCGACGTGTGGTGGCCCGACTCATAAGGCGTCCTCTTAATAATAGTTCTGCTCATATATCATTCGATTATAGACAATAAATGACAGGCTATAGCTGGAGTAAATCACCCGGAAGACCGATCGCGGGAGGTTCAAAGCTACACCTCAAGGGGCGATCGCCTGGACCTAGGGAACGACGCCAAACCGCTTTTAAATTTACGATTCTAGATTTGGATATCAGATCGTTCAGTCCCAAAATTTCCTGGTTTTATAAAGATTTTTAATGTTTCAGGTCATGCTTTAGCTTTGATCGCGTCGGTCTTGCAGTCGCTGTCAGTGGATTTAATCCCACCACAATTACGATCGCCCGAAAATAGGGGGCAAATGGCTGCACCCCCTACGAGATCTATCGTTATCCAAAAAATAACTGCGATCGATCTTTTTACGCAAATCCTGATTACGATTGCATTACCGCAGACTCGATTAATCCTTGGAATAATGCCATGCCATCAGTGGATCCAATGGCGGCATCTGCCGATCGTTCGGGATGGGGCATCATCCCCAAGACATTGCCTTTTGCATTGCAGATTCCTGCTATGTTGTTGAGTGAGCCGTTGGGATTTGTCTCATCGCTTACGTTGCCGTTGGAATCACAGTAGCGAAACAAAACTTGATTACTTTCTTCAACGGACTTTAGCGTTTCTGCGTCCGTAAAGTAACACCCTTCTCCATGAGCGATCGGAATCGTAATCACGTCCCCTTCGCGATAGTTTTTAGTCCACGTTAGGTTCGTTCGTTCGACCCGAAGCGGTGCGCGATCGCAGATAAAATGCAATCCCCGATTCCGCACTAACGCTCCCGGCAATAGCCCGATTTCCGTTAAGATCTGGAAACCGTTGCACACGCCGAGGACGTATTTTCCTTTTTTTGCATGGTCTAGCGTGGCCTGCATCGCTGGTGAAAACCGGGCGATCGCCCCACAGCGTAAATAATCGCCATAGCTAAATCCACCGGGCACAATCACCACATCCACATCAGACAGATCGCTCTCCTCATGCCAGATCATTCGAGTCGGCTGACCGAGAACCCCTTGAGTTACCCACGCCATATCGCGATCGCAGTTGGAACCCGGAAACGTAATCACACCAAATTTCATGAATTACTCCGCCGCCTTGAGTTCATTGAGTTCAAAGCGATAGTTCTCAATCACGGGATTGGCCAAGAGCTGGTCACAAATCTTATCAAGCTGTAACTGCGCCGCTGCTTCAGTCTTCGCCGAAAGCGTCAACTCCACATACTTCCCAATCCGCACATCCGTCACCTGCTTAAACCCCATATGTTTCAGCCCGGACTGCACCGCAACACCCGCAGGATCCAGTACCGACGGGCGGAGCGTAACGTAAATTTGAGCTTGATATTGCTGAGCCACAGAGAAAGCCTCACTAGATAAGTACGCATCGTTGAGATGGCAAACTATATTAAGGGATGCGGTACACTCAGAGCCAAATCGATCGCCACAATCTTTTATGAACCCTCGTCGAACCCGCAGTCAAGACCGCATCCTCGATTATCTAAAGCGCCTCGATCGAGCCGTTTCTGCGCAAGACCTCTACCTAGAACTTCGGCAGGGCGATCGCACTAGCATTGGTCTGGCCACGGTGTATCGCGCTTTGGATGGCCTTAAAAAAGAAGGGGCAGTCCAAGTTCGCACCTTAAGTACAGGTGAGTCGCTGTACTGCCTAATCCAAGCCGATCGACATCACCTCACCTGTCTTCAATGTGGCAGCAGCATCGAACTCGACTCCTGCCCCGTTCACGCCCTCGAACAACAGCTTGTCACTCAGTACCAGTTCAAGATGAACTATCACGTCCTAGAGTTTTTTGGCGTTTGTCTTAAGTGTGCTGAGGTTTAGGTGTTCTGAGGTTTAGGCGAATTGTGGAGAATTGATTGCAGAACTCGCGCGAAAGCCTCAGGAATATCGGATAATTGGCAAAGTCTTTTTCTCCTGATTTACCCATGGTTGATTTCCTTCGCAAAGTTCGGTGGGGTGTTTTGTTTTTGTCGATCGGCTGCGTCCTAAGCTTTGTCGGCGGCTGCTACGCCCTCAGGAGCACCTCCGTCCCCTCGACAGCGGCCCTTCTCGTCGGCGTACCGATGAGTATCGTTGGGTTAGGGTTGAAGGGGACTGAACTGGCCCCAGTGGTGATTGTTGCGCCAACCACTGAGGTCGAAGCCGTCCGCGCTAAGGCCACCGCGACCCAAAATCAAATTATTTTAGATGTGACTCGCTATCAATATGGAATGTCGGTTCATCTAGAGCCTGCGCTCGAAAAGTTGGGATTGGAGTCTGAAGATGACAATCAGCATCCGACATTGCTCAGTCTCCAAGAGGCGGCTATTGAAGGTTCCTATGCCTTGGTCTTGACCTTTGGCTCCTTGGACATTCCCTATGACGTTTGGGCTGAAAAAGAGGAGAAAATGACAAAATTCTTTGGTCCCGGCGTGAAGGTCACGACCGAAGAAGTCACGAAAAACAAGAAATTTGCAGTGACGATCGCCACGGTTTAGTTGCGCTCTGAACCGCAGTTCTAAGGGAGTATGATTCCGAAAGCCCCCACAATGGAGGATCGGGGGCCTCCGGTCTTTTTCTGATGATAACGCTTGAAAGTTCCCTATGCGGCTGCGATCGCCTTCAGTCGCAAGTACACTTTAACAAAGTAAAGCGACAGAATCGGCGTCACCAGTAGACCCATGACTGCTCCTAAAATAGAAGCGACAGGCGTTGCATTTCTGCCAAATAGAACTCCCGCAATCACTCCAACCGCTACGATCGGAATGAAAACAAAAAGCTGAGGAAGGATTACAGATCCGAACACAGGCCACCAGCGCCCTTTGACCAAAGCCCAACTGCTCTTCATCCCATTGATGCCGGAATCACCCTCAATAGTGATGGCATATAGAACAAAAGACAATTGAATCGCCAGGTAAATCCCAGGAATAATAAGCCCAAGAAAACCCGCCATAACCGAAAGAACCGTTAACAGAAATCCGACGGCTAGATTGCCAAGATTACCCAAAGCTTGAGTAAAGGCCCCCTGGATATCCACCGTCTCACTTTGAATATAGCGATAGACAAAGTAAATGCCCGCGCTCGAAAAAATGGGCGTCAAAATAAAAGCATTCATAAGACTCACTGCAACCTTCAAATCCGGTGCAAGAACCTGCACGATGGGAAGGACGATCGTGGGACTGATCAAAATGATCAGTGGCAGGTAAATTGGACCCACTTCCGAAACAGCTTCCTGGAGCAATGTAAAAGGCTTAATCTCGCGTGGAGCATTGGGACTAGGCGTAAATGACATTAGGCAAAGCTCGCATTCTAAAGAATATTGAGAGAACCATTACGATCGAGACACTGGCTTGGCTGTCGGAAGCGTTTGGGGTTCGCCGTTCGCAATAGACATCATGCTAGCAATGGAACCGGGAATGCTAGCCGGATCCATAAAGAGCACTTTGCTACTATCGCTTTTGCCGATCATCTCACCCATATCTAGATAGCCTAACGCTATCAACAATTGCGCCGAATGGTGAGCCTGCGGATCCGCGTTCAGTGCCTGGGTGACAATGCCTAAGGATTCTGCCGTTGCTTGGGCTTTCAAAACCTGCTGTTGGCGTTTGGCTTGGGCTTCGAGAATGATGCGTTGTTGTTCAGCTTCGGCGGCGAGGACGGTCGATCGCTTCCGCGCTTCAGCATCCAAGACTTGGGCTTCAGCGCGACCTCTGGCCGTGTTTACAGCCGATTCGCGTTCGCCTTCAGAGGTCAGAATGGCCGCTCGTTTTTTCCGTTCGGCGGACATTTGTAGTTCCATGGACTCCATCACCGCTTTTGCTGGGATGATTTCCTTGAGTTCCACGCGGGTTACTTTGACGCCCCAAGGCACGGTCGCATGATCCAGTTCGCGCAAAATCGCTTCGTTAACCCGTTCTCGGGCAGTGAAGGTCTCGTCGAGATCCAGCTTACCGATTTCGGCTCGAAGCTGGGCTAGGGCGAGATTGACCATGGCCATCTGAAGATTTTGGACCTTGTAATAGGTTTTGTCCATGTCTACAATTCGCCAATAAATGACCGCATCCGCCGCCAGCGACACGTTGTCTTTGGTGATGCAATTTTGGGGGGGAATGTCGAACACTTTTTCACGAATCGTATCGCGGTACGCCACCCGATCGAGTCCCGGCACCAGGATATTCAGACCCGGTTCAAGCTTGCGATCGAACTGTCCGAGGCGCTCAACCAAGGCTTCTTCGCCTTGCTGAATGATTTTGACCGTGCTGAGCGCACCGATACCGAGGGCTGAAGCAATGAGGAATTCCCACATGGTAAAATTAAGAATGAAGAATTGAGAATTGAAAAGGCAGATTTCGATTAACCGGGTGATATCAATTCAGTAATGATTAACATTGTGCCCTGTCTATTGAGAATCCGAACGGGTTGTTGAGCAGCGATCGCAACGGTCGGATCGTCGCATTGGGCCAGCCAAGACTGACCTTCGTAGAAGACGCGTCCGGTCTCACCAGGGACGATTTCCGTGAGTGTCTCCCCGAGAACTGCATCGAACGATCGTGACGGGGAAATCGCTTTTACGAATGTTCGGGAAAGGGCGAAGAGTAGGAGCGACAGAACCGTCCACAGTGCGACTTGCATCCCACCGGGCAGGCTAGGCGTCGTTGGGGCAACAGCTAAGGCGCTCAGTCCCATCACGAGTGCAATGAAGGA
>JAYVVL010000259.1:0-11069 GCA_043787035.1 Synechococcales cyanobacterium
CGCTAAACCCGAAGACCGAACATGAACGATCGGCGCAACCGGAAGCAGTAAAGCCGTTGCTACGATCGTTTTGAGCACAAATGGCGTAATTAAACGAAACAAGTTAATCATAAACATGACCTCAAACTAATAGGTGAGACGAATAGTCCAAATTGTGGGTAGCTGCACTGCATATCATTCAATGTTGTCCCCTCTCGGGTCAAGTATGACTACCCATTACTCCCCTCATATTCTGCATATTCACAAAAAACTGAAGGTTCGTTACATTAAACCTGCATAATCGATGTTTAAAGACAACGTAAACAAAACCAAAGCGACGACCGAGTTAATTCGATCGTCGCTACTAGACGAAATATTCTGACCAGCAGGTCACGTTTCTACCGAACAATTAACGCTTGTCTTGAACCCTACAGGCTTGTCAAGAATCCAATAACGCCATGTCCAGTAATCGCTTCGAGCGCAATCGCTGACACAAACCCAATCATCGCCAAACGACCATTCAGCTTTTCAGAATGTACGTTAAACCCGAACTGAGACTTCTCACCCTCGACGTAGGTCATCTTCGGCTCAACTGCGAAGACGTTCATCAAGCCTTGATCATCAATGTTAGAACCAGTTCTCATGGGGTGCTCCAAAAATCTTGTTGTGTTTGTCGTTTGTCTATGAATAAACATTAACAGCTTTGTATCAATTTGTAAAGAAGATTGTATCAATTTGTAAAGAAAGCACTACGAGGGCCAAGTAGGCAGGGATTATCAAACCTCACCACAGGCACCCCCGCGCTCGATCTCCTCCTCACGACCCAAATTCCTTTGCGAATATTCTCTTTCTTCTGTCGAGAATTTTTCTGGAGGGGGAAGAGTAAGAATAGGCATCAGGTCAGTACCGCCCAGAAATGATTAACCTTTTCTAGGCTTTAATTAAGGAAGGTGAGCCTCAACGGCAATCCTGCGTTAACCTTGAATGCGATCGGAATATCAGTTCATCCACCGCTCAATCCAAAGCAGTTATGTCCATCGAAAAACTTCAACCGGCTCCTCCACCCCAGTGCGGCGTCTATGCTCCGTACTACCCTCAAGCCAGCAAAAAGCAAATCTTGCCCTATGCCATCAGCCTTTATCAACGCGGTAACGTTGAAGGGACACGAAATATTGAGGGGGCGGACAGCATCTCCTTTATTGCGACTTGGAATATTTCCAGCTTACCTGCCGACTTATGCCGTTGCCGCATCCAGTTCGATGGTAATGCTGAACTTAGCTATGAAGTCATGATGGCAAATTTTGAATTTGTGGATTTTTTGATTGAGGTGATCACCGGATTCCGTCGGTCTCGTCTAGCAGACTTTTCTCAAGGCTTCTACCGGAAGCTACTCCGCATTGATGAGCAGCCCCCCACCCAGTAAATTTCTAGTCCCATCCTATGGTTAGGACTTTTCAATGTATTGTTATTGCCCTGGATCGGCATTTTAGCAGTGCGTTTTTGCAGCGCCTGGTCCTCTATACTGATTGAACCGCCTACTTGGGAGCGACACTCGTGGCACAGTCCGCAAAATATTTGGTTATTGGGTCTCTAGAACCCTACAGTGGGAAATCGGCTGCCATGATTGGAGTCGCCGATCGGCTTAAGGCAAAGGGGCTGGACTTGGCCTATGGGAAGCCGGTAAGCGGGGGAAGTGGGGGCAGCGAGGAGGTTGATGAAGATGTTGCATTCATTGCGAAGACGTTGCAGCTTGGACCCGATCGTATTCTCCCAACGGCGGTTAATCTGGGCGATTTCGAGGTTTTTCGTAAGCGGTTAGAGCAGGTTGATCAGACGGATTATCTAGGTGCCTTGCGCCAGTCTGCGGTTCATCAGGCGGGTGATTTGGTGATTTTGGAAGGGGCTGGGAACTTGGAGGATGGACGACTATTTGGTCTGTCGCTATTTCAGGTTGTACAGGCGGTCGATGCGTCGGTGCTGATGGTGGTGCGATATCATTCGCCTCAGGTGTTGGATGGCCTATTAGCGGCGAAGGCTCGGCTGGGCGATCGGTTGATTGGGGTGATTCTGAATGATGTGCCCCTGAAGCATCAGGCGTTTCTGGAGTCTCAGGTTCAACCCTTCTTAGAATCGATGAAGATTCAGGTGTTTGGGATTTTGCCGAGCAGCAACCTTCTGCGCAGCGTAACTGTGGAGGAGTTGGTGCAGCAGCTCAAGGCTGAGGTGCTCTGTCGGAACGATCGTTTGGATCTGCTCGTTGAGAGTTTGGTAATTGGGGCGATGAATGTGAATTCGGCGCTGAGGTATTTTCAACAGCGGCATAATATGGCGGTGGTGACGGGGGGCGATCGGCAGGATCTTCAGCTTGCAGCGCTGGAGACTTCGACGCAATGTTTGATTTTGACGGGGCACATTCCACCGACGGCGGAGATTCTGCGACGGGCGGAAGAGGTGGAGATTCCGATTTTGTCGGTGGATCTCGATACGTTGACGACGGTGGGGATTGTGGAAAAGGCGTTTAATCAGGTGCGGTTACATGAACCGGTGAAGGTGCATTGTGTGAAGGAGATGTATGAGGAGCATTTGAGGGTCGATCGGCTGTTGGGGGCTTTGGGATTGTGATGGGGTTTGGGTGATGGCGGGGTTCGGGGTATTGAGGGCTTTGATGTTGAATTAATGATGCGTTGCTTCGCTTAACGCATCCTACGTTGGAGTTTTTGGTTGGGTGTTTTTGGTTTTGGAGGGATTATGGGTTTGGTGATTGGGGATTTGGCTCCGGAGTTTACGCTCTTTGATGCGGCGGGAGATTCGATCACGCTTTCGGATCTGCGGGGAAAATGGGTTGTCCTTTATTTCTACCCGCGTGATAATACGCCGGGATGTACGAAGGAGGCTTGTGCGTTTCGGGATTTAAATGACCAGTTTGGGGCGAAAAATGCGGTGATTTATGGGGTCAGTCTGGATGATGAGAAGGCTCATAACAAGTTCATTACGAAGCATAATCTGCCCTTTCAGCTTCTGATTGATCCGGATGGGGCAATGTCAGCGCAGTATGAGAGTTATGGCTTGAAGAAGTTTATGGGGAAGGAGTACCTAGGGATTTCTCGAAATACGTTTCTGATTGCGCCGGATGGGACTCTCGCTCAAATTTATAAAAAGGTGAAGCCTGAGACTCATCCATTAGCGGTTCTTAAAGATATTTTCTAAATTACAGACAATTTAAGCTGTGTGGAGGATTTTGATTCCGATGGCGATTTTATGGTCTAGCTGCTTTAGTGCTGTTTGAGTGGGTTCCTTATGAAACGAGTTTGGCATTTCTTGAAAAATGTGATGGGGGTCGTGTTTCGGCATCCTATTACGGGGGCAAGCATTATTGCAAAGCTGTCGGATGGCCGAATTGTTATGTTGCGGCGACGGGACAACGGGCTATGGAGTTTGCCTGGAGGAATTGTGGACTGGGGGGAGGATATTCCGACGGTGGTGGCGCGGGAGCTAAGGGAGGAGACGGGGCTGGTGGTGACGGCGGTGAATCGGTTGGTGGGAGTGTACTCGGATTTCGATCGCGATCCTCGGATGCATTCGATTTGTGTGGTGGTGGAGGTGGAGGCGGAGGGGATTATGGCGGGATGGGATCCGTTAGAGGTTGTGGAGGTGCAGGCGTTTTATCCGGGGGCGATTCCGATGGGGAATTTGTCTCATGATCACGATCGGCAATTGCGTGATTATTTTAATGGCTTGACGACGTTGGCTTGATCTTGGGGATGTGGGGGATGGGTTGCGGAGAGAGTGATGCGTCGGATTTTGGGGGTTGGATTTTGGGGGTTGGGGTTGGATGTTGGGTTGGGTTGGATTACATTGCATTACAATGGTGAGTAACATTTGCGGATGGTGTGCTGGCAATGACTATAGGCTCAAATGTAGAATTTTCGACCCAATCTTCAACCATTGATGCAGACGCTATTGAAGCTCGTAACGCGGCGGTGATGGCGATCGAGCCAGACGAGGATTTTGGTGCCTTGAGCGATGAGGGTGCGGATGATACGGAAATGTCGGTGTTTGACCATTTGGAAGAGCTGCGGATGCGGATTTTTTATTCGTTGATTGCGGTGGGCGTAGGGATGGCCGGGTGCTTTGCAGAAGTAAAACCGATCGTGAAGCTGTTAGAAGTTCCGGCGGAGGGCGTGAAGTTCTTGCAGTTGTCGCCGGGTGAGTTTTTCTTCGTTTCGATTAAGACGGCGGGATACTCCGGGCTTGTTTTGTCTGCGCCGTTTATTTTGTATCAGATTATTGCCTATGTAACGCCGGGATTGACGAAGCGGGAGAAGCGGTTTTTGGCTCCGGTAGTGTTGGGTTCGAGCGTGCTGTTTTTGGCAGGGCTGGCATTTTCGTACCTAGCGCTGATTCCAGCGGCTTTGAATTTCTTTGTGTCCTATGGCGCAGATGTCGTGGAGCAGGCTTGGTCCATTGATAAATATTTTGAATTTGTGCTGCTGTTGATGTTTAGCACTGGCCTAGCATTTCAGATTCCGATCGTTCAGGCGCTATTAGGCTTTTTGGGAATTGTGTCATCGCAGCAGATGTTGTCAGCTTGGCGCTATGTGTTGGTCGGTGCGGCGGTTTTGGGGGCCGTGATCACGCCTTCGACGGATCCGTTGACACAGAGTCTGCTCGGGGGTGCGGTGGTCGTGCTCTATTTAGGTGGGATTGGACTTGTGAAGTTGCTGGGAAAATAACGATGGCTTACAGCGAATTCACTCTACCCCGACTCCGCTCGGCGTTCAGTTTAGTCATCGAAGAACCCTTGCATCTGTTTGCTCAATGCCGATCGATCGTACCCAGCGAACATCTCAACACCACCCTAACGGAAAACCTTTCCCTGGCATTATCGATTAATACCGAAAAAGCTCGATCGGAGTTGGTCATCGCCCCTGTCCTGCTGGAAATTCGACGACAAATAAAGTTTCAGATTGGATTCTTCTCGGGAATTGAGTTTAATATTGCTCCCGCAGAGGGACTTACAGGTTTTTGTGATTATATTTTGACGGCCACAAAGGATTCCTACGAAGTCCGATCGCCTGTTCTCACATTGGTCGAAGCTAAAAACGAAAATATCAAAGCGGGATTGGGGCAGTGTGGTGCGGAAATGGTGGCAGCCCAGCAACTGAATGCTTGATCGGATTTACATCAACCCGTCTATGGTTGCGTCACGACGGGGAGTGAATGGAAGTTTTTGAGACTGGTCGATCGCACCTTGGAAATTGACCAACATGAATATTTTATCAATGATGTCCCGCTGATTTTAGGCGTCTTGCTCTCGGTGTTTGATGCAGTGAAATTGCCCGATCGCACCCCAAAGCACAAAATTCCAACTGACTAGCTAAAGTATTTGGAGAAAATCGGTGACATCAAAACCCTAACTTCGGTCATGGCCAAAAGCATCTATTAGCGATTTTACTGACGCTCAATCGCCTCGCCCTTTTGTTTCACACTGTCTTGCAGAGGGTCGATACGGCCTACCCAAACATTGGGCGACAACGTGGCACCCGTCAGGGCTTTTTTCAGGACATTTTCAGTCTTACCAAGTCTCTTCTCTTAGAGGGGTGGCAAGCCTTGATTGACTTTACATTAGCGGATTCTCCCCCTAAACGGCGAGTCATTTCCTCCTGATGTTTGAATTTAGAATTGCTGACTAAGCTCAATTGAAATTGCTTTGATTGTGCTATCCTGCACTAGGAATATAATGTTTCGGATAAGAGCTACTCTAATGATCTCAATTCAATCAGAGACATCAGCAACAGATCATCTTACCCAAATATCTTCAGCCCTACTTCCTGAAGAACTGCAAAAAATTCATGCTTACTGGTGTGCCTGCAACTATCTTACAGTGGGGATGATCTATCTCCAAAACAACCCACTGCTAAAGCAACCACTAGTATTAAATCATATCAAACCTCGGCTCCTCGGTCATTGGGGCACGAGTCCAGGTTTGAGCTTTATTTATATTCATCTAAATCGTCTGATCAAGAAGTACGATCTAAATATGATTTTCATAGCGGGGCCAGGGCATGGAGCACCGGGCGTACTCGCACCCATCTATCTCGAAGGAACCTACTCCGAGGTCTATCCGGACAAGAGTCAAGATTCGATCGGGATGCAGCGGTTTTTCAAGCAATTTTCGTTTCCAGGACACACGGGTAGTCACTGCACACCTGAAATGCCTGGTTCAATTCATGAAGGCGGGGAGTTAGGCTACAGCCTTTCCCATGCCTATGGTTCTGTTCTAGATTCGCCGGATTTGATTACAGCGGTGGTGGTGGGCGATGGAGAGGCCGAGACAGGACCTTTAGCCACATCGTGGCACTCGAATAAGTTCTTAAATCCTCAGCGCGATGGGGCTGTTTTACCCATTTTGCATTTAAATGGCTACAAAATTGCTAACCCCAGTATCTTGGCGCGGATTTCCCATGAGGAGCTAGAGTCGCTGTTTCGAGGCTATGGCTATACGCCGTATTTTGTCGAAGGCGATGATCCCCAGATCATGCACCCATTGATGGCCACCACGATCGAAGCCTGTATTATCCAGATTCGCACTATCCAAACTGAGGCCCGTCAGTCAAGTAAGCCGCCTAGTCGGCCCTGCTGGCCCATGATTATTTTACGATCGCCCAAGGGTTGGACTGGACCCATCGAAGTGGATGGCCATGCTGTGACAGGTTCCTGGCGATCGCACCAAGTTCCCATGAGTAGTATGTCCACACCAGGACATTTGCAAATCCTAGAAAACTGGCTGCGTAGCTACAAGCCGGAAGAATTGTTTGATTCCAATGGCACGCTAATGCCGGAACTCAAAGCCCTTGCGCCTCAGGGTCTGCAGCGCATGAGTGCCAATCTTCACGCCAATGGTGGCTTGCTTCGTAAGGCTTTGATCTTGCCGGATTTTCGACAATACGCCATCGATATCCCACAGCCCGGTGTTGCTCAAGCGGAAAATACTCGTGTCTTAGGCAAATTTTTGCGGGATGTGATGGCCGATAACATGACAAATTTTCGGCTGTTTGGCCCAGATGAAACAGCGTCCAATCGGCTAGCGGATGTTTACGACGTCACGAAGAAGGTCTGGATGGGGGATTATTTACCTCAAGATGCCGATGGCGGTGAGCTTGCTCAAGACGGTCGGGTCATGGAAATTCTGAGTGAACATACGCTCCAAGGATGGCTAGAAGGCTACTTGTTAACGGGCAGACATGGCTTGTTCAACACCTATGAAGCCTTTGCTCATATCGTGGGTTCGATGTTGAATCAACATGCGAAGTGGCTCGATATTTCCAAAAATCATGTTCCTTGGCGTGCGCCGATCGCCTCTTTAAATATTCTTTTATCATCAGTTGTATGGAGACAGGATCACAATGGCTTCAGTCACCAAGATCCGGGATTCATCGATCTAGTGACGAATAAAAGCCCCGACGTCACGCGCATTTATTTACCACCGGATGCCAATTGTTTATTGTCCGTTGCCGATCATTGTTTACGCAGTACTGACTACATTAATGTCATCGTCTCTGACAAACAAATGCATCGCCAATATCTAACGATCGATGAAGCCGTCAAACACTGCACCAAAGGCGTTGGGATTTGGGATTGGGCCAGTAATGATCATCAAGCAATCGAGGAACCAGATGTGGTAATGGCTTGCTGCGGTGATGTTCCGACCTTGGAAGCTTTGGCCGCAACGGCCATTTTGCGTCAGTCTTTACCGGATTTGAAAGTCCGGTTTATTAATGTTGTCGATCTTTATAAGCTCATTCATCCCAAAGATCACTCCCATGGGTTATCAGAAATGGATTTCAATACGTTGTTTACAACAGATAAACCTGTGATTTTCAACTTCCACGGCTATCCCTGGTTAATTCACAAACTGACCTATGCCCGTAGCAATCAAGACCGGATTCATGTTCGAGGCTACAAGGAAAAGGGCAATATCAATACGCCCTTAGAATTGGCGATTCGCAATCAGATCGATCGGTTTAATTTAGTCATTGATGTCATTAATCGCGTCCCTAAATTAGGGGCCGCCGCCGCTCATCTTAAGGAACAAATGAAAGATGCCATCATCGAAAATCTCAACTACGCCGTTGAATATGGCAAAGATCAAGAGGTCCTAGTTAATTGGCAGTGGCCCTTTGAACGATGAAAATTCTGGTGCTAAACGCGGGATCAAGTAGTCAGAAGAGTTGTCTCTATGACTTGAGCAATCACTTACCCACTGAACCACCCATACCGCTGTGGTCGGCGGAAATTGACTGGACAGATGCCAAACTTCACGTTAAGACCGCATCGGGTAAAACGGGCTTGATCCAATTATCTGGCGTTGATGGTCTACGACCGATCGAAGATTATCGCCGCAATGGAATGCAACAAATGCTGCAAACGCTTTGGAGTGGCGATACTCAAGTCATGACGGACAAAGGGGCAATAGATGCCGTCGGCCATCGGGTCGTTCATGGGGGACAGCACTATCAGCAAACTGTGCGGATTGACAACACCGTCAAATCAACGATCGCCTCCCTTATTCCGTTAGCTTCCACTCACAACCCGGCAAATCTAGAGGGCATTGAACTGGTCCAAGACCTACTGGGCGAACAGGTCCCTCAATTTGCCGTATTTGATACCGCCTTCCATAGCCACATGCCACAGTCCGCCGCGACCTATCCGGGGCCTTATGCATGGGTTGAAGCAGGGATTCGGCGCTATGGATTCCATGGCATCAGCCATGCTTACTGCGCCGATCGGGCGGCGCAACTGTTGGGCCGTGACCTTGAAAGCTTACGGTTAATTAGTTGTCATTTAGGAAATGGCTGCTCCTTAACTGCCATCCAAAACGGCCAAAGTGTTGACACTACGATGGGATTTACACCTTTAGAGGGACTGATGATGGGGAGTCGATCGGGTTCGGTTGATCCCGGCATTTTGATCTACTTGATGCGACAACAGGGCTATGATGCCGCTGGACTGGATAGATTGCTTAATCAACAGTCAGGATTGAAAGGATTATCGGGCATCTCCCATGACCTACGAATGATACAAACCGCAATTCAAACGGGTGATCAACGGGCAAAATTAGCCTGGGATGTATACATCCATCGCATTCGCAGTGGGATTGGTGCAATGCGCATGAGTTTGGAAGGACTCGATGCGTTAATTTTCACGGCTGGGGTTGGGGAAAATAACGCGGCGGTGCGATCGGCAGTTTGTCAGGGGTTAGAATTCTTGGGAGTATCGCTAGACGAGAATCTTAACCAATCGGTAAAGGCCGATCGTAATATTGCCAATAAAAGTCTACCCGTAAGCATCTTGGTGTTGCATACTGAAGAAGACTGGCAGATTGCTAAAAATTGTTGGGCAAATCTACACTGATGATAGACTCAGTATAAAGATGTTGACCCTTAGTTATCAGAGGCTTCTGATTCTCCGCCGGGCGACGATCGATAAATTGCATCTAGTCGTTCCCGCGCATCATCCATAGACAACGACCGCATCACAAGCAGTGGCTCGTTAATCACTTGACCCTTTTCATCTAGCATTTCTGGATGCTGCGGCGATCGTTTGCGGCCCGTCGTTGCTTGACGGCTAGGACCATAAGGACTTGCCCAATTAGGAGGCTCTTGCCCCTGAGACTCCATGCCCAACGCCACCATACTCCGAACCAAATTCCCGATCGCCAAAACAGCAATCACTGCAAACGCTAGAAGATAGATAACTTGGAGCCACATAAATACTTGACCTGACATCCTAAATGAACTCAGTTAATAACCAGTGTCGCAGATTTTACAGGATTCGGGAAGAGCATCCATAAGCTCGCTACCCCAATCCGTCCTTGCCCGACTCAACACTACCTTCACTCCCTACAGCAGATCTGGATCAACCTGCCGATTGTTCCGTGCGATGCTTCATGCTCACGCCCCAGCATTCATGCACCAAGGTGTGCCATCCCATCAACACTGACATCTCCACGCCAGCCTGGTTGCCCGTCGCCATCATCAGCGATCGCATGACGCTAACTGAACCCAAGCAATCCACCACTCGTCTCAACAAATCCGCTTGCTCTTCCTGAGTCATAAACCCCATTCGCTCTGATTCCAGCAGTGTTTTCGATCGTGAAAACCAGTAGTCGAAGTCTTCTAGAAGCGGTTCTAGAAGGGCTTTGAGTAGTTCGGGATTAGTGGTTGCAGGTAGGTCAAACATGTATGTCAGTTTAAATTTTAAGAATGGTTACATTTTTTAACATTCATATCATAACTATAGCCCATCTCTGTTCGTGGTGGCGAAGAGGCAGACAAAATAATTGATTAAATCGTTCATAGGAAAGGGTGGCTATCCTAAATGATCTGTCACAATGATGGGCAACAATCGATGTAGTATCACGAGACCCAGACCCGATATGAAACGCCGCAACATTCTCCTTGGTTCTAGCCTTGTTACTGGCGCAACGCTTGCCCAAATCGCTGGATTGGCCCAGGCCAAAACTCTGCCCAGCGAGAAAAAACCAGAACTCTTCACGCCCAAGCCGACTAAGCCGGATCTCAAAGAGTCTATGCCCCAAGGCAGTATGGTGACGATCGCAGGTGAGCTCAAAGGCTACTATGTCAAACCGACCCAAGGCCGGGGTCCTTTTCCTGCCGTTATCGTGATCATGGAAGCCTTCGGACTAAACGACCAAATCAAGTCGGTCTGCAACCTCTACGCAAAATACGGCTACGCAGCGATCGCGCCTGACATTTACTATGGAGATAGCTATCCCTACGATAAAATTAACGATGCCGTAGCCAAGCTCAAAACCCTCAAAGACGACACCGTCGTGAAAGAATTTGGGCAGACCTTGGATTATTTAGGCAAACAGTTCAATGTGCGCAAAAATGCGATCGGCACTGTTGGGTTTTGTATGGGTGGGCGATATGCGTTTCTCATGAGTGCAGCCCATGGCGATCGAATAAAGGCATCTGTGGCGTTCTACGGCGGCGGGATTGCACCCACCCCAGATTCGATGGGACGAGCCTCATTGCTGAATCGCGTTCCTGAAATCAAGGGACCGA
>JAYVVL010000260.1:0-3954 GCA_043787035.1 Synechococcales cyanobacterium
AGAAATGCTAGCTCATTCAATTCGGCTGTTAGTCCACTACCTTAAGTTCAAGGATGTCCCAGTTCCTCAAGCCGTCATACCTTAAATCAGCAACGCCGACCTCATGCTCTAGACAAAGATCTGCCACAAATTGACTGATTCGATCGTATTCAGCATAGGCATTCTCGGTTCTGGCTAATACCAGCATGACATCAATATCTGAGTCTGGCGTTGCGTCATTTCTAGACTGAGAACCAAACAAAATAAGATATTTCAGGCGATCGCCATAGCACTGATCTACATATGCCCTCAACTGCGATAAAATTAGGAATAGTGAAGGATGTTGCATAGAAAGAACCTTTCAACAGCTTCTCTCATCATACAGTTGATACACAGGCTTCCAGAACTGAATGTCACTCACGGGCGAGGTCTCCAAAAATGCTAAATGCCGATTGTCAGTCTAAACCCACGCTAGACTCTCTAGGTAAGTCATAATCCATTTCCCCGATCGCGCCTTCTAACTGCTCCAATTTCTCCGCGCCATTTGTACTTGGACTCCGGCGATCGACTGAGCAATCCCTTCTAAACAATAAAGCTCGCATCACTGCCCTGAGCGGCTTGCCAGCTTCTTGCATCGTAGTACAAATCCTCCAGCGTAATCCCATAGAGAACCGTTTGCATCTTTTGGTGGAGCCGATTCCACACCGCAAACGTCACCCAATCCTCCGCCTGACCGTCCGATCGAGTCTGATGTGGTAACGGATCGACCGCCTCTCCCACCGCCGCCAAAATCTGTCCGAGAGTGATTTGAGAGGGCGATCGGGCGAGCTGATAGCCGCCTTGCGCCCCCCGTACCGAATTCACTAGATTGGCCTTACGGAGTTCAATTAGCAGTTTCTCCAAATACGGCGCAGGCAGATCCTGTCGCTGGGCAATAGCATTCACCGAGGCCGGACCAAACTTCGGCTGAAAACTGAGATCTAATAACGCTTTGACACTGTAATGTCCGCGAGTGGTGAGTTTCATGGGGCTAGACATTCGGGGTGTCTTATTCTAGTGTGACAAGGCATCTGCGTTTGGAGTGATTTGGGATGGAAACGATCGATCGCGCCAGAATACAGACTCAGCTTGAAACCCTGGGCTTTCATAAAGTCGGTTTCGCGCGCGTGTCCGACTGGGAAAACGAAGCGCCGACCCAGCTTAATGATTGGCTCAATAAAGGCTATCATGCCGATCTTGGCTGGATGGAAGCACCGCGTCGGCAAGATGTGCGATTGCTATTGCCAGACGTAAAAACCGTCATTTGTGTTGTGCTGAATTACTATACGCCTCATTCAAGAGAAGACTTTGATAACACAACAGCAAAAATTTCACGCTATGGATGGGGACGCGATTATCATAAGGTTTTACATAAAAAACTAAAGGCATTTTCAACGTGGCTAGAATCACTAGACAGCACTATCAAAACACGCTATTACGCCGACACCGGACCCATCCAAGACAAACTTTGGGCACAGCGATCGGGCCTCGGTTGGGTCGCTAAAAATAGCAACGTCATCACCCGTGAATATGGCTCCTGGGTCTTCCTTGGGGAGATTCTCACCACCCTCGATCTCCAACCGGACCCTCCCCACACCGCACACTGTGGAACCTGCACCCGCTGCATAGATGCCTGTCCGACGGGTGCAATTGTGTCGCCCTTTACGGTGAATGCCGCCCAGTGCATTGCCTACCACACCATTGAAAACCGATCGGAAACCCTTCCCGACAACATTGCACAAAACCTGAATGGCTGGGTCGCGGGGTGTGATATTTGCCAGGATGTTTGCCCGTGGAATCAACGATTTGCCCAAGAGACGGACTGCGTGGATTTTCAGCCCTACGAGTGGAATGTATCACCCAAGTTAGCCGAGCTAGCGGAGTTGTCCCAAGACGAATATGATCGGCGGTTTCGAGCCTCCGCATTGCGTCGGATTAAGCCGGAGATGATGCGTCGAAATGCTCGTGCTAATCTACCATAGACTTCTAGAAACTCAACCCCGTCACCTGATTAACCACCGCCATCACCTGCGATCGCGATAGCTTCGGCAATCCGTTTGTCATCGTATCGAGTGTCGCTTGAGCCAATGCCAATGGCAACACACAGAAATCACGGGCAGGACCTTTTGGTAAGGCTTGGGTGTATGCCTCAGCCAATACTAGATTTCGTCTTGCGTAGACATCAAGTTCAATGTGGGTCCAGCCGTGGGGCATAAAGCTAACCCCGCGTACTAGATCCTCTTTGTGGTTCCGTAAAATATTCACCGACTGCAACCCCCGCCCAAACCCGATCGCCTGAATCCGATTCGTCCGCACCCCGTCGTGCCACGCCCACAGGTCAGACAACAGCAACCCCACCGATCCCGCCACGCTAAAGGTGTAGCGATCGAGGTCAAACTCTGTCTTAATCTCCCAGTTGTGATCCGCCCAGTACGCCATCCGATCGGCCATCGCAGCCGTCGCTTCCCAGATTCGAGGGGCAATGTCTAGGGGCGCATAGTTAGCCCACTCAGCCAGCCTGAGCGAAACCTCCGGAAAGGCTGCCGCATAATCCCCAAAAGCCCGATCGAACGCATGAAGGTCAAACCGCGTATGGCCGGATTGTAGAGCTTGACTCAGATCGCGCAACACTTGGGCCTTGATATTCTTGTCCACCGTGGGATGGTCTTCGACTTCATCGATTGCCCGCATACACAGATAGCCCGATGCCACCGCTTCCATCAAGCCCTCCGGGAGACGACTAATGGGGATGTAGAAAGTGCGGCTGGTTTCCTTGAGAACGGAGAGGGCATCTTGACCGTGATTCATGGGGTTAAGTAAATATTTTAAAGCGACAATTAACTTCCATATAGCGTAATCGCTAGAGGCTGATTTAGTTCAGGATTGTAGATTTAAGATGCCGATCGTTGAAAAAGTAGCCTAGAAAGCCAAGCGAAGAGCCAGTATAAAACCAGTGTAAAATTTAGTGTCTTTATTATTCATTTTTGTTAATTCTTCTGCTATGTCGTATTGGTTGATCAAATCAGAGCCGGATGTATACAGCATTGAATCCATGAAGCGCGAAGGCATTGGAATTTGGGACGGGGTTCGTAATTACCAGGCCCGAAATTACCTGAAATCTATGCAGGTCGGTGACTACGCATTTTTTTATCACTCCAACGCTAGGCCCCCCGGTCTGGCCGGACTTGTCATAGTGGTGGAGACCTTGGTGGTCGATCCCTCGCAGTTTGATCCCTTAGGGGATTATTTTGACCCGAAGTCCACCCTTGAGAATCCGCGCTGGCACACGGTAAAATTTCAGTATGTGGAGACCTTAAATGAACTTATTTCGCTGGAGCAATTGCGAGAACGATTTGAACCTGAGGAGTTGCTGGTGGTCAAACGCGGAACTCGGCTGTCGGTACTTCCCGTGGAACCGGAAACAGCAAAACGGCTGCTGGAGTTAGGCCGGTTCCAGACTCCGTTCCAAGAATAAAACAGGTGCGACAAGTTCTGCGGCTGGATCGATCGGGAGCGTAATGGTGAAAGTGGTGCCGTGCTCGGGGCTGGAATGACAGACGAGGGTGCCGTGATGTTCGAGGGTGATGATTTGGTAGCTGATGGAGAGTCCGAGTCCGGTGCCTTTGCCGATCGCCTTGGTCGTGAAGAACGGATCAAACATGCGGGATTGGACTTCCTTGGAGATGCCACTGCCGTTGTCGTGAATCCGGATTTGGAGGTGGTTTTGAGCGACTGTTGCATCGGTTGTGATGGTGATGGTGGGATGGGTCTGGGTATGAGTATGGATTTCGAGGGCGTCGATGCTATTGCTCAAGAGATTCATGATGACTTGGTTAAGCTGGCTGGGAAAACAGACGATCGAAGAAAACGTGCCGTAATTTTTGTGGATGCGAATGCTCTTGGTGTCTAGCTTCATGCAGTGATTGAGGATGAGCA
>JAYVVL010000261.1:0-3945 GCA_043787035.1 Synechococcales cyanobacterium
CCCATGCGAGTGAATATCGAATTTGAGGGAAGTTCAACGGAGTTTGAGCAATTCTGTGAAACGCCGCAACGCATGGCGCATCAAATGATGCTAGTGTACCATCTGGTGAAATCATGCTGTGCCGCTTACAGAAGATTAGCAGCTAATCACGTTGTCCCATCCTTGAACGAGCTTTTTCTCGTGATTCAAGTAAAGCTTTCAAGATTTCCTGACGCTCTACTGTCTGCCAACTCTCCACAAACCTTGTTATTGCTATATTGACCATATCTTGTAAGGCAGGAGCCTCAGAGCCAAGTTCGCGCAGAAGCTCTGCTCTAATCACTTGCAACTGTTGATGTAGGTCGTCAGAAATTCGAGTACCAGCCATAAGGGATCCACAATTTTAGTCTTAAATCTTACTTGACCAAAGTCTATAAGCATGTTTACATGTTCATAGGCAGGCGGGCGAAAAGCGTGTACAATATAGATTATTATGGAGCAAAATATATGAGTAATACTCTCGCCAAATACTTGATAAACGGCAAATTACCCGTCATTTCCGTGTTTTCAGGAGCGGGTGGGCTGGATTTAGGCTTAGAAGC
The DNA here is from genome assembly GCA_043787035.1 of Synechococcales cyanobacterium. Taxonomy (GTDB): domain Bacteria; phylum Cyanobacteriota; class Cyanobacteriia; order Leptolyngbyales; family Leptolyngbyaceae; genus JAAFJU01. The sequence continues at coordinate 582 of JAYVVL010000261.1, forward strand.
AACTGGTATTTTTGAAACACGTTGCTGTCTTGAGATAGATAACCACTCTTGCATTACCCTTCGCAATAACAGGCGAGAGGGGCGCAGAACCGGAACCCATGATTTTTTAAGCAACGCAGTTGTGTTGCAAAGGGATGCTTGGCAAGTTGAGGGAGAGGTGTTGCTAAGGGCAGCTAGACTGCGTAAAGGGCAGGTCGCTTTATTAACTGGAGGTCCACCGTGTCAATCGTTCTCAGTATTTGGTCGTCGTAAAGGGATGGATGATCCGCGTGGGAATCTAATGTGGCGATTTGTCAGCTATGTAAAGGCTCTTGAGCCTGAATGCTTTTGGCTGGAGAACGTACCTGGTTTATTAACGGTGAATGGTGGCGAGACGTTTAAACAAGTCTTGCAAGCTTTAGAAGCAATTCAGCCTTATAAGGTTAAGTTCTATGTTGTGGAAGCTGCTGATTATGGTGTTCCTCAATATAGAAAAAGGGTTTTCATTATAGGGTCACGTTCTGGAATTGAACTTCCTATCAATCTGCCAGAATTACTAGCAACGCATGGTGGAACAGAACAACTCAAAGGAGATAATACCCAAATGGGAATCGAGCGTCTGCCGAGAGTTTGCGTTAAACATGCATTGACTGGTTTACCTGAGGAACTTAGAACTATTCATAATCACATTGGGAGAAAGCACAGTGATGAGATTAAGAATAGGTATAAAAACTTGAGATTTGGAGAGAGAGATTCTGCCACTAGAATCAATAAACTACATCCAGATAGACCAAGTTATACAATAATCGTCGGCTCAGATAAAGGTGGTGGGAAAGGACATGTTCATCCCTTTCAACCGCGTGAAGTCACTCCGCGTGAATCAGCAAGGATGCAAACTTTTCCAGATTTTTGGTGTTTTTCTGGAACTAGCAGACATCCTATTCGGCAGGTTGGCAATGCAGTTCCTCCTATGTTAGCGGCTGTTTGGGCTAAGTACATAGCTCTTAATTTATTTGACGTTTCTTTAGGTACTGTACGAACAACTGATAAAATGCTTGTCTCTCTGGGACAAACTCACTTGTTACAACTGTTTCAAAAAACAACCGTAGATGCTGAAGAAGAAGCTGGACTACAAGTATTACCTACTCGCGATCTTATACCTGTCTGATTACTACTCAACTCTGTCAACAAGCTGTCGAATTAATTCATCACAATCAGGAGCACAAGCAAGATTAACATCGCCCTCTAACCAAATGACATTTATCCCGCGATCATTAGTAAGGTAGTTAAGCCACCAATCATCAGGCCGCTCTTGGGTGACAATGCACAATAGCGTAGACTCTTGTGGGAACTCATGAGCGTAGCGATACCTGTATTCGTATACTTGACTGACAGCTTTCCGGATTTGAGCTATTGCGTTGCTAGGATTGCAGCTTTTCATCTCAAAAAGAATTTTTATGCCATTAATTTCGCCAGTCAGGTCAATATAGATGTTGTCTTTAGGTTCTTCACATCCTCTGGCTCGAAGTTGCTCTTCTACTTTCTTAACTAGAAATCTATGATAAGCGTTACTTTTTTGGCGTTTTAATTGAGTTAATTCAGGGTCAGTAGTTGATTTATTTGAGTTATACGATGTTGAAGGACGAAACGCTTGTCTAGGAGTTAGAGGGGGAAAACTCACTGTTGGTGAGATAGTGAATGACTCCTCCACTTCTTCACAGTCACCTTGAGTTGATAAAGTTTGATTGCTTGGCAAGTTTCCTGTTAGACATGAATAGACATCTTGGGGTAATTTGCTTCCATCATAATATTGCGACCAACCAGCATCATATGCCATTTTCTTAAGATGTGCCTCAATGGAGAGAGAATCATAGTTATAAAACTCCTCACAGAAGCTAGTCATGCTAGCTATCGTGTTAATCATCTCCAGTTTGGAGCTACTTGATTCCAAGTCATCGCTTAAATCTAACATCAAACTACCTTCAGAACGTTTAATCAAACCTGTTGTTTCAAAAAAGTGAAAATTTCGCTGAAACTCTTCTAGATCTAGAGTAGAGGGTAGCTCCTCAATTTCGGATAATCGTAAGACACTAGAAATCTTATCTTCAGAAGGGTTCGGATGTTGATTAGTAAATGCACTATTAAACAAGAAAAATATTTCTTTGTGTGTCAAGCTAATACTTGAAAGAGTAATATCGTTTATTTTAGATTTCACTTTCAAGGCATTTAAAATTAGCCTAAAGGGAACGACTCTAACCTGAGACTTAATCATATTTACTATTGGCTTCTGTGCATTCCACACTATAAATGCGGAGTTGGGTTTATACTGCGTGCCAACAATGTACGGATACTGGAGTAAACATAATTGAACTCTGGAAAATGCTCGAACGTTAGGCTCGTCACCGCAAAGGAGTTGAGATGCAGCACCGGAAAGCCTGCACACCCACCTATCCCCTTCGCGCTCTACTATCAGGATTCCTAAAAAACTGGCGTAGGAGCTAAACTTGTCACGGTAAAATGATGGATCTCGCTCACTCTCATTAGATCTACCGGACAGGACTAGAAATCTATCGACTATGGCATCACGATCATAGGTTTGACCATTAAACTCTGCAAAGATTGTGGAGACGTCAATCAGATATTCTTCAAAGTCAGCCTCAGTACTCTGAATCTTATTTGCTAAAAAACGGATGATCGGCGGTGGGGACTGAAGCATACAATAAGAGGCTAATTCGTAGAATAATCAACCCACAATGTTAACCTAGTTCTGCTTATTTTGGTTTCCATGCGCAGTCGTGTCACCGACTCAATCAGTGATTTCTCCATCGATGCCCAACGAAGAAATCGGCTGGACGATCGTGCGTGCTTATATTCGGACGATCGCCTTTGCCGAAGGAACGTGGTATCCCGGTCGAAACGACATTGACGCTTACCGAACTCAGGCATTAAGTTACCGCCAAATTCCATTGAGCTATGCGTTTAAAGATCATCCTTATTGGACCGATCGGATTATTCCCTGTACGGGGGTAGGGTCTGAAAGGCTTTGTAGCGCCTGCACGGGAGCCTTGCAATGGCATCCCGATACCTACGCGGCAGTTCGCGATCGGTGGAAGACGGCGTTCTGGTTTGAGGATGGAAAATTCTCACCGCGTAACCAAGACCTAGCTGGAATCTACAAATTGCAAGAGTTAGACATTTGGAACATTCTCTATAGCGGCATCGATTGGAAGCAATCTAAAGTTACGGTCAGTCGGACCGCCTTTTCCAAAGCACTGTCTAAATCGGCGAGCACTTGGGCCTCATTGCCCCGTTATGAAGGCGATGGGTCGGGGTATCACGGGCAAGGTGCGAGGAGCATCGACAAACTGTATCCATTTTTTCTACA
>JAYVVL010000262.1:0-3945 GCA_043787035.1 Synechococcales cyanobacterium
TCCGGCAATGAGGGCGATCGATCCGGCGATGGGCCGCGTGAGCAGTGAACTTTTAGCAGTTGCAAAAAGGGTACTAGCTCGGGTTTTGAGGGTTTTGACGTTCATGAACTAGGGTGCGCAAGTGGGGTTGGAGCGGTCCGTTGTTTACTCTATCAAAAAATTCTCGGTTGAAACGATTGGCTGTGCGATCGTGAGGCGTATGATTCTTCTTGGCATGGACCTGAGTTGCTGAACTCCTAGAAGGGCAACCCCTCAGGAAATCTTGGATCAATTGGCTGCATATTTGGCTGCATCTATTGAAAAAGTGCTCAAAGGATTTAGAAAGGAATACACAATTAATTTTGCACAATCACTTATGCCATGCAGTATTTCCATGGCAAACTTCCATCAGCGAATCAAGCCGTCAGAGCGATGGCGATACTCTGAAATTTTCATCCTTACTGCCGTAAAGTCCAAGATATGTAACCCCATTAGATGTCGCCCTTTCAGGATTTCAATGGGGTGACTTATTATGATCATTGGTTACGAAATCTAATGATTGCAGCCTCCCCTAACGATCGTGTTACTGCTAAAGCAAACAAACACAAACTAATTTAAAACTAGGGTCTTGAAATCTGTATGCTAAGTTATCGTTTAATGTGCGCTTACTCTAGAGCGATTGGGGCAATTCATTAGAGCGATCGTTTCCAGTGACGGTGCTCTTTGATCGCTTCAATAAAGGTGCTAACAAATGACTCCATTCCCGATACATCACGGTTAGTAATCACCCCAAATTCATTGCCTAATCCACCTTTAGTTTTGCTGAAATTGATGTTCTTAAGGTTAGCGTTCATTAACAGATCTACACCCTCAGCCGAAGCCGCGATCGGTTTAAAATGTTTGAATGCCTCATGAACAAAATCCTGCGCTTCCCCACACGCATTTAAGGTTTTAATGCTCTGAGTTCCACCCGGCACATAGATAGCATCATATAAAACTGAAGTTGTTGTTAGGAAGGTCTGATCAACTTTTATGGGATTGCCTTCGGCACTGTGGATTTCGCCACCAAATTTTGAAACCACTTCTGCTCCCATATTTAGGGCGCTGAGTGATTGCTTCAGGGCCGTTAGCTGTATGCTGTCTACCCCGTTTGCTGCTAGAATTGCAACCTTACGACCTTGAACTGTTTTGGTCGTATGCTCTTGGCTAAGGGCTGCTGATTTTTTGCCATGATTAGGAACTTCAGATTTCGCCGGAGCAGGCATTCCTAGACCTTCAGCGATGCGAGCCGTAAGCTCCGTATCGACTTTGCTGAAGCGTTCAAGCATTCGTTGCCTAATATCATCATTTTTTACTTTGCCAAGCTCAAAATGAGCAGCTTTGACTAAATGATCTTTTTCGATCGATGATAAACTGTTCCAAAACAAGGTTGCCTGACTAAAATGATCGGCAAAACTTGGACTGCGCTCCCTCACCTTATGGCCCTCAACCCGTTCTGGAAAATGCGTAAAAGCACCTTGTTCCACCGTTGCGGGAGCCGGTTGATTGTTGCCAAGAGTATTAGGTGAGTAATTCACCCGACTGGTCTTGATCTCCATCTGCATTCGACCATCTTGGTTATGGTTACCAAAGGGGCAAACCGGACGGTTAATCGGAAGGTGAATAAAGTTAGGGCTACCTAAGCGATGGAGTTGACTATCATGATAGGAAAAAAGCCGACCTTGCAATAATGGATCATCGCTAAAGTCAATGCCGGACACCACGTTAGAGGGACGAAACGCAACTTGCTCTGTTTCTGCAAAGAAGTTATCTGGATTGCGATTCAACACCATTTTTCCGATCGGTTGTACAGGAACTAGCTCTTCAGGAATGAGTTTGGTTGAATCTAGAATATCGAAATCAAAGCTTGATTCATCTGCTTCTTCAATTATTTGTACGCCTAACTCATACTCTGGATAATTCCCTTTCTCAATAGATTCCCACAGATCTCGACGATGAAAATCTGGATCTTTGCCTGCGATTTTTTGAGCTTCATCAAAGACATTGGAATGAACGCCTGCTAGAGGTTTCCAGTGATATTTGACAAACCTTGATTTCCCCTGTTCATTCACCCAACGAAACGTATGAATCCCAAACCCTTGCATCATTCGGAAATTGCGCGGCAGGGTCCGATCGGATAATAGCCACATGATCATGTGCATCGACTCGGGAATTAGAGAAATAAAATCCCAGAAGTTCGGATGCGCGGTCGAAGCTTGGGGCATTTCACTATCCGGTTCAGGTTTGACCGCATGGGCAATATCCGGAAACTTAATCGCATCTTGAATAAAGAACACGGGAATGTTGTTGCCTACAATATCGTAGTTCCCGTCTTCCGTATAGAACTTCACCGAGAAGCCACGCACATCCCGCACTGAGTCAGCAGAACCCCGCGAACCGCCGACCGTTGAAAATCGAACAAATACGGGTGTCTTGGTTTCCGCATTTTGCAAGAACTTAGCTTTGGTAAACTCAGTCTGAGCAGCATAAGGCTGAAAATAGCCATGAGCGCCCGATCCGCGTGCATGAACAACCCGCTCCGGAATCCGTTCTCGATCGAAGTTAGACAGTTTTTCTTGAAAATGAAAATCTTCAAGCAGCGTTGGTCCTCGTCCTCCAGCTTTGAGTGAATCATCAGTATTGCTTACTAAGTGCCCATCATCGGTCGCCAGAAGTTCAGTGGGGGCAGTGCGATAAGCGTCAAGGCTGCGATCCTTTGCATCCTCGTTGACCGTGCGCTTGTTGTCATTGGCTTCAGACGACGGTACAGAAGGATTGAGTGTACTCATAGTGCTCCTATAGGTGGTGTTTTGAGCGATCTAAATTAGTCGATCGGCTGAATTCTGAGTAGAGGCTAAGTCAGACGAAACTAACTAGAAATAATCTCAATGCGGTTACAAACTTAAGAAAAAATATGGTTCTTTACTCTCTATCATTAGGTGTATCTCAGAAAATTGATCGTAAGCCTTTTAGCAATAACGGAAAGACAAATCTTCAACATCATTCTCATAAATTTAGTCCGCTAGACATTCAATAAAAGAAGCGATATGCTAATGGCCTAAGCTTGATGGCAAAGATCTAACGGTTATCTAACCTTGTTAATTTAAAGCCAATGGTTTAAAGCGTTTATACCTATTTTATTATGCTGATCTAGCGATGATTAGCTCATGGTTAAATGCTGAGAAAACTTCCATTACTGAAAGTTTTCTTTCGATCGAGTCTCGATAAAGCTAGAAACTGTACAACTGGAAATAATACCTATGAAAGCACCCACGAGAGCAACACTATTTACCCCTAAAGCCGTTATCTTTGGCGCAATTGGGACGATCGCAGAAACGTCTGACATTCAACGCCGAGCCTTTAACTCGGCTTTTGAAGCCGCTGGATTAGACTGGGTTTGGACGGCTGAAACCTACCGTGATTTACTCAGAACAAATGGTGGACAGAACCGTATTCGGGCCTACCGCGATGCTCATCCTGAGCTTATGTCTGTTACCGATACGATGGTTGTCGAGCTTCATACGGCTAAGACTGATCATTATGTTGAAATGCTAGGTCAAGAAGATTTGCATCCGCGTCTAGGGGTGGTTGAGTTGATGGGTGCTTGTCGTAACAACTCGATTCCGATCGCACTATGTACTTCGACGGCTATGGAAAATGTTAAGGCTCTAGAGTCTGCGTTGGCAAAGTCACTCTCCTTTGATTGGTTTACAAAGATTGTTACGATAGACCAGATTGCTCGACCTAAACCTGCTCCCGATGCCTATGCTTATTGTCTATGGCAGTTGAAGCTAGATGCTAGCCAAGTCATTGCCATTGAAGATACACCGGTTAGCCTTATCTCTGCTAAAGCGAATGGCATCAACACCATTGCAACGCCTGGGGCAGCCATATTGGAGCAGGATTTTTCCGATGCTGATATGGTTT
>JAYVVL010000263.1:0-3938 GCA_043787035.1 Synechococcales cyanobacterium
GGACTCTCGCGATCGCAAATGATTCGCTTATGCCAAATTGTTCAGATCCAAACCTGGCAAAAAGATGAATTAATCTTTGAGCAAGACAGCCCAGCCACAAGATTTTTATCGTAAAAACGGGGCGCGTCAAGGTCTTTAAAGTTTCATCGATCGGCAGAGAGCAATTCTCAATATCTTTGAGCAAAGAGACGACTTTGCGGAAGTTGCGGCATTGGATGGTCAGCCATTTCCAGCATCTGCTGCTGCCTTAGATCGAGTTGAACTGATCTTTTTTCCACGCCAAATATTTCTGGAGTCACTTCGGCAAGATCCTGACATCGCCATTAATATGCTAGTTAGTTTATCCCGGCATTCACGCCATTTAGTCAGTGTGATTGAAGATTTATCGTTCAAAGATGTGCCACAACGCCTAGCTGCATATCTCCTCAATCTCAACAACGCAAATTCTCAAAAATCTGTCGATCGCTCCAATCTCATCAATCCTGTGACGTTAGATTTAACCAAAACGCAACTTGCAGCCGTACTAGGTACGATCCCCGCGACGCTTTCTAGAGCCTTCTACCGTCTCAGCAGTAAAGGAATTATTGCTGTCAACGGTTCGCAGATTGAAGTGCTCGACCTTCATCGGCTCCAAGCTCTAAGTCAGAATGGGGATGATTGACGACTTTTCCACTTTAGTAGACATTGGATGATTCAATAGAGGGGGATTTTGATGCAGACGCCACTCTATTGGCTGAAGGTTTGGGAGTCGATCGGGTATCCTAAAAAGTAAACCTGATGGATAAATAACAATACGAAAGAATGAACATCTGAAGCTAGACAAGGCGAATTCTGGTTTATGATTCTCCCAGCATTGTCAATAATCGATATCGACCCTCATTCAGGATCAACCTATTATGAACTGGACTCCGAAGTTGACCCGAGATGGCTCATTTACCTTCTTTTCAACGGCCTTTGGAGAGTCGTTTCACAGTGGCCAGGGTGCAAAGTCTGAAGCGTTTGCGAAGTTTACTCGGGTGACTAATCTGGTCGATCGATCGCAGCAGCCAACGATTCGATTGCTCGATGTTTGCTACGGCTTGGGGTACAATTCTGCTGCCGCAATTGAAACTATTTGGCAATCGAATCCACACTGCAACATTGAACTCTACGCTTTGGAATTAGACAACACGGTGGCGATCGGGGCGACAATGCCAGCGTTATTAGACAGTTGGACGCTGGAGGTCCAAGAAATTTTGAAAGAGTTGGCGACGACACAAGGTGTTCAGCGCGAATATTTGACGGCACACCTATTGATTGGCGATGCGCGATCGACAATTCAGGAGTTGAGCCAGCGAGGCTTTCAAGCCGACGCTATTTTCTTCGATCCTTTTTCGCCGCGCAAATGTCCAGAGCTTTGGACGGTTGAGTTTTTTAAGGCGGTAGGTTTATGTCTTGCACCAGATGGGATTTTAGCGACTTATTCTCGATCGGCGGCAGTGCGATCGGCGATGCTATTGGCTGGGTTTGCGATCGGATCTATCCCAGTCGGTCCTAATGCTGCGCCCGGTGAGTGGTCTCAGGGAACGGTTGCTGCACATCCTGGAATGCGCCAGATGCCCATGCTGTCGAAGATGGAATACGACCATTTAGAAACACGCGCAGGCGTTGCTTACCGGGATCCAAGTTTAGTCGGAACTCAGGCTGAGATTTTAGCCCGATATGAGCAGGATCAGAGCCTTGATGGGCTTCGATCGACCTCCAGTTGGCGGAAAAAATGGGGACTTTAGGTAAGGGCGTATCTAGTCGGTGGGGGAGTACTTTTGTATGGTCGTTGGAACGGTGGGAAATAGGTTCAAGGGACCGATCGAGGCTTCCCCCGACGCCTTCCGCGAAAGCCCATGAAGCCTATTGCCTAGTCCTTTCCCAGAATCTTGGGTTATCATAAGGAACGAATTTGCTGATGTTCAGTGAGGTTGTATCTCGAATGAAATCGATCGCTACTCTTCCACCAACCTCTAACACAGTCCTCCGAGATGTGACTTGGGAGACCTTGGAGCGGCTCGATATAGAACTTGACAGTACAGGTGCTCGGTTGGTTTATCTAGATGGATGGTTAGAAATTATGGCTCCTCCGTCTGAAGCTCACGAAACGCCTAAATGTGGTCTTGGGCAGCTTCTTGAAGTGTACATGCGAACGAAGAAGATTCGGTTCTATGGGCGGGGCAGTACGACGATCGGGATGAAATCACTGGGCGCACGGAAAGAGCCGGATGCATCCTATTGTTTAGGCAAGCAGAAGGGTATTCCCGATTTGGCGATTGAAATTACAGTCACGAGTGGCGGGGTGGATGTTTTAGAAGTATATCGGCGTATTGGGGTCGCTGAAGTGTGGTTTTGGAAAAAAGGAATGATTTCGATCTACTGTTTGCGGGAGTTCGAGTATGAGTGTATGATGCGAAGTGAATTGCTACCGGAGTTGGATATTCGATCGATCGAGTTTCATTTAAATATGCCGGATCAGTATGACGCAGTAAATGCTTTTATTGAAACCTTAGATCCATCAAAACATCAACCATCACCCACGATCTGAGTAACTTTCAAACCCTTTGCCAAAGTTGTAATTTACGCAAACGCGATCGACCTGACGATCGGTTGCAACGGCACTTTACGTAAGCAATCGCTTTGAGGAAGCCTGCGATCGAGGTGCGTTATACTAGAGCAATAGGACCGATCGCCCTTCTAAATTCTTCATTCCCAATTTCCCATGGTTGCCCTCTCCGATCGCTATTACCCTTCGCCTGAAGAGTACCTTGCCTTTGAAGCGCAGAGTCAGATCAAGCATGAATATCATGACGGTGAAGTATTTGCGATGGCAGGTGCGATCGATGCACATATTACTGTTGCACTGAATTGTGCGTCCTTATTACTCTCTCACTTGAGGAGATCTGGCTGCCGAGTTTATATTTCAGACATGAAGGCCAAGATTCAGCGACGAGGGCGGTTCTTTTATCCGGATGTCATGGTCACTTGCGATGAACGGGATAGTGAAACATCGTTGTACAAGACGTTTCCAAAATTAATCATTGAAGTATTGTCCGATTCGACCGAAGCCTACGACAGAGGCGATAAATTTGCAGATTATCAGACCGTAGAGAGTTTGGAAGAGTATGTGTTAATCAGCCCGAAACGATCGCGAATTGAATGCTTTCGGCGAGGTCCAAATGGCGTCTGGATTTTGCATACCTTTGTGGAAGGAAAACTTGATCTAGCCAGTGTGGCGTTTGAGGGGGCGATCGAGGATGTGTATGAAAATGTTGTGTTTGAGGAAACGATCGATTAACTGGCTACGGATAAACACAGTGTTAGAATAGACAAGACTAATGCTTTGTGGCCGATGTGCAGGCTAGGGTTGTGATGAGCGCGATCGATTTTATAGATTCCTATGATGTAGTAGTGGTAGGCGCGGGTCATGCAGGCTGTGAGGCTGCTTTGGCTTCGGCAAGGCTGGGCTGTCGTACGCTGCTGCTAACGCTCAATCTCGACAAAATCGCGTGGCAACCCTGCAATCCAGCGATTGGCGGTCCAGCAAAGTCGCAGCTAGTCCATGAAGTAGATGCATTGGGCGGCGAAATGGGACGGGTCAGCGATCGGACCTACCTACAAAAACGGGTGCTGAATGCGTCAAGAGGTCCAGCAGTGTGGGCACTTCGGGCACAGTCGGACAAGCGCGAGTATGCGGCAGACATGCGACAGGTGGTGGAAAATCAGGACAATCTGTTCATCCGTGAAGGCATGGTCACGGACTTGGTTTTGGGCAAAAATGAAGACGTCATTGGTGTTCAGACTTACTTTGGCGTAGCGTTTGAATGTCGATCGGTGGTTTTGACGACGGGGACGTTTTTGGGTGGGCGGATTTGGGTGGGCGACAAGTCCATGGAAGCCGGACGTGCGGGGGA
>JAYVVL010000264.1:0-3930 GCA_043787035.1 Synechococcales cyanobacterium
GCCCCAACCCTAATAGCAACTAAATTTCTGGGTAGGGGTATCTAAGAGATTTCCTGTAACGACTCAGGCTTAAAGCATTAAGTTGTTTTTTAAATAATAAGCATTACACCCAGCGCCTCGCCCAAATCATGTGTAAGTACCCATGCAAAATTATTTATATATTCATTTAGCTGTTAATATGATTGATAATTATTTTAGGTGTTTATCCAGGTAAAAATGAGATTCATTTAAGAGCTTAGCCAAGAAACAACTAGTATATTAAGTCGAATATATCGCCAGAGTAAGCATTTTGAAGTTCGACGACGTTCTCATTGTATATTACTCAGCTTCGAGGGTTTTACGACTACAGGCTTGATAGTAATCTTTAAGGTAAGTAGGATAACTATATTTAATTGGTTTAAAGCATGGGAAGAGAATCATTTGGCTGGGTTATATAGTCACCCAGGTCGAGGACGAAAATCCTCATTTACGCCTGAGCAAAAAACTCAGATTAAGGAGTGGGCAAAAGAGAGTCCTAAAAACTTAAATGGAGTAATCAGTAAAATTAAAGAGACCTGGAGTATAACAACGAGTAAAGATATGATTAAGCGTATATTAAAATCATTATTAATGAACTGGCATCGTGTCCGTAGAGTCGTATTTGGAGAACCAGATGCCAACGAATACGCGAAAAAGAAGCAGGAATTAGAAGTTCTTAAGGAACAAGCCGCAGCGGGAGAAGTTGACCTTAGCTATTTTGATGAATCAGGATTTTGCTTAAACTCTAACAGCCCGTATGTCTGACAAAATAAAGCCAATCGCCATGCAGTAAAAAGTCGGCGCAGTCAACCGTTTAATGTTCTCGGTCTTATGAATATGTATGGAGAATTAGACAGCTATATCTTTACGGGTGGTAGGACTAGTGAAGTGGTGATTGCTTGTATTGATTCATTCTCTCAAAGCTGTACTGAAAGTACGACGATCGTAATGGATTAAGCGTCAATTCATACGAGTAACAGTATTGAAAATAAACTCTTGGAGTGGGAGACTAAAGGCATCAATATTTTCTGGTTGCCTACGGACTCACCCCAGTTAAATCTAATCGAAATATTATGGCGATTTATGAAATATGAATGGATTGAGTTGAATGCCTATGAGAGTCTAGATAAACTGGCCGCATATATCGAAAAAGTGCTCAAAAGATTCGGAAAGGAATATATAATTAATTTTGCATGACCACTTATACAATGAGAACGTCGTCGAACTTCAAAATGCTTACTCTGGCGATATATTCGACTTAACATACTAGCTGTTTCTTAGCTAAGCTCTTGAATGAATCTCATTTTTACCTGGATAAACCCTAAAATAATTATCAATCATATTAACAGCTAAATGAATATATAAATAATTTTGCATGGGCACTTAACCCGTCCTGATCACACTACTCTCGCTCTCACCGGGAACCATTATTCCGACGCAATACCGATCGCAATTCATGGGACTCCACGCCCAGCGGGACTACCGCGTCATCAAACTCTGGGAAGTCGATTCTCAAATCGCATTTCAGCCTGAATTAAACGCCTCGCCGCAGCAAATCATCTTCCAAACTCCCAGGAACGACTTTAGGTTCGCAATTTCCGGGCATGACTTTCAATTCCCGCTTTGCTAACATAAAATCCGCCGTCTCACTGGAGTTAAAAAACCGCGCCCGGATCGTCACGCAGTCCGGCTTACTCAGAAAGATCTAAAACCCCTCGTTCTAAGCGAAGGACGTATACCTAACTAGCTATTGTCGAAGTGATGCTCTGAGTGACTCTCCAGAGACGATCGATGTAGTGTTCAATGCGATCGCTTAGTGATGTCACAAACATTCCTTCAAATGCATCACTATTGCTCGCAACCCATGTTCCGCGCAAGCTTATTTCATAGGAGTCATGGTCTACACTCGTCAGATCGATCAATCGAATTGTTTCGCCTTGCACGGTGGATTTGAACTCCTTTAAGCTCACATCTTTTGCAGGAATGAGGAACGATGCACGACCGGGTTGAACACAAAGTGGCTGCCCGGTGCGAACGGCAAGAATAACCCGTTGTGCAATGATGTCTTCAACCCGATCAATTGCCAAGTTATCAACAGGAGTCTGAATCCGTTCGAGATTCAACCCTACTTCAGTATAAGTAAGTTTCAACATGATATGAGGGTGTTCCGTTCTATTCGTGATACGTTTTCCAGAAGTCGTCAGCAAAAGCGACGGCAGGGTGAACAGGTGCTTTGGGCTTCCGCTTGAGGCGAAGGTTAGTATCCATCAACCATCGATCGCTTTTGCGTCCATTACAGGTTGCGCAGGCTGCAACGACGTTTTCCCAAGTGTGTTGGTCGCCCTTTGATTTTGGAATGACGTGATCGAGGGTGAGATGTTTGCGAGTGCCGCAATATTGGCAGGCATGGCTGTCCCGGTGCAAAACGCCTCGACGATTGACCGACGGGACTTTCCAGTGACGATCGCCTTTACCGATGTCTAACCGGATATGTTCTGGAACTTGTAGTACGGTGCTGGGCGATCGCACTTCCCACACTCTCAAATGGCCCCCAGCATAACTGCTAAAATCGATTGGTTCTGCCTGTCCCGTAACGAGGAGCACGATCGCCCGTCTTATCGGAATTCGACTGACGGGAAGATAGTTTTTAGAGAACACCACGACCGTGTTCTGAGGAATCGATGGATAGGTGGGACGGTGTAGCGTTTGCATTTTAGTTACACTCCTCATCAAGGTTCGATCGGTTTGATTCAAGGTTGAGTCAATAGATTAAGCACAGGGTTTGTGGCCCAACAAAAATCCCCTACTCTTGGGTAATTCCAGGAGCAGGGGATCAAAGCGCGTGGCTTTTTTCTTAGGTCAGATTCAGGTCAAACCTGCTTCCAGTGCTCCTTTTGACGTCATGTTTACGACAGATAATGTTCCAACCTAGGCAGAGATTGTTCACCCTGGGCTGGGTCAGATTATAGAGTCGTCCACTGCGATTATGCTGGGTTCCCTCACCAATAAACTCATCCACCAATGGGCTGGCTAACTCACGACCGAACGAATCAATGGACGTTCCAAATGCCACCATCACTGTCTTCATGCCAATACATAATGCGATCGACATCTCAACGATGAGATGAGATGGCAGCGTAGAAATGGTGGAGAACAATGAAGACATGGGACGCCTCAGAATGGAGAATAGAAGGTGAAATCAAATAGGATTTGCACAGACTTGCAAGCCGTATCAAAGCTCTGTCAGGCTGTGTCATCCGAATACTACAACCTTGTAGTGTGTTTTGGCAAGGGGCAGGGTAAAGAACTTTTCTAGCCTAGATATCCTGTTTTTGCTTTTTCCGTGGGAAGACTAATACTGACCTTGCTCTAAATTATCAAACCCGCCGTCATTCTCTTATGCAATTACTACTTGGCTAATCGGAATCGGGAATACGGGGTATGGAACAGGGTTATGTCAACAGCCTTATCGCAATGGAATTACTGAAATATCATCATTAGGAAATTCATTCAACCGAATGTTTCAACAGATTCAGGAATCTTTTGAAACGCTAGAACACCGAGTTGAGCAACGTCTCGGTAGGATGATGCATTGGTTTGGAGTTCTGTTAAGATGAACCATTAATAGAAGTAGCGATCGGAATAGTGTTTCTTCTTTCTTTCCATGGGTTTTATCATGTACTCACCCTCAAACCTGCGTGATCTGCCGCACTTGCGCACCGAACCGCTACCGACCATGTACGATCTCCCCAACGAAGACCCCGAGGAGCTTGGTTTGCCTGACTAATTTCATGAACTTCAGCCGCAACTCCTGCGCGAAACGTGTCAGTTGCCAGATATCAGTTCAGATGAGTACCTCATTGGTGCTGATTTGAATGTGTATTACGACTCGCGGAATACGCTCTGGCACAA
>JAYVVL010000265.1:0-10898 GCA_043787035.1 Synechococcales cyanobacterium
GGTTCGGGGATTTGCAATAGCTCTAATCGTCCACCCAAACCCACCATCCAGCAGGCCAACGTGGAACCCGTTGTGAACTGTTCCTCCATCGCAAATCCAAGTTGCTCGTAAAATGCGATCGATCGAAAGATATTTGCCGTCCGAATAGAAACGTGATGCAGCATGGGACTTGAGAAGTATGAAGTGATAATTTAGAAGGCTTAAGAATTTAGATAGCTGTCCTATTCCAAAAGTCGAAAATAGGGATAGCGTACCGGAGCGCCCGGTTCTTTTTCGAGGTCAAAATTTATTACGTCCCAGCAAGGTTCCTGATCCGAATTTACACTAAACTCCACGGGCAACCCGTATAGCCGTGGCTTCTGTGCATCGGTCGTGCCTCGCCAAGGGGTACTGCGCTCAAGATACGTGCTGATCAATTCCTGATAGCGCTGGGCAATGATGACCCGAGTGGCTCGGTACCCTTGAGTGTAGAGCCGATCGAGCGCCTCATGAATCTCAAACCGAATGCCATCGGGATGGGTGTGCTGTCGGTACCAATCCTCCTTCCATAATCGCCAATGTCGGCCCGACTGAAGATGGACGAGTTCTTCCGTTTTTGGATCGGCCTCAAAGGCACCATGACGCGGACAGAGATAGGTATCGGTCAACGTCAACGCCGGAATCGTTTGACGACAGTGAGGGCACTGAATTTCCGATCCATAGATGGGATATTGGAAGCTCAAAGGTTGCATTGTTATCCGAGAATCCTATAGAGGTCGATTCGGTAAGAATGAGTCGCGCCAGCCACAATGCTGAATGTCAGGTAGATAGCCTTATTATAGCGACGATGACTTACAACACTCCAATAACTACCATGACATCTTTTTGGGCTGCACCCGATCTATCCCAGGCTGCATTTATCGCGCCCAATGCGACGACGATCGGCATGATTACGATTGGTAAAGGCGTCAGTATTTGGTATGGCGCAGTGTTGCGAGGGGATGTATCGCGCATTGAAATCGGCGATCGCAGCAATATCCAAGATGGCGCAATTCTGCACGGCGATCTCGGTCAGCCCACTATCCTCGAATCCGACGTGACTGTAGGCCACCGAGCGGTTATTCATGGAGCCTATATTGAATCGGGATGCTTGATTGGCATTGGCGCGATTGTCTTGAGCGGGGTTAGGGTTGGTCGTGGGAGTATCGTGGGTGCGGGGGCAGTGGTGACTAAAAATGTGCCCGCGCGATCGCTCTGTGTCGGCATTCCCGGTAAAGTTTTGCGCACTTTAAATGAGGATGAAGCGGCGGATTTGGTCACCCACGCTTATCATTACGAAAAATTAGCTCAGGTTCATGCGGGAAAGGGGACGGACTTAGGTTTTGTTCGGGCTAAAAATTAAATAATGGGGAACGGTTTTTTCACCTGTTGACGAGGGGCAATCGCGGGGCACTCTAAGGCCAGATTCTCAATCCTGTGCCGCCATGAAAAGTACCGTCACCCGCGTTCCCTTCGTCGATTTCACCAGCCAACATGAACCCATCCAAGACGCTTTAGAAGAAGCCGTTTTAGGCGTCATGCGGCGGGGCGACTACATTATGGGCGTGGCGGTCAAGGAATTTGAGTCTGAGTTTGCACAGGCGTGCGGAGTCGAATATGGCGTGGGCGTAGCCTCTGGCACCGATGCGATCGCCCTAGGTCTCCAAGCCTGCGGAATTCGCGCTGGGGACGAGGTGATTCTGCCTGCCAATACCTTCATCGCCACGTTGATTGGGGTGGTGCGGGCAGGGGCCAAACCCGTGCTAGTCGATTGTGAAATCGCAACGGGGCTGATGGATTTGGTGGCGGCTGAACGGGCGATTACGCCGTTGACACGGGCGATCGTTGCGGTTCACCTCTACGGCCAAATGGTCTCGCCCACGCTGCTGATTAACCTGGCCGAGACTTACGATTTGATGATTTTTGAGGATGCGGCTCAGGCTCACTTAGCCGAACGCGAAGGCTACAAAGCAGGGTCTATTGGCATTGGCGCAGCATTTAGCTTTTACCCGAGCAAAAACCTCGGAGCCATGGGGGATGGCGGCATCTTTGTTACATCCGATAGCACCGTGGCTCAGACCATGCGAACCTTACGAAATTACGGCGCACCCAAAAAGTATTTCCACACTGAACTCGGCACCAACAGCCGTCTCGACACCCTACAAGCCGCCATCCTTCAGGTCAAACTGCCGCATCTTAAAGGCTGGAACCTCGATCGAAACCGCAGCGCCGATCGCTACCACCAAGCGCTCAAACCTCTCTCTAGCCAAGGCATTCTTCCGTTACAAAACCAGGCTGGGAAAGGCCACGTCTACCATCTCTATCTCGTTCGGGTGATTCAAAATGCGGCTAACACCTTGGGCGGCTATGCCAGTGCTAATTATGCCAGCGCTAATTATGCCAGTGCGATCGATCGCGATACCTTAATCGAATGTCTTGATGCCGCCCTTGTCCAAACCGGGATTCACTATCCATTGCCGTGTCATCTGCAACCCGGATTTCAGTTCTTGGGATATCGTGAGGGAGATTTTCCTGTTGCTGAAAAATTATCGCGAGAAATCCTATCGCTGCCGATGTTTCCGGGCCTAAGCAATCGCCAAATCAAACGGGTTACAGATGTCCTAGCTGAAGCTATTTCCCAGAGCGACGATCGACTGATGACGGCTTAGCTAATCGCATCAATCTACTTTCCGTCCCACACTTTTCTAGGACCATCATGCAAACCCTCAGAACGACTGTTCTCGCTTTTGACCCGAAACGGTTTCCCTGGCTTTTGGGGGCGATCGGGTTGGTTTTAGCCCTGATGTATGTGCCATTGTTAGGCCATTGGGTTCAGGGCTGGGTGAGAAAATCCATCAGCATTGAGCATGAATACTTCAGTCACGGAATGCTGGGAATCCCCTTTGCGGGGTACTTAGTGTGGCAAGGTCGATCGAAATTGGCTCAGTTCTCTGCGTCTTGGGCGGATCAGCTCTTGGGAATGGGACTTTGCACCGCCGCCGGACTCTTATATCTGAGCAACTTGGCGGATTTCGTAAATCTGTCGTTGCCCCTGATGTTGGCGGGTGTTGCGATGCTGTTGAAAGGCCGATCGAGTTTTGCTGTGGTTGGGTTTCCGCTGCTGCTGCTTTTATTTGCGACTCCCAATGAAATTCCTTATTTGATCGCGCCCTATACGGCCCCGTTACAGATTTTTATTGCGGGAACGGCGGGCGTTATTTTGCAAGTTTTGGGCATTCCGGTCACGGTAGACCAGATGTTTTTGTACCTCAACGGCAAGCAAGTCGAAGTCGCGCCCTATTGTGCTGGGCTAAAGATGTTGTTTACCAGTTTGTACGTGGCGCTGTTGTTATTGGACTGGACCGGAATGCTGCGATCGCGAAAATTTACCGCTTTCTTTTTGGCGGGAACAGTCGTTCTGAGTGTAGCGGGAAACATTGTACGCAATACCTTGTTGGTCTATTGGCATGGGACGGGGCAAGACGGTCTGTTTGTCTGGCTGCATGACAGTTGGGGCGGGGATTTGTACTCGGCGGGGCTTCTCGGAATTTTAGTCTGGGCGATCGGCCACTTTGAACCTCGTCCAGACATTCGCCCAGAGACCTAAACATCATCCACGTCCAGCATCCCCTCACCCCAAAAACCTCATCATGGCCTCTCTCACGTCTCCTAAATCCGATCGCATTCTTCAAATCACCCTTCTGATTTTCCTATCAATTCTGCTCGCTGTCGGCACGGTTCCCGGCTATCTCGCTGGCAAATGGCAATGGCAAAATCCGCCTGCGGTGAAAGTGTTAGGAACACTCAAGCAAATTCGTAAACAGGGAATTGAGATTCCGGGTTGGCGAACCACGGAGCAAAAATCAATGATTTTGGGTGAACATCCCTGGTCGATTCAAACGATTGAATCTGAAACCAAAAACGCTACCACCAAAGACACCGCCACCGTCTTTTTGTTTACCCAAAACGGACCTCGCGATCAGCCCCAAGTCGAATGGTCAGACCTCAATGGCGTCCAACGCTGGAAACGCGACTCCGAATCGCAACAAAACTTTACCGCTAATCAAGTCCCCGTCACGGCCCGTTTATTTCGCGCTTGGAATTCAAAACGAACCTACGCCGTAATGCAGTGGTATGCCTGGAGCGAGGGTGGGCACCCTGAGCCTAGCCACTGGTTTTTTGCCGATCGATTAGCCCAATTCCAAGGCAAACGTCAACCGTGGATTGCAGTCAGTATCCTTCTACCCATGGAACCCCTAGATGACCTCAACAAATACCGCGACAAGATCACCGCTTTAGCGCAACCGATCGAGTCCCGTCTTCTTGAAACGACGCTCAAATCTCAGTAGATCCTTTTTACTTTTCTCTTCCGAACTTTTTCTTTCCTCCGTCCTCCGAACTCCCCCGTTCTTCTTTCTCCATGAAACGAGCCTCCGTCCTCCTCTCCCTCCTGATTTCCAATCCGCTCCTAGCTCACGCTGCCCTGGCCCAAACGGCTCCTCCTCCCAATATTCTGCCCAGTTCGCTTCCCTCCAGTATTGGGGCAAATCCGCCTGATCGTCCTACGGGTCTAAACACGGGTGTCACCACGGGCCTCACCGCAAAGCAACTCCTTGAGCAGGCCCGTCAGCGATTGCGCGATCGCGGTGAACTTCCTCCCGAAAATGCGCCCACCGTTCAATCGCCGTCTCAATCGCCACCGCAAGTTTCTGGATCTATTCCGATCGCTCCCGTCACGCTGCCGCCCATTCCTGCCTTTAGCACTTACCGCCTTGGCCAGGGCGACAGTGTGGCGATTTATGTACAGAGATTTCAGGATTTTAACTTTCAAGCCACGATCGACGCAGAAGGAAAAATTACCCAGGCCGTGTTGGGCAAAATCTCGCTCCAGGGATTGACCATTGACGAGGCCCAAGAACGCGTCAGACAAGCCGTCAGTCGCTACATCATTAATCCGATCGTTCTGCTGTCCATGACCAATGCCCGTCCCGTCCAAGTGACGATCGCAGGCGAAATCAGCAAACCCGGACTCTATCCCCTCAGCCCACAGAGCGGACGGGTTTCGTCGGTGCTCCTAGCCGCAGGGGGCAGCACTGAACGCGGCGATCTGCGATCGGTGAAAATTCGTCGGAGCTATACCAATGGCACAACCGACGAAAAAGAAATCGACCTCTACACGCCGCTCAAAGACGGTACACCCCTCCCGGACATTCGGCTTCAAGATGGCGATGTCATTATGATCCCACCCATTGATCCCACTAAGCTCGACGGCTACGATCGGGGGGTCATTGCGCGATCGACCTTGGTTAAGCCTCAGATTATCATTCGGATTCTCAGCTATGCCCGAGGCGGCTTAAGCGAAGTCGGCGTCCCCAACGGCAGTCGATTTGTCGATGCCCTCGCCAAAACGGCCCTCAACCCTGACCAAGCCAACCTCACCAAAATCGCCGTCATCCGCTACGATGCCGTCCAACAAAAAGCCATCACCTTTGAACTTAACGGCAAAAGCGCCCTCATGGGCGATCCCACCCAGAACATTGCCCTTCAAGACAGCGACGTTATCGTCATCGGACGCAACCTCATCGGCAGACTCACCTACGCCCTCAACACCTTCACCCAACCATTCCGCGACGTCCTCGGCTTTACGCTCTTCTTCCGAGAACTAGGCAACAGCGCCACCAACCTCTTCGGACCGACCGGACGCTAACTAAACACGCTAAACACTTCTCACCTCTCACTTCACCTCCCCCGTATCTGCCATGCCCTCCCCCATCGTCAAACGCTATCTTCTCGCCATCGATCGTTATAAGTGGCTCATGCCCGTCGGATTGGCCCTCGGAATTACGGGCGGAAGTTTGGCAAGTTCGATGCCGGATCCGGCGGTGATTTATACCGTTGAAGCGGTTCTTGCAGGCAACCGACCAACGACAGTGTTTTCGGCGACGGGAGCGGAGGTGCGGCAATCGGTGGAGACCTTTACGCCGGATTCGTTGCTTAGCGATGAGATTATTGCGAACACGGCCAAGGAAATGGGTGTCGATCCGCGTGCGATGATGCGAACCCTAAAAGTGAGCCTGCCGACAGCGATCGCCGCTAAAGATAAGAAAGCAGCGGCTGGGGCCAGTGAACGCATTAAAATTGAATACAAAGACACCGACGCAAACCGTGCGAAACAAATTGTCGAACGCCTATCGCAACGGGCCATCGAACGGAGTAAAGGCAGCAACGGCGCACGTCTGACGGAAATTATGAAGTCGCTTAATGAGCGGTTGCCAAAGGTAAAGGCTGAACTCGCAGCCACGGAGCAAAACCTGGTCGAGTACGATCGACTTGAAGGCCCCGCCCTGATTGCATCCCAAAATGGTAGCTTGAGCAGCGCGATTTCTCTTGGTGAAGGTCAACAGCGATCGCTGCAAATGCAAATTGAAGGAATGGATGCTGAAATCGGTGGCCTTCAGAGCAAACTAGGACTGGATGCAGACCAAGCCTATGTGTCCTCGGCGCTGAGTGCGGACCCGATTATTGCAAACCTGCGCAGCCAAATTTATCAGCTCGAATCCCAGCTTGCGATCGCCAGCAAAGACCTGCGCCCCGAACATCCCACCATCATTCAGCTCACCACTCAGCTCAAAGCCTACGAGGAACAACTGCGTAAACGGGGCAGTGAAGTGATGCAGGGCGGCGGCGGTGCTGCACCATTTCAAACCAACATTCGCACCAACAGTAGCCTCGATCCCGAACGACAACGTCTCGCCCTTCGCCTCGTCGAACTCACTACCCAGCGCGATAGCCTCACTCGCCAGCTTGCGATCGTCGGCAGGTCTGGCGTCGCTCTCCGCGAACAGCTTCAAAATTTACCGAACAAACAGCTTGCCCGCGCCCGTCTAGAAGATCAGCTCAAGTTGAAAAAGACTCTCCACGACCAAATGCAAGCCAAGCTCGTCGATGCCAAAACCGCCGAAGCCGAAACCGTCAGCAGCCTCAGCCTCGCCCAGCTCGCCGCCCTCCCGATCGAGCCGAAAGCCCCGAAAGCCCCGCTGGTGATGATTATCGGCGGCGGCGTTGTGGGGATAATTTTGGGGGCGGGGATTATCTTCCTGCTCGACATGATGGAAGGCACGGTCTACACGCCTGAAGATCTTCGAGAAGCGCTTAAGGGTCAGGATGTGGCGGTTTTGGGAATGCTGCCCAACATGCCGATTCAAGAACTTTACCAAAGCTTGCCGCTGCTGATTCACGGTGAATTGCTCTATGCGGATGCCTACGAACGGTTTCGCAGTAATCTCCGGCTAAATGAAGGCAAACTCCCACGTATGGTGTTGGTCACAAGCACCATTGCCAGTGAAGGCAAATCCACCGTGGCCTACAATCTCGCGATCGCAGCGGCTCGATCGGGAAAACGGACCTTAATCATTGAGGCCGATCTGCGCAGTTCTTCCCATTCGCGATCGGTGGGGGTTCAGCTTGCCGCTGATCAACCAATCGAACCCCTGCGCTACTACGGCCAAGTCGCCGACTGCATCTCGCTTGTCCCCGACATCCAAAACCTCTACATCGTCCCGAATCCCGGCATTCAGCGCCAAGCCGCCTCTATTATTGAATCCAACGAATTCCGTCGTTTGCTTGAAGATGTCCGGGGGCGTTTTGATTTTGTCGTCTTGGATTCGCCGTGCCTCAGCCAGTGCAATGATGCTTTGACCTTAGAACCGCAAACCGATGGTCTTATTCTCGTTACCCGTCCCGGCATTACCCAGCAAAGCCTTGTCACGGAAGCAATAGACCAGCTCAATGAGTCCGATTCAGTCCGATTCTTGGGGGCGGTTGTTAATGGGGTTGAAATCGAGATGCCGAGACGACTGGTCCAGCCTCAATTCGCTGCGGCAACTCAAGAGCGATCGGAAGCCACCCTTGAAGCTGCATTCGGTAATGCTGATAACTAATTTAATTGATTAGTTTGATTGATTTAATTGATCAGTTTGATTGAGATGAAATCAAACGTAAGCTTAAATATGCGATCGTTCGATTGTATTTAAGAATACAATTGAACTCCGTAAACCCCCTTGTAATGTAGCTTTTGCATTAGATTATTGTAATTCAGGGGTTGTCCCTCCTGAATTAGGTATAGAACTCCCCGGAAACTCCACACTATTGATTTATGGATATTTACAGGACATGACAACAACCCAGAGCGTTGAATTCTTGTCCCTTAAATTTTGGTATCTCCTTCGCCTTAGGAGAAAGCTTAACATGATGGTTCTCCACGCATCTTCTCTCGAAAAACGAGGCATTCACTACCGGACCTCCAAACAAATTCAAGTTCGGGGTCGAACCTTTCAAAAGGCAGAATCTTTTTCCAAGCGGGTCTACGAGGTTGCCCTTGCTCATTGTGAACAGCAGCAGGTCGAGGGTACGTTGTGCTTGCTGGTCGAGTCGGAGGCTGTCTTGACTATTTGGCGTGAGGTCAAAAAGACTCCACCGTCCACCAGTCCCTGTCAGAGTCAGATCTTCAATCGATCGGCCTACTACCGCCTTTTAGGAATGGGGATTTAATAGTACCCAGCGACTTTAGTTATCAAGGCAAGAGGATGGATCTTGTTCAATTCACGTTCCTTAGACTGGATTTTGGATCGATCGATGAGCGTCGTTCGTGGAACAGTATAATAAGTGACTCACGATCGGCAACCGTTGCTATCGTGCGTCATTTATTATTAGCGGATCTTTCCCCATGGCACAGCACTACCGCATCACTCTGCTCCCCGGCGATGGTATCGGACCCGAAATTATGACGGTCGCCGTTCAAGTTCTCGAACGCATTGGGGAAAAGTTTGACTTGGTGTTTGAGTGGACCGAGGCGCTGATCGGCGGAAGTGCGATCGATGCTATGGGCGAACCGTTTCCAGCCGCAACCTTAGAAGCTTGCTTAAACAGTGATTCGATTCTACTCGCTGCGATCGGCGGGTATAAGTGGGATAGTCTACCCCGCAATCTGCGTCCTGAAACGGGATTGCTAGCTTTGCGATCGAGCCTCAATCTCTTTGCCAATCTACGCCCTGCCACCATTCTGCCCCAGCTTATCGAAGCCTCAACTCTAAAACGTGACGTCGTTGAAGGGGTTGACATTATGGTCGTCCGCGAACTGACGGGTGGATTATATTTCGGGCAACCACGCGGCATCTTCACCACCGAAACGGGTGAAAAACGCGGGGTCAACACGATGACCTATACCGAATCAGAAATCGATCGTATTGGCCATGTCGCGTTTCAAACGGCGATGAAACGGCGTAAAAAACTGTGTTCGGTCGATAAGTGCAATGTGTTGGAAGTTTCGCAGCTATGGCGTGACACTATTATTGCGCTGTCATCGGAGTATCCCGAAGTGGAACTCACGCACATGTATGTGGACAATGCCACGATGCAGCTCATTCGCAATCCAAAACAGTTTGATACCATTGTCACTAGTAATCTCTTTGGTGACATTCTTTCTGATGCGGCGGCGATGTTGACGGGAAGCATTGGCATGTTGCCATCGGCGAGTCTTAGCCATCCTGGAAAACCAGGTGTGTATGAACCCGTTCATGGATCTGCGCCGGATATTGCAGGGCAGGACAAATCGAATCCCCTTGCACAGATCTTGAGTGCCGCCATGATGTTGCGCTACGACCTGAACCAATCCGCCGCTGCTGATGCGATTGAAGCGGCAGTTATCACTGTGCTCGATCAGGGCTATCGAACGGGCGATATTGCATCAGAAGGGATGACTATTGTGGGCTGTAAAGCCATGGGTGAGGCGTTGTTAAAAGCGTTGGGGTAGGATAGAAATAACACTTGCGAGGTCTACAGCAATGACGATCGTCCTAGAACACCCAAACACCGAATCCTTGATTCAATCTTCAGGGATTTTACAGCGATATGATACGACTTGGGCGGATTATGTCGCTGTACGGGATAACCCAGAGCTTGATTGTACTAACATTTCATTTTATGACGGATGGCTATTTGTTGATATAGGACTAGAAGGACCAGCGCACTCTTCTTTTAGCGATTTGATGACCATGATTTTTTTTGTATGGTCATTTACAAACCCTGACGTAATTCTTCAATCCTATGGCCGTTGCATTCTTGAACTGCCCGATACCCATGCGTGCGAGCCAGATTTAGTGCTGTATAAGGGTGAGAATATTCCGAGATGGAAAGTTGGAGAACCCCGTCGCATTATGTTCAACCACGATCGGGTTCCTGATCTAGTCGGAGAGATTTCTGATACTTCGCTAAGTATTGATTTAGATGAACAAAAGCGCCTCTATGCGAGTTTAGGAATTGCTGAATATTGGGTCATTGATGTTAAAGGAAAACAGATCTTTGCCTTTGAATTAACAGAAGACCGGATTTACAAAACGATCGCAATTTCACAAGTCCTCACGGGTCTTCCGATCGCGTTGATTGAACAAACCCTAGAGCGATTAGAGACTGAAACCAATACAGCAGCGGCCAATTGGCTAATGCAGCAATTGCAGAGCCGATCGTCATGACAATCGTGATGATGGAAGGTCTTTCAGGCCCCACGGTCCAATCGATCGGGGAACAAGGCTTACTTCAGCGATTGCAAAAGTTTTGCCCAGCGGGCATTGTCGGTGATGATGGGGCGGTTTTGCAGGTGGCCCCCGATCGTCTTCTGGTTGTGACGACGGATGTGTTGGTCGATGGCGTTCACTTCAGCGTCGGTCTTGCAAATCCTATAGTTACCACGCCGCCCCATGCGGCTGGATTTCGGGCTGCCGCTGCGAACCTTTCGGATCTCGCGGCCATGGGTGCAGTCCCGATCGGTATCACCATTGGGTTAAGCGTTCCGCCTCACTTGTCCGTTGCGTGGATTGAATCGC
>JAYVVL010000266.1:0-3923 GCA_043787035.1 Synechococcales cyanobacterium
TTGAGCAAGGCGCTATTGATCGGTTTGCGATAGGGACTATTGTTAGCGACCGCGATGCCGTAGCTCTCTTCCCGCAGCAGGTCTCCAACCAGTTGGACTTTACCCTTCCCCCCACGGGATGCATAGTACATCAGCACCGGGGCATCAAATATCACCGCATCCGCCTGCTGGTTAAGTAAAGCATCATAGGCTGATTCGATTTTGTCCACTTCTAACGTTTTGATCTGCTTTGTGCGCAAAAAATCCGCCGCCGTACTTCCGGCAGTTGTGGCCACGGTCCGATTTTGCAGGTCATCTAGACCTTTGATATCACCCTGAAGGGTCTGCACGGTCATGCTGGTGGTGACCGTTGCCGTAAAGTAGGCGACAAACACCACGGCAATAAACATCCAACATACGGCCATCAAACGTCCGGACGGTCCTTTGGGCATTTCTTCGGCCTGGGTTGCCAAGGTTGAAGCCGCCCACCAAGCCGCCTCAAAAATCCCTGGAAAATAAGCTTCATCGATCGCACTTTTCGGGTGGCGACGTTCCAATAGCCAGATAATATGCGCCGCCACCACGACCATGCCTAAAGCGAACGCAAACAGTTGGAGAAAGATCGGGGAAATCAAGTCACGCAATAAATTCGGCACAAACCCCGACTGCTTGGGGCTACGCACGAGAATTTGCAGTCCCGAGTTAAACATAGGATAGGAAAAATCGACTTTTCCCTCACGGTCAGCAGTAATCGAAATCGCGGCGATCGCGACCTCAACTTTCCGCGTTTGGACGGCGGATAGAACTTCGGGTAGCGTTGGATAGACTACAATCTTGAAAGATTTCCCGAGTTCCTCCGCCACTTTTTGCCACAGCTCCATGCTAAAGCCAGTATATTTTCCATGCTCTTCCATCGCAAAAGGTGGGAGTAATCGCGTGGCAACCCGAAGTTCTCCCAATACGGCTTGAGCGGGCGGGCGGGATTGGGCGATCGTCGATGCTGGCCATAACAGGCTACTAGCAACGACGCCTACGAGTAATAGCAAGACAACCATTAAATTAAGGATTGCTAGCCCCGATCGGCGTAAAAACAACACTATTCTGATCATTCTTGAAACTCTTTCATTCATTTGTATGGGGCGCACTTGCAGACTTGAACTTAGGGCGTAACCAGTGTCAAAATCGATTTTTCAGCATTATCATGGATTAATCCCCAATTGTTTAGGCACCGTTAATGGGACAGCCGACGTGTTCTGATTAGCCATTGGTAAAACCGCAACATACATTTTGCCATCACTATAGTAGCAATTACCGCCCCCATTCGGTCAAATGACTCAATCCCGCGATCGAAAGACGGATTATCTTTAAGGATGAAGGATTAATCTTCTTCATATGAGCATCTAAAATGCAAGTTATAGTGTCATAGGATAGAACTATTTTCATAAAATGTAGATCCCTTCAATACCTCTAAGCATGACTCGACATCCCCTTATTCAGAATCTCTCCTATAAGTAATCTTTCTTGAAAGATTACTTGACATTATGATCGCTTTCTCAGAGATTCTCCCTAAAGAGGTAGAGTGCTATCTCTCCATTAGCTTAATAAAGGATTTCATTCCATTATTATTTACCCTAATCGAGGGAAGGCTTCTCAATGCTTGAATTGGTATTATGCGAAATATAAACAGCTTCTTGCAGTTACTGCGGATTTCATATGCCACGACTTATTGGAAAAACTTCAAAGACACCTTTGTATGTTGGGATTGTACTAGTTTCTGCGATCGCCGTTGCAGGAGCTTTAGAGTATTCAGGAACAATAGACCTTATTCCAGGATTCGGTCGAAGCAATAAGGTCAGACAGTTTTCGGGATCGACTCCTGAAAAGCCCGTCCGACCATAATTCATGGACTTGGGTTGCTCAAGCTAAAGCCACTAAAAACTCTAATTATTTCTAAACCTAAGGAAGTCAATATCATGCGTAAGGGAAGAGATGTCATTGGTAAGCCCGTTGTTGCTTACGACTCTGGAGAGCGAATTGAGACTATTGTGGACGTCATCTTCGATCAGCATGAAAATTGCTTGTTAGGATTTCTGATCGACGAAGGTGGATGGTTTAGCAATGCGAAAGTATTGCCCCTCGATCGAGTCCAGGCGATTGGTGCAGATGCTGTCATTATCCCCTCTAAGGATTCGATTGCCCCGTCTAGCGACTACCCCAAAATTCATCGAGTGCTAGAGCACAACAATATTCTCAACGGGACAAAGATCATGACCACAGACGGTCGAGATCTAGGAACCTTAGTTGATTTTTACTTTGATGAACTGACCGGGAAAGTTGAAGGGTATGAAGCCTCAGGTGGTTTGTTTGCAGATGCCTATTCAGGACGATCGTTTGTGCCTGCTCCTCAGACCTTAAAGATTGGTGAGGACATAGCATTTGTGCCGACAGAAACAGCAGAAATGATGCAGGAACAAGTAGGTGGATTGAAGGCCGTCATGCAAAATGCAGGCGAAAAAATACAAGATACCGCTCAAGTTGCTGGAGCGAAAATGCAAGAGACTGCTCAGATGACAGGTGAGAAACTGCAAGCGGCTGGACAGATTGCGGGTGAGAAGTTCCAAGTAGCTGGACAGATCGCTAGTTCTAGAGTAACTAATGCCATTATCGATCGAGAGGCTCAAAAGGAGTTTGTAATTGGCAAAGTTGCTCAAAAGGAAGTTAATACAACAACCGGGGAGCATCTTGTGTCGATCGGTGAAACAATCACCCCTCAAATGGCCCGCATTGCTGACCATCTAGAAATCCTAGATGAACTCTATCGATCGGCAGGTGGAAGCCTGAAAGATCCCCTTAGCGATCGGTTAGGAGCGGCTGTTGCAGGATTAACGATTGAGCAATCTGAAGGGCGACGAGCCCATCAATCGGTGTATACGCCAGAAGGCTATATCGTAGCGGCACAAGGGCAAATCGTAACCCCGCAGGTCATCGATCGCGCTAAAATCTATCATCAAGAAGCGGCCTTACTCGAAGCAGTTGGTCTGACAAGTTCTGGAGCGGCGCAATCGAGGGCAAGTATGCTAGCTGCAACAACGGGCGATCGATTTACAACCACAACGTCAGCAGTGGGCGATCATCTTCAAGAAGGGGCTGCCAAACTTTGGGACAAAGTGAAAGAAACGGCGAGTGACTTACAAGAACGGGGTACCGAAGCGATTGATGAAAAACGGATTATGGGAGCTTTGGGCCGCCCGACCACCCGAGTGATTCTCGACACAAATGATGAAGTGATTCTGAATGTGGGCGAACTGATTACGCATCGAGCTATTGAAAGTGCGCGATCGGCGGGTCTATTATCGCTATTATTAGACTCTGTTTATACTGAAACCCCTCATTTGTCCTTAGATGAATTACGCGCACCGGGCGTGGGGAAATCAGCCCTTTAGAAGCTGTTTGAAAAGTTAAGTCATTCCTAACAATAAATTTGCCGGAGGCCCCCCCAAATCCCTTTTCAATACGGATTTGGGGGGATTTTTGATTATGAATGAACTTTTCAACCCTATTCTTAGGATGAACTTCTATTCTCTGTCTATTGACATGACGGAAATTAATGGAGTTCATCCACTTGAGAGATCGCTATGGATGGACTCTCTTGATAGGATTTATCCATAAGTTTTAAACAACTTACCTCTCCTACTTTCAAAACTCTGCTACTCATAAAACTCTACTACTCACCAAAATTGGAGCAAACATCATGACAAGTTCTACAAAAGATGTTATTGGGAACGATCGTAATACCTGGCGATGGGGCTTTACCCCTCAAGCAGAAATTTGGAATGGTCGTTTTGCAATGATTGGGTTCATTGCGGCCCTAATGACTGAATACTTCTCTGGTCAAGGGGTCCTTCACTTCTGGGGAATCATGAATTACGCCGTATCGGCTCAAT
>JAYVVL010000267.1:0-26896 GCA_043787035.1 Synechococcales cyanobacterium
TTCAAGTCCTCAATCTCGAAACAACCCCTCAAGAGAACTAAGGAATGAAGATTTAACAACCTCCATAAATTGACCCGGCGACTAAAGCCGCTAGGGCAAATGACAGATCTGATTTAATTCACGGTCCTAAGGTTGTATCTCCCGGCCTAACCTCTCCCATCTAAAAACGGCCTGACGCTGAACCTCTTGCAACGATCGTCCCATCAAGCGCGCCACTTCAGCGCAGTCCTCGTACTCCGGCTGCACGTTCAAAATCCGATCGCCATCGCGCGCAATTTTTAGCTTGACAGACTGCCCCATCACCTGAACCGTCTCAAACGATCGCGCTAAGGCTTTACGCTGCTGCACCGTCCGCCGAATTCCTAACGTCGTCGTCTCTTCAAACAGGATTTGTTCACAAACCGCTGTCTGATCAGCATGACAGATCACGCCCATCAATACACCGGGCCGAGATTTCTTCATCCCAATCGCGGTCGTAAAGACGTCTAAGGCTCCTGAAGAAAGCAGTTTTTGGGTGGTGTAGGCGATCGTTTGGGGTGACAGGTCGTCCAGTTGAGTTTCTAAGTGAATTACCGTTTGGTGCATCCCATGAGGATCAGAGTCTGATCCACTATGGGGATGGCTGTGAGGATGGTTATGGGGTTCGCTGTGAGAATGTGTCGGTGATGGGTCGTGGGAGTGTGATTTTTGAGCATTGGGCGAACCCGAATGAGAATGCATTGAATCTCCCGATTCGCCAATCCAGAGCCGCAAAATATTGGGAATCGGCAGTGAAATCGTTCCAGCCCCCAAGGCAACCTTATGCAGGGCCATCTTCGGTGGATGACCAAAGTGATGCGCCAACGTCGTCACAATAGCCGCACCCGTCGGCGTCACCAGCTCTTTGTCAATGCCGTTATAAAACACCGGAACCTGAGATTGTTCAAGCAGTTTCAGCACCGCCGGAACCGGAACCGGAAGCCGTCCGTGAGCTGCCCAAACTGTCCCGCCACCCGTAGGCAGGGCCGAGCAATAAAATTTATCAATCTTTAACCAATCCAACCCCAAACACGTTCCCACAATATCCACAATTGCGTCCACTGCACCCACCTCATGAAAATGCACCTGTTCGGGTAAGATTCCATGTACCGCACCCTCAGCGATCGCCAGCGCCCGAAAAACCGCCAAACTCCAATCTCTTGAACGCTCGGGAAGATTCGCCGATTCAATCATCGCTTCGATCGTCGGAAGGGTTCGAGTCTGCGTGTAATCGTGAGTATGGCTGTGATCAGAAGTGTGACTGTGATCATGAGTGTGATCGTGGAACTCTTGGGTTTGCTTTAGCGTCACGATCGCTTTCTTCGCCTGTTGTCCATTGTGATTGACCCACGCCTCTGTGAGTGAATACTCCTGTGCAATTCCAAGTCGGTCTAGATGCTGCGTTAAGTAATCAAGTGGCACGCCTGCATCCAGCACTGCTCCCAGACACATATCTCCCGAAACGCCCGTCGGACAGTCAAAGTAGGCCACTTTCATAGAATTAGCATCCAGGCAATCATTAAATCAAAAGAGTTATGTCAATGCTGCCATAGTAGAGACGCAGATTGTAAAAGACCAATCATCACACCCAGAACGCCCCCCAAATTGACAATAGCCTGAAGCTCGGTTTGAATCAGCTCATTAAGTCCCGCTTCCATCTCCTCGGGCGGAATCGCGACTACGCGAGTAATGATAACTTGATCAATTTCCAAGATCGGAATCGCCTCCATGACGATCGCCTCCAAATCCCGCTCCAGATAGCGATCGAGCACCAAAGCCAGCTCATAGCTCACCACATTAAGAGACTCCCCAACGGCCTCTAGCCCCCGCAACCGAGAGAGAACGACCGAGGCCGCACTATCCCAATTCACCGAAGCGCTCAAGCCCTGCAACAGCGTCGCGCCGCGTTCGCGTAGATAGTTCCGAACGCTCTCGCCCATGGTCCGACGAAGTTGACGCACTGTGGAGACGGGCAGGTTTTGCAGCGACACATCCTGAAAAAATTCCTTCAGCCGTTGACGAATTCGCAGCGATGTCGTCAAATCCTGCAAAATTTCATTCGTCGCCGTCCGATCGTCTAAGCAAAAACTCCGCAGCCGCACCAAGGTATTCTTCAGTCCTAGCAAATTTGCGACCACCCAGTAGGTTCCGCTCGTCTTTGCTCTGAAACGATCGTCAATGATTTGAATATTGCGATCGGTCAGAAAATCGATTAGCAGCAATCGTAAGGTTTCAGGCGGCAGCACCGTTCCGAGGAGCCAAGCCGCCAGTTTGTCAGACTGTTCCGCACTGAGCTGAAGTTCGAGCAGGACGCGATCGAAGATTTGGTCGAGTTGCTCTTCCATAAAATTATCCCGTTTAGCCACCACTTGAAGCAAACGCGGCAGCGATTCACCGAACAAATCTCTCAAAATATTCGCCAGCACCTTGGTCATATTTTCCTGCCGACCGCCTTTGATCTGGTCAAGGGCCAGCCGCAACACCCAAAGCATCGCTCCCTGCACCCGTTCCACCTGCAAAAAACGTCGCGCGATCCCCTGAAGTTCATCCGGGGTCAGTAACGTGCCCATAATGCTATCGGAAATGCGTTTGGCAAGTTTTCCTTGGTTACGAGGAATCACACCCGGCGTAAAGGGAAGCTGGTACTTGCCTATAAAAATCGGACGATAGGGACGAAACAACATGCGAATAGCAATGTCATTGGTGAAATACCCGATAATGCCACCGACGATCGGCGGTCCTGAAAGTAGCCAAATCTGTGAAAGGTCCAAGGCGCTAAGACTCAAGCCTTAAACTGAGCCATGATGGGATTTGGCGGGATTTGGCGCGTTATTTAGTAACGACCAATACTCCCATGGTACCGCCTGCAATGGGGTAATGGGTGGCTTTTGTAAAACCTGCATCCTGGGCCAAATTCACCTGTTCTGTCCCGACGGGAAAGCGATCGAGACTCGGCGAAATGTAGGCATACTCATCCATGAACCCCAGCCGCTCTGCCGCCGGAACGACACGCTTGTCCAGATACCACTGTTGAAACCCACGAATCACAGGGTTTTCTGGCCGATGCATATCCAAAATCGCCGCTTTCTTCCCCGGTTTCAGCACTCGATACAGCTCCTGAAAAGCCTTAGGAACATCCACCACATTGCGCAATCCGTAGCTCATGGCGGCGCAATCCACACTCGCGTCCGCCACGGGCAACTTCAGCGCATCTCCCGGAATCCATTGAATGTTCTTGTATTTTGCATTCCGTCGCCAAGCGAAGTCAAGCATCTCTTCAGCAAAGTCCACGCCCATTACCATCCCCGTTGGGCCCACCCGATCGGCCAACATCGCCGCCACATCCCCACTTCCACAGCAAATATCTAAGGCCACATCGCCGAGCTTCGGCTGCGCCCACTTCACCGCCATCAATTTCCAAATCTTATGCTGCCCCAAGCTAAGCGTTTGGTTCATCTCATCATAAACAGGCGCAATGCGATCGAAGAGCGATCGGACTTCACTGGCTTGGGAATCAGATTGAGAGTCAGCTAGGGAATTTGCCATGATTGAATGAGCAGTTTGAACAGTCTTAGTATTATGACGAATCCACCGCCCCTTCTTCAAGAGACGATGAATTCAAACCTGCCCTACCTAACGGCATGTCCTATCTATCCCGATAGAGATCAGGCTAGAGTTGGGGAGATTTTACGCGATGTGGATCTTACGCGGTCACTAATTCTCTCGCATAGCGGTTATAGGTAAGTGCCAACGCTACCTGCTGCGCAGCAAGATGCAATAACATCAATTCATCGGGTCGTAGCGTCGCAGGATAGTGCCATTGCAGCGACAACACCGCCAAACTCTCGCCACGTAAAATAACAGGGACCACAACGTGAGTTTGCACCCCGTGCTCGCCATAATGAGCCTGAGATTCAACCTTCGGATTCGCTAAACTATGAGTTGCAACCTGTATTTGCCCTGAGGCGATCGCCGCTTTCACTCCATCATCTTCGGCCAGCCAATTAATAACCACTCGATCGGATCCAGAGCTGTCAGATCCATAGGAACCCTGGACACTCGACAACTGCGTCCCAGTCAAGATCTGCAAAATTGCCCCATCAGCAGAGAAACTTTGACAGAACGATTTGGCTAGCGGATCCAAGGTCGAATTCAACGAAGTCGCCTCTTGGACGACCTGAACAATCATGGCCATCAGCGCCATCTGAGCCTCCGATCGACGAAGTTCTTCAGTCCGTTGCTTCAGTAGTTCGTAGGTCTCTGCCGCCCGATGAACCATCGCTTTTAGCTCTTCGGGATCCCAGGGCTTTGTGATGTATTTGTACACTTGCCCAGAATTAATTGCATCTACAAGATCTTCAACATCTGTGAAGCCCGTCAAAATAATTCGGACCGTATCCGGAAACTCCGGCACTGTCCGACTCAAAAACTCAGTCCCCTTCATCTCCGGCATCCGCTGATCCGAGATGATCACCGCCACTTCACCCTCTTGCGCCAAAACTTTCAGCGCCTTGACCCCACTCTCCGCCTTCAAAACCTGAAAATCTCGTCGAAACGTTCGGTACAACAGATCCAAGTTGTCCGGCTCATCATCGACAACCAACATTTTTGTCTTCTTAGGTCGTTCTAAACTCATCAGCTGACGGCTGATGCTTTCCAAATCTGGGATCGTGTGTTCCATAGTCCTATTTCGACAGTCCTGTTGATGGCTGATTTGCTACGTAAATCTAGTTTTTCCCCGATCGCCCGTTTTCCTAACGGGCAGATACTAAAAAAAACTGCACAATAGAACATAGATCAATCCCGTGTCTTAAAGTCAATCTGATTTTATCTACTCTATCTACCATTATGCCCCAGTCCGATCTTCCGTCCAATCTCGAACAAACCTCACAGGATCTCCAGCTTACAGATGCCCAGTATCAAAAAAAAATGGAGCGCCGAAAAACGGTCCAAGATAAACGCCTATCCTCCTGCGCTGAGGAAAAGGGGCTGATCATCGTCAATACTGGCAATGGCAAAGGAAAAACCACAGCAGCTCTAGGCATGGTTCTGCGATCGTTGGGCCATGGGTATAATGTAGCCATAATCCAGTTCATCAAAGGAGCCTGGGAACCTGCCGAGAAGGCCGCTTTCGATTCCTGGGGAGATCAGTTAGCCTTCCATGCCATGGGCGAGGGCTTTACCTGGGACACCCAAGACCGCGATCGAGACATCCACATGGCCGAACTCGCCTGGGCCAAATCGCTGGAATACATCAGCAACCCCCGCTATCGCCTCGTCCTCTTAGACGAAGTTAACATTGCCCTCAAGCTGGGCTACCTCTCCGTTGAAACCGTCCTCACTGGACTCAATCAAAACCCCGATACCAATCACGTCGTCCTAACGGGACGAGGTGCTCCGGAAGCCCTGATCGCGCGTGCGGATCTGGTCACCGAAATGACCCTAATCAAGCACCCCTTCAAAGCCCAAGGCATCAAAGCCCAAGCTGGAGTTGAATTCTAAAACTATTTAGGTTGTAAGATATTGCACACTATTTCGTTGATTTTTCATTAAAATTCAGCAATAGCCTAGATACAAGATACGCCTTTGGACTGAGTCTGATCCTTTTCCCTGAAAGAAATCGGACGATCGAGGGAACAATACCAAAGGTACACATCGCCTGAACCGACCCCAATTCAGCCAACCCCATTAAGATTCCACAGTACTGGTCAGCGTCACTTTTTAAGGTTTATTTGTCATGCCTAGTTTATTAACGAACAATTCCTTTACGACAGCGACACTTCTTAATGGGGTTACTTCTGCGCCAAGAAGTTTAGTCGACAATCAGCTCAGTCGATCGAGTGACCCAGCTAAAGACGACTCGTCTGACTTTTACAAGTTCAATCTTAACGGAGTTAGTAACCTTAAAGTTAACCTGACCGAAGTTAGCGGCGATGTCAAACTAAGCATCTACCAGTCCTTACCTGGTAAGGTTCCAACAGATGCAGACACGCCTCTGAACATCCGAATCAGCAACACTGGACGGATTTCAGATTCATACACATCCACCTCTGACCCCGCTTTGGCCGACCTTCCAGCGGGAACATACTACATCAAGGTTGAGCTTGGGACTGCGGCACCGATCGGCAACTACAATTTACTAGTGACGGGAAGTAGTCAACAGGTTACGAACAGCATTCTATGGCGAGACCCCAGTGGTAGTCTGAAAAGCTGGCAATTAGATAGCGGTGTCATTATTGCGAATTCAACGTTTGATTCCACTACGCTACTCAAAGTTCCAGCATCACTCCAAATTGTCTCCACCGGTGATTTTGATGGGGATGGAGTAAGCGACATCCTATGGCGTGACACCGCCACCTCCACCATGCGCATTTGGCTAATGGCCAACGGGACTCAAGTCAAAGATGGTGGAGATCTCACGATACAGGACTCTACCGGACAGGCCATATCTAGACAAAGCCAGTGGATCGTGGGTGCAACGGGTGATATTGATGGGGACGGATCGACTGACATTGTATGGCGAAATACTGATTCAGGTGAGGTTGTTCTCTGGTTTATGAACGGAAACAGAGTCTCCAAGGAGACCAACTTGCTACAGCCAGGAGTCAGCGTTGGTGTTGATTGGAAAATCGTTGGATTTTCCAATGCGGACAATCAGCGGGGTAATGACCTCCTATGGCGAAACTCAAACACCAATCAACTTGCAATTTGGACGTTGAGCCGAAACGGACTAGAGGCTGGCACCCGAGTGCTCAACGAAATCGTTCCACAGGAGTGGCAAGTTATCGCTTACAAAGATTTCAACCGGGATGGAATTGCCGATTTATTATGGCAAAACAAGTCAACGTCTCAGGTTGCCTTATGGAAAATGGCGAATGGTTCAACCATTGCAGATAGTAAAATATACAACGGAGTAACGGCTGATTATCAGCTCATTGGAACGGAGGGGATGAATGGAGACGGACGACCCAATCCTCTGTGGTGGAATATTCGGACGGGCGGAATGGATGTTTGGACGATCGCAGACGATGGCGTTAGCGTGACCGGGAAAGAGGTCATCGTTGATGGACAAACCACTCGGCTTTCACTGACTAATTTAACTGGAGAATGGACTCCGGAAGCGGTTCAAGACTTTAATGGAGATGGGAAAGCAGACATTCTATGGCGCAATAGCAACACGAATAAGCTTTTCTCTTGGAGAATGGATGGCAATATTGTTCGGGAAGGTCCAGAGGTAAAAGACGTTGCTCTTCCCAATCAAACGACGCCACCGCCCGCAACAACACTTACAGACAATTTCGTTACCACCGGGCTGAGTTATGGAGCTTATCGGACGACCAATGCCATTCAGGTGAAGTCGATCAATGTTCCACAGGTGACAGCGGGCACCTCTAGACTAAGTGCCTTCAATATCGGTATTCTAGAGGGTAAAGGGAGTTTCAATGATTTCGTAGGCGGAGCAGGCAATATCAATAAGTTTGATTGGTACACCTTTACCGTCGAGACCCCTAGCTTCCTAACCGCATTAGTCTCAAATTCAACCGCCCCAGGCACATCTAGTCCTGTGCTAAAAGCGGAGGTCTACTCGGCAGATGGCACAGACCCGAACACACCGATCGCTAATGTAACCGGGATAGATTCCGTATTAGCTAAAGGGACGTATTTCATCCGGGTCTCGCACGCTGATCCCTCAGCCTCCAATGTCCCAACGCCCTACACCTTGACATTTACTGGAAAGGTTGGCATCACGAACCTCAATGCAGTGGGTTCGGTGACTGATGGGTTTGGTCTGAAGCTAAGTAAAAACTCGATCGCACTCGACGCACTCGAAGCCAATAATCCGATCGACATTACGTCGTTCAAGTTTGTAAACGATGGTGACTTTGCGGCGAACAATGTAGAAGTTGGATTCTACGTATCGAAGAATGGAACCTTTGATACAAGCGATAAGCTCATCACCCTAAGTTCCACGACACCGGGTCAAACCATTGCAAGTAATCTACTGACCATAGGTTCAGTGGCTCGGGGTGTAACAGTAACACTCAGTGGCCTGAGATTGTCTCTACCTGGCAAAAATGATGCGTTCTGGGATGCCAGTGCAAACTACTCAATCATTGCAGTGATTGACCCAAGAAATAGCCTAACTGCGGAGAAGAAGAAAGACGACAACACCCAGGCTACAACACTTGCAACGATCGGCGTTGGTAATGCTGACCTCCTTGGCACAGCCTTCACCGTGGCAGGCAATATTAAGCCTAGCGCTACTATTAGCGGAACCTTTGCTATTAATAACAAAGGGTCTCGTTCGACTGGCGCTAACGGTCAATCGGTCACGGTGAAGTTCTACATCTCAAATAACCTTTCGATCGGAAGCAGTGATTACCTAGCCCAAACAGTGGTCATCCCAGCGACTGAAGCCATTAATCCTGGGACTACTCGTACAGGAACCTATAGTTTCACATTGCCGACGCTTAGTCCCATCACATCGACGACTCCAACCAGCTGGGATTTCTACTGGAGTAGTCTGACTGTGAATAAGACGACCTCATTCCCAGCCTATGTAGGAATGGTCATTGAATTTACGGATGACGCAGATTCTAGCAACAATTCAAATCAGGGACTTACAAAAGATGAGGCAACCGCAACAGTAGTCCTGACATAGAAATCTTCAGGTCTAAATGACATGTTGAAAGCAGGTTCCAAACGTGCCTCTAATTACTAATCAAAAGCTGCGATCGCCTTAACCAGACGATCGCAGCTTTTTTCTGACCCAACTCCAGCTCATTTCTCACCGATCGCGCGATCCATAAGGCCGTAAACTGAAGAAAGTTAATTTTAAGTAACATTTATCTTGGCGTCGCCTCTTATGAACGCTCTCTTCTCAGTCATGCGTCGGTTTTCAACACGGTTTTCAGGTTATGGCATGGCGATCGCCCTCTCTCTACTCCTATTACTCGGTTCACTCAGCCTGGGAGCTTCCCCAAGTTATGCCGCCGCATCTGCCGCCGCTAGCGGAAACCCTCTGTCTGAAGAAGGGTCGTCCATGGCAGGGCGAGACCTTACGGGTGCTCAACTGGCAACCGAAGAATTTGCAGGCGTCAACCTAGATGGCACCAATCTCAGCCGATCGAACCTCGTCGGCACCGTCTTCAGCACCTCGACTCTAAACGGAACCATTTTTCACGGAGCAAACTTAACGCAGACGATTATGGACCAAGTTAGGATGATTAATGTTGACCTAAGCGACGCTGTTCTTGAAGATGCCATGATGCTTCGGACCGAATTTCGGAATGTCAACATTGAAGGCGCAGATTTTACAGACGCAATTTTAAATGCATTTCAGACCAAACAGCTTTGCGCCATAGCCAAAGGCACCAACTCCAAAACAGGCGTCGGAACCCGTGACTCTCTGGGCTGTCGCGATTAAAACTCTGATCGCAACAGCCCGAAAAATCCCCTTCAATTCGCTAATGATTAAAGGGGGTTTTTTAGGTGTAGGATTGCTTAACTCGGGTTAATCTGCCATCAGACCGCTATCATTCCCACTCGATCGTCCCCGGCGGCTTCGAGGTGATGTCATACACCACCCGATTAACCCCCTTTACTTCATTCACAATCCGAATCGAAATCGTCTCCAACAAATCGTACGGAACCCTAGCCCAGTCCGCCGTCATTCCATCTTCACTCTTCACCATCCGAAGCACAATCGGATAGGCATAGGTCCGTTGATCGCCCATAACCCCAACGCTCTTCACCGGAAGCAGCACCGCAAATGCCTGCCAGATTTCGTTGTATAGCCCAGCTTTGTTCACTTCTTGACGAACAATAAAATCAGCGTCTCGCAAGATATCAAGCTTTTCGCGGGTGACCTCGCCCAGAATTCGGATGGCCAGACCCGGACCAGGGAACGGCTGACGTTTGACAATTTCATCCGGGAGACCTAAAACCTGCCCCAGTTTTCGGACCTCATCCTTAAAGAGTTTCCGCAACGGCTCTACCAGTTTGAACTGAAGATCCTTCGGTAATCCGCCAACATTATGGTGACTTTTGATTTTGACTGCAACCCGTTCTCCAGTCTTAGGATCCGCATTTGTGTCCGCCGATTCGATGACATCCGGGTAAAGCGTACCCTGCGCCAGATAGTCAAACGGTCCTAGGCGCTTCGACTCTTCCTCGAACACTCGGATAAACTCATGGCCAATTTTCTTCCGTTTTTCTTCGGGATCTGAAATACCCGCTACCACGCCTAAAAACCGATCGCGGGCTTGAACATGCACCACGGGAATGTGGAACTGCTCATGGAACAACTTGACCAAACGCTCGGGTTCCCCTTTTCGCATAAACCCTTGATCAATAAACATGCACGTCAGCTTATCGCCGATCGCCCGATGCAGAAGAAAAGCCAAGGTCGAAGAATCGACCCCACCGGAAAGCGCTAACAGCACTTCTTTATGCCCTACTTTTGCCCGCACCTCACGGATGGCCTGATCCACAAAGGCTTCTGTCGTCCAAGTCGGCTCACACTGGCAAATGTGATACACAAAATTACGGATTAAGGCTTGCCCACCTTGGGAATGAACGACCTCCGGGTGAAACTGAACCCCGTAGAAATTCCGATCGTGGTCGGCTATTGCCGCGCAGGGCGTGTTGTCGGTGTGTGCCAACAGCTCAAAACCCTCGGGCATTGCTATCACCGAATCTCCATGACTCATCCACATAACGGATCCGGATTCTACATTGGTCAGTAGATCCGTTGGATCGTTTACCAAAAGATTAGCTTTGCCATATTCTCCGCATTCTGCCCGCTCGACTTGGCCGCCGAGCTGCTGAACCATCAACTGCATTCCGTAGCACACCCCCAAAACAGGGATGCCTAGATCCCAAATACCGGGATCGCAGGACGGCGCACGATCGTCATAAACCGAACTCGGTCCGCCCGAAAGAATAATTCCCTTAGGGTTGAGCAATCGAAGTTGTGCCACCGATGTGCGATACGAAAGCACCTCAGAATAAACTTGAGTCTCACGGATCCGACGTGCAATCAGTTCAGAATACTGAGAGCCAAAATCTAAGATAACGATCATTTGCCGATTAATCGGACCTAGATCAAGCTCATCAGAGTTAGAAGTCGATGAAACCGACGAATCAACAGAAGAAGTCACGCTGGGTTTCCGGGAAGTGATGTGGACAAGGGTAAATATAAATTTCTGACACGTTAAATCAATTTTTCTCGATGTTTTGAAGAGGAAATAAAAATCAGTATTTTAATGGATTGAGATATTGTAATCACATTGTGAGAAGGGACTCAAGCGTAACGACTTTTAACCTATCTTCGATCGTTCTAAGGCGAACTAATATTTCTCATTAAGGCAATTAGTAATTTCCATCAAATTCAGGATCATATCCAGAATTTCTGGATCGAATAGTCAACACACTCAACCGAATCAACAGCGGTTTAGAGTGATTGGGATTGGTTCATCGGATTTCCAACCCATTGGCATCTGTAATTTAGCGGAATTCATTTTTCCATCCAGGCATCAAGCAATGATGAAATCAACCCTCCCACCCTGGGCGTAGAACCGTATCCCTGCCTAGGATTGGAAAACGCATGTCCTTCTCCAAGATTTTCTATGATGACTCAAATGCCAGCGGAACACTATCCCGAGCCATTTCCCAGTCCGGTTATCCTTCAGCCTCAGAGCTTAGAGGGCGCTGAAGGCGCAAATTTTTGCTCGACATTGACGTCCGCGATCGTAGGCTGTCAGACCATTATTGTCGATTTACTGTGGATTACACAGCTAGAACATAATGACTTAACGGCTTTAGCTAACGCCTTCCTCACCGCTCAGACCCAGGGGCATCCTCTGATCTTTCTGTCCATGGATCAAGGTACTCGTATGGCGTTCGATCGCGTCATTCAGCAAATCAGCCAGATCGATCGTACGGGAAGCTATGGCGTCTTTGCCCCGGAATTTGAGGACTTTCTCAATCGACACCATCAAGCGAAGTCGGCTGCAGCTCTGCCCTAGGTTGTCCAAGCCCTAGGGCGTCTAATGCTCAGGTCATTCGACGCTTCAGCGCTAACGTTAACCCATCACCGATCGGCAGCACACTCACTTGGACCCGATCGTCCGAGGCAACTTTCTCATTAAAGTGACGCATGGTCTGAACAATCTTGTCAGTCGATTGAGCATCTGCGACCCGTCCTGACCACAGCACATTGTCAATGATCAGTAGACCACCAGGCCGAATGAGTTGAAACGCCAGATCGTAGTAATTAGCATAGTTACCCTTATCGGCATCAATAAAAGCAAGGTCAAAGCTGTCCGACTGACCGGACTGAATTAGCTTAGTCAAAGTCTCTGTGGCTGGGGCAATGCGAAGATCAATCTTGTGAGCAACCCCAGCGGCTGCCCAATGCCGCTGCGCAATCGCCGTATACTCCTCACTGATATCACAGGCCACCAGATACCCATCCTCTGGCAGCGCCAGCGCGAAGCCTAGAGAGCTATATCCCGTAAACACACCCACTTCCAAGACTTTTGTTGCCCCCATCAATTGAAGGAGGGTAGACATAAGTTGACCCTGCTCTGGAGAAATTTGCATCCGAGCCTGCTTGTGGAGTGACGTCTCTTCCCGGAGCAGAGCTAGTGCGGGATGTTCCCGAAGAGAGTTGGCCAGAATGTAGTCGTAGAGGGTTTCAGTTAACCCAAAAGCATTTTTAAACATGGCATAACCATCGCAAAGAAGCATCAACGAGGGTATTTAAAGCAAACTCGTCCGATCGGTCAAAATTTCACAGCCCGTTTCAGTGACCAACACCGTATGCTCAAACTGAGCTGACAGTGCATTGTCCACCGTCACCACCGTCCATCGATCGCTCAAAATTCGCGTCACCTTGGATCCAGCGTTAACAATTGGCTCAATGGCAAGGGTCATCCCAGCTTTCAGCCGAACATTAGGGATTTCGTTAGTCCGAAAATTAAAGACATGCGGTTCCTCGTGGAGATTGCGCCCCACCCCATGCCCCGTATATTCTTCAACCACACTATAACCATTTTCCTCCACGTAGTCTTGGACAGCGCTAGCCATATCTAGCAAATAGGCTCCGGCGCGAACTTGCTCAATGGACTTGTATAGCGCCCCTTCCGCCACTCGAATCAAATGCGTCGCCTTGGCACTCACCTCTCCACCCACGGCGATCGTTAGGCAAGAGTCCCCATGGAACCCGTGATAAAAAGCACCCGTATCTACCTTCAAGACGTCTCCTTTTCTCAAGATTTTCTTTCGGCTCGGAATGCCATGAACCACTTCATGATTTACCGATGTGCAGAGCGAGGCCGGAAACCCGTGATACCCCTTAAAGCTTGGCGTTGCACCAAACCCTCGAATTCGCTTCTCTGCAAAAGCATCGAGATCAGCCGTGGTCATACCAGGCTCAACCAATTCAGCCACTTCCTTCAAAACCGTTGCAACAATTCGAGAGGCTTGTCGCATGATGACAATCTCTTCAGAGGTTTTGACAGGTCCACTGCGGCGCTTACGAAGAAGAGGAACGGGGAGAAGATTACTAAAAATATTCATTTCAGGACCGAGGAGGACGGACAGGTTGAGGGATCGATCAGACGGTGCAGTTCTTTTACATTAAGGTAACTTGAATTGGCAAATCCTGGCTACGGCCGCCTCGTTCTCCCAACAAATTTCAACTTTGCTCTAGACGATTTTGGCTTTCTACGCTACATTTAGCAATTGTGAGTTTTCAACTTTCTCCTATGAACGCGCAAGCACTTATTCGCTCTATTGAAGCGGAACAGATCAAGAGTAATCTTCCGGTCATCCATGTGGG
Source organism: Synechococcales cyanobacterium (assembly GCA_043787035.1). GTDB lineage: Bacteria > Cyanobacteriota > Cyanobacteriia > Leptolyngbyales > Leptolyngbyaceae > JAAFJU01. Next base: position 13,865 of record JAYVVL010000267.1, read on the forward strand.
CGACACCGTCCGAGTGGGCGTGAAGATTCGTGAAGGAGAAAAAGAACGGACTCAGCCCTATGAAGGGGTTGTGATCGCGAAGCGCAGCGCAGGAATTACTCAGAACATTACTGTTCGCCGAGTGTTCCAAAACGTTGGTGTGGAACGAGTGTTCTTGATCCATTCTCCCCGAATTGAAAGTGTGACAGTTCTGCGTCGCGGTAAAGTGCGACGTGCGAAGCTGTTCTATCTCCGTGAACGCACTGGTAAGTCTGCTCGTTTGAAGCAGCGTTTCGATCGCGCACTCTAAACAGTGTCGTAGCGAAAATGCTGCCGTCCTCCAGGTTTTGTCTTGAAGAAATTATTTTCTTCAAGAAACTTTTGTCTTAAAGACTTTGTTTTGGAGAAACTTTGTTACACTAAGGGCAAAACCAGGTTATAATAGCGTCATTCAACCACATGCGTCCTTAGTTCAGTTGGTAGAACGCAGGTCTCCAAAACCTGATGTCGAGGGTTCAAGTCCTTCAGGGCGCGTTGAATCAGTCTATCTGAATTGACAGAAGAAAGGTATGGCTTTTACCCTTATTATGAGGAGTCTGAGCTGTACCTTTCTTTTCTGAGAAGGCATGGATTGAATCGTATTAGGATTGCGTTGAGATACTGAACGGAGGTTATGACGATGTCAGAGAAAGATGAAGTGGTCGTTGAATCTAAGCCATCATTTAATCCGAGCGCCTTTGCTCAAGAGACGAAGGATGAACTCGGGAAGGTCAGTTGGCCTAGCCGATCGCAGTTGATCAGCGAGTCCATTGCGGTCATTATTATGGTGTCTTTATCTGCAACATTGGTCTACTTTTTAGATAGCATTTTTTCTACCGTACAGCTCTGGGTATTTAAGTAATGACTTACACATCTGAAGAATCCAATGAGGTTGATGCCCGTGACTTGGTGGATCTAGAGGTCCTCGGCGAGGATGAATTTGCCCGCCGCGCCCTGCTGAAGCAGTCTCGGTGGTACGCCGTGCAGGTTGCATCCGGCTGTGAAAATCGGGTCAAAATGAATTTAGAGCAGCGTATTCAGACGCTTGATGTCTCTAACCAGATTTTAGATGTGCAGATTCCAGAGACGGCGATTCTGAAGCATCAGAAAGATGGGAAGCCCAAAGAAGGCAGTGAAAAAGTCTTTCCGGGGTATGTCTTGATTCGGATGATCATGGATGATGACGCTTGGCAGGTTGTCAAGAATACGCCGAACGTCATCAACTTCGTCGGGGCTGAACAAAAGCGGCGCTATGGTCGCGGTCGCGGTCACGTTAAACCGATGCCTTTGGGGCACTCTGAGGTTGAGCGGATTTTTAGACGTGCGCAAGAACAAGAGCCAGTTCTCAAGTTTAATCTCGCAACTGGTGATAAAATTACAGTTCTGTCTGGACCCTTTAAGGAATTTGAGGGAGAAATCGTTGAGGTGAGCGCTGAACGCAGCAAGCTGAAAGCGTTGCTCTCGATTTTCGGACGGGAGACTCCGGTGGAGTTGGAAGTAACGCAGGTACAGAAGATCGAATAGACTTTTGTAGCGATGTCTGGTTTTATATTTAGTCGAGAGAAGTTCGATCGATGGCAAAGAAAGTTGTAGCAATGATTAAGCTTGCGATTAACGCAGGCAAGGCCAATCCGGCACCTCCTATTGGTCCGGCGTTGGGTCAACATGGTGTCAACATCATGATGTTCTGTAAGGAGTACAACGCACGCACCGCCGATCAAGCGGGCATGGTTGTTCCGGTTGAAATATCTGTTTATGAAGATCGCAGCTTTACCTTTATTCTCAAGACGCCTCCTGCGTCGAAGCTGATTGCGAAAGCAGCCGGCATCGAGTCGGGTTCGGGTGAGCCGAATAAGATTATGGTGGGTTCGATTTCGCGTGCTCAGTTGGAAGACATCGCTAAAGTTAAGATGCCTGACCTGAATGCGATCGATATTGAAGGCGCGATGAAGATAATCATGGGAACCGCCAAGAACATGGGCGTGACCATCAAGGACTAGGTTAACTAGGTCAAGACCTCAATCTGCGACCGGCAGGTTAGGTAAGTTTGAGTATTTGCAGTTTTTCGGGGAAGAGAATTTCTCGTTATTACCCCAGGAGTTAAGTCAATGGCTAAGAAATTGTCGAAGCGCTTGCGCGAACTGAACGCGAAGATTGAAGACCGGGCCTACTCGCCCATTGAAGCGCTACAACTGTTGAAAGAGACAGCGACTGCAAAGTTCCCAGAATCGGCTGAGGCGCATATTCGCTTAGGCATCGATCCTAAATATAACGACCAACAGTTGCGGACTACCGTTGCACTTCCAAAGGGCACGGGTCAGGTGATTCGGGTTGCAGTGATTGCGCGGGGTGAGAAGGTTGCGGAAGCGATCGCAGCGGGCGCGGACATTGCAGGTTCGGAAGAGCTTATTGAAGATATTCAGAAGGGTCGGATGGATTTTGACCTGCTGATTGCGACGCCGGACGTGATGCCTCAGGTAGCAAAACTCGGTCGGGTCCTTGGTCCTCGTGGATTGATGCCGTCACCGAAGGCCGGAACCGTTGCGATGGACTTGGGTCAGGCGATCGCAGAGTTTAAGGCAGGTAAGCTGGAGTATAAAGCTGACAAAACAGGGATTGTGCATATCCTGTTTGGCAAGTCTGCGTTCACGGCAGAAGATCTGTTGACGAACCTAAAAACGCTTCAAGAAAGCATCGATCGCAATCGTCCATCGGGTGCGAAAGGTCGGTACTGGCGCAGTATATTTGTTTCCTCGACGATGGGTCCATCTATAGAAGTGGACATCAGTGCGCTTCGGGATCTAAAAATCGGTCAAGTTTAATTTTGATTAAATAATTATTTAAAGCCCCTGGTTGGTTGTGCAATTTGTACGGTCGATCGGGGGCTTTAGTATTTAGGGAAGCATTATGATTCTTAGCATACGACTGCTAGTTGTAATCCGCCGAAAAACTGTAGTTTTAAGCTCTAGTCTATGGTGTTAAGTTCGTGCAGGTTCCACAGGGCATCGCCTCCTTGAGGGAACTGAATGCCTTGAATCCGATCGCGGGTGGCCGCCATGACTCGGGCGTTGACGAGATAGATGAAGGGAAGTTTCTCTTGGGCAATCTGTTGAGTTTTGTTGTAAATCTGTTTGCGTTTGGTTTCGTCCATTTCCTGCGATCCCTTGACGTAGAGATCATCAATTTCTTGCTCCCAATCAGCGACGACACGACCTTCAAGAGGGGATGAATCTGGGGCGGGTTTGCGGTTGAATTGGTGGGATTGGGCATCGGTGAGCCAGATGTTGGCCCCGTTGTGCGGATCAATGCCTCCACTGCCGAAGCCCATTAAGACAGACTCCCAGTCCATGCTGTTTTCCATTTTGTCGATGAGCACGCCGAAGTTGAGCTGACTGATGGAGACCTCCATGCCAATTTTGCCGAGATCCCGTTTGATTTGGGCCACCATTTTAGCTCTTAAAACGTTCTCGGCATTAGTGGCGATCGTGAACTTCACCGGATTGCCGCCCGAGTCCAAAAGCTGGTTATTTTCGGTGTATTTGAATCCGGCTTTCTTGAGCAGGGCACGCGCTTTATCTAGGTTGTAATCGTAGGTTTTCAAGCCTTTTTCCGGAGAGAGGTAGAACGGGCTGAGGCTAGGAACGCTGGAATACACCCGATCGCCTAACCCTCGGAAGAGATTAGTAATCATCCGATCGAGGTCGATGCTGTGATTAATCGCTTGACGAAACTCGACGCTGTTGAACCATTTGGATTTGATGGGATCGACTAAGGGCGTTCCGTTGCGTTTGCCTTGATTGAGATTAAAAGTCAAATAGCTAAAGCCCTGACGCGGACCGCCCACTTGAATGGTGAACTTCCCGCGTTTCTCTTCGCCTTTAAGAAGCGCAAAATCTTCGGGTCGAATGGGTTCATTCAGATCCGGTCCACCCGATCGAAACTGCAATAGTGACGTGTCTTGATTATCCACCGACTTCCAAACAATGCGATCGACATAGGGTTGGCGCACCCCTTGTGTGTCTTTCCGCCAGTAGTACGGGTTCTTCTTAAAGGAAAGCCGTTGATTAGCGACGTAGGTATCGAACTGGTACATCCCACTGCACACAATGTCCTTCATCGGCGTCCCGCTGCCCCACATGGAGAGAAATGCAGGTTTTCCGCCCACTTTATCGGTGACGGATTTGCCAAGGATATGCTTGGGTAAGATGGCGGCGCTGCCCATTTGACGAAGCAACGGCGCGAAGGGTTCGGGGGAAATGATTTCGATGCGGCGATCGTCGATTTTGGTTACGCTCGGAAACTTTTTGTCTTTCCCAATCCGAAACACATCCTGCGCGTCGCTAGGGATCTCCGGATTGAAGTAGACGTCTTTGAGACTGAATACCACGTCATCCGCATTCAGAACATAACCATCGGACCACTTCAAACCCTCGCGCAGGGTAAAGGTAATTTTTTGGGCATTTTTTGGGTCTATGTCCCATTTTTCAGCAAGTGAGCCTTCAAGTTCTTGGGTGATGGGGTTGTCGCCGAGGAGTCCTTCGTGGGTGTAGGCATAGACGATCGGAATCTCGTTGGCGAGGGCGGGGTTAAAGGTTTTAGGGTTGCCGAGTTGGGTGACGACGATTTGGGACAGCGGCGCTTTCGTGAGGGATTTGGGGTTGCAGGCCGCGAGTTGAAGCGTCAAGGCAAAGGCGATCGTTGCCGTGAAGAGCGATCGGGCAACGGGGTGTCGAATAAGAAGAGAAAAAATGCTGCTATTCACGGTGGTTTCTTGCCGGGACAGGATCGATCGTCATTGCGGTTGGTCCAAACCCCTCTCCCAAAGAAAAAGGGATTGGACTCGCCTTATCTTACTTTGCCAATTCAGCTTCGATCGCACTGCTGAGGCTTTCGGGCGTTGCGCTGCTGGGGTAGCGAGCGACGACTTCACCCTGCTTATTAATTAAGAACTTCTCAAAATTCCACTTCACATCGCCTGTGGGGGCCGTTTTCGTGAGTTCAGCGTAGAGCGGGTGCTTGTCGCTGCCGAGGGCTTTAAGTTTGTCAAACAGCTCGAAGCTAACGCCATACTTGGTTTCGCAGAAGGTCGCAATTTTGTCGTTGCTGTCGGGTTCTTGTGCGCCGAAGTCGTTACAGGGGAACGCCATCACCTTAAGTCCTTGAGCCGCATACTTTTGGTTCAGGGCTTCGAGACCGCTGTACTGCTTGGTGTAGCCGCAGTAGGATGCCACGTTCACCATCAGCAAGACCTTGCCTGCATAGTCAGACAGCTTCTGATCTGCGCCCGTGACGGTTTTGACGGCGATGTTGGAGATGTTAGTCATGGTGTGGGGGTTTAAGTTCAGCTTCTCTAGTGTACGACAGGGGCTGTCTCTGGGTTCAATTTGAGCCGAGTCCCCCAAGAACATCGATCGCACTTTGAATAAAATCGGGCGAATCTCGGGTAAATCGATCAAATCCCTGGCAAACTGGGCGTTGGCGCAGCCTGCCGTAGGCATAATACCATTCGCCCCTACTGTCTTCGTTACGCCGACAATCCCTGCCACGCTACGTACGGCAAACCCTGCGCGATCGTCTTGACTGCCGCTGCATTGGCCACAAGCTGACCTGTCGCATCCCACTGTCCGGTTAAGAACATCTGACGCGGACCCTCAAGCATTGCGATCGCACCTACAAAATCCCCGCACGTCACCTGCATTGCCGCCAAATCTAAAACCACTTCAAGCTTTGGATCAGCCGCAACCTTGAGTTGAATCGTCGTCGCCACTTCAGGCGTCACATTCACGCAAGGCACCCCAAGCGCAAGGCAGTTTCCAAAGAAAATCTCAGCAAAACTCTCGCCAACGATCGCCTGAATCCCCCACTTTGCAATCGCTTGCGGGGCATGTTCCCGCGACGACCCACAGCCAAAGTTGTTGTTCACCACCAAGACCGTCGCACCCTGATATTGCGGCTGATCGAAGGGATGCGAACCTTTAAGGGCAATGCGATCGTCCGCAAAGGCTTGTGCCCCAAGACCCTCAAACGTAATCGCCTTTAAAAATCGCGCCGGGATAATGCGATCGGTATCAATATCATTGCCCACTACCGGAACCGCCCGCCCGACGATCGACTTGACTTCACTGGTGCCCATACTTATCAAACGCTCCTCAAAACTAAGACAACATTTCAATATCGTAGTTTATTGTGCAAGGAGAAGCATTCTCACATGCTCCACCCATCCCGTAGAATGGTGAGATTGCAATCTTAAAATAAGGATATTAATTCATCCATGGACATCCAGGAGTTTCTCCAAAAATCATCGGGCAAGTGGTCCTCCATTAAGAGCAACCACCACGTTGATACCACCACCCAGCAAAGTGGCAAGTCAACCATAGAAATGGAACTCCTAGACGCCAGCAACGCCCTAGTCGTCCAGCTCTGCCAAAAACAAGGCTTAAACCCAACCACCATCACCTGTGGCGCAAAAGTCCAGTGGGATGGCTTTCTTGATGGCGAAACCGGATCCCAGAAAGGGTCGCTGATCATGGCCGTAACATCCGGCGATCGCAACACGGGAGAAATCTATCGATCGATCGGCACCTTTGCTATGGCGGCCCCCAAGGGTGAGTTTAGCTTTGCCGAAGGCGATGAATTTGTCCTAACCACCGTGACAGACAAAGGCACCACCGTCGAACGCATCTGGTTTGAAAGCGAGAATGTGCGGCTGCGTCACACCAAAATCCATCGCCCTGATGGCAGCCACTCGATCGCCTTTTGTTCGGAAGTGCGCCTCGGCGTAACAAAGCCCATCGCCGAACCCGTCGGCGGTTAACGCCACAAATTTGCTTGGCGGTTGAAATCGCCGGGTTAGTCATCGAATGCCCCATCTCTGAAAATGCACTGATGGTCGATCGTTGCCGTACAATCGACTGTTAAATATATTGACTGCTAAGTAGCCTAGTGAGGATTTCCTGATGTACATAGTTCAAATTGCCTCAGAGTGTGCGCCTGTCATTAAAGCAGGGGGACTGGGGGATGTGGTCTATGGATTAAGCAGGGAAATCCAGGCTCAAGGCCATTGCGTCGAGCTGGTCTTGCCTAAATACGACTGTATGCGTTACGACCATGTGACAGATTTGCACCATGCCTACGACAACCTAAGCGTGCCTTGGGGAAATCGGATCATTAACTGCACGGTTCACTGCGGCTGGGTCAATGGCTTACTATGTTTTTTCATTGAGCCGCACTCCATTGAAAACTATTTTCACCGAGGTGTTTACTACGGTGAATCCGACGATGTGATGCGATTCGCGTTCTTTAGTAAGGCTGCTTTAGAGTTTTTGCTCGTTAGCGGGAAGCGCCCGGATGTGATTCATTGCCACGATTGGCAGACGGGATTATTGCCCGTAATGCTATACGAAATGTACGCCCATCACGGCATGGAAAACCCGCGCATTTGTTACACCATTCACAACTTCAAGCATCAAGGCGTGTGCGGCACTGAAGTCTTGAAAGCCACCGGGCTAAACCGTCCCGAATACTACTTCCAATACGATCGCATTCGCGACAACTTTAATCCGCTCGCCATCAACTGCATGAAGGCCGGAATTACCTACGCCAACTACGTCAACACCGTTTCGCCTCACCACGCCTGGGAAGCAAGGCATACCGACATTAGCTGCGGACTGGCCCACACCCTAGACACCTTTCAAGGAAAGTTTGGCGGCATTCTCAACGGGATTGACTACGACATGTGGAACCCGGCTGAGGATCAATACATACCCAAGCCCTACTCTGCCACAGACTTTGACGGGAAGCTTGCGGCGAAGAAAGCATTGCGCGAGCGTCTGCTGCTTGCGGACGAACCGGGCAGGCCGATCGTGGCCTTCATCGGTCGCTTAGACGGCCAAAAAGGTGTGCCGCTTGTGCATCACGCGCTGTACTATACTCTCGATCGCGGGGCACAGTTTGTATTACTCGGATCAGCCACCGAACAGGCCATTGATGATGATTTCCGACACGAGAAAGCTTACCTCAACGACAATCCAAACTGCCATCTCGAACTTACGTTCAACGAGGAACTGTCCCACTTAATCTATGCCGGAGCAGACCTCATTGTGATTCCCAGTAACTTTGAACCCTGCGGACTCACGCAGGTAATCGGGTTGCGTTATGGCTGCGTTCCAGTGGTGCGAGGCGTCGGAGGATTAGTCAATACGGTGTTTGATTGGGATTACGATCGGGAGAAGGCGAAAAGCGATCGAAATGGGTTTGTCTTTTATGAAAGTAATAAAGCAGGATTAGAGTCTGCGCTCGGTCGTGCCTTCGATCTTTATTATCAAGAACCTGAACTATGGCGGTCGCTCGCCATCCAAGGAATGAAGTGTGATTACTCTTGGAAAGCATCTGGAGAGACGTATTTAGGCGTTTACGATTTCATCCGGCATAAGTACATCTAAATCACAACAGAACTGGTCCTTAACACATGACCCGATCGCCAACCACCTACTCAATTTCTAACCTAACCGCCTATCAGCCTCAAGCCGAAGATATGAGCATTGAAGCCGACGTTTACCAATTTGGTTTGCTGCGGCAAAGAAATCCGGCAGAGCGATTTGCGATCGGTGCCCATTTGATTCGATGGTCCAGACAGATTTCACTGCGCAGCATTCAAAAAGCACGGGGAGACCAAAGTGCAGAGTTTTTCGCGCGATCGGTGCTGGAAGAAAAGTGGACGATCAGTATCGATTTCCTTAGACAAGGACGAACGCTTTTGGTTGATTTTTCCGGAAGATCTCACTCTTGCAAAACTTCAGTGGGGCGCACGATCGCAAGCCAATTTAAAGTAAATCTTTGACGCTCTAAGCTCCAATTCTAGGAGGACAGTTTGGTACGATTTGGTACGATCGGTTCACTGGTTCAGTTCTTTTACGAGTTTTCCCATGGCTGTTTTTTCTGCGTCTCGTTGGCCTCTCCTGCTCCTTCCTATTTTGCTCGCAAGCTGTGCCGGGAACACCGGAGTTCAAGACGCTCTAAAATCCGACCCTCGCCTAACGCCAACCGCCACCTCACCCACGTCCAATCCCGAAGCCACGCCGACTCCATCCAACAGCCCCTCGCCTTCAAATTCCCCATCCGTCGCCCCGCCGTCGAACCCTAATCCCGCTAATTCCGCCAACTCATGGCCTGATCTCGATCAAACTCCCGCCAACTTGCGCCCCTACCTCAACGACCTCCTTGCCCTAGATCTCCTCAAGCCCGATCAGAATCCCGATCAGAAACTTGCCCGTCTCAGTGACTCGATCGATCGACGAACCTTTGCCAAATGGCTGCTCCAAGTCAACAACCGCTTCTACGACACCACGAAACAAATCCGCACCGCCGCGCCCACGACCAAACCCGTCTTCCAAGACATCCCCACGAGTGATCCTGATTTCAACAGCATTCAAGGTCTCGCCGAAGCAGGCATCATCCCCAGCGCCCTAACCAACAGCGCAGGAGGCGATCGCTTCTACCCCGACAAACCCATTACCCGCGAAGACGTCCTCCGCTGGAAAGTCCCTCTTGACGCCCGTACAACTCTCCCTCCCGCAACCCTAGGCGACATCCGCAAAGCTTGGGCCTTCCAAGATCTCGACAAAATCAACCCCGTCGCCCTAAGTGCGCTGTATACCGATCACCAAAACGGCGACGCCTCCAACCTCCGCCGGGCCTTTGGCTACACCACCCTCCTCCAACCCAAACGCGCCATCACCCACGCCGAAGCCGCCGCCATCCTCTGGTCCATCGGCTTCCAAAGCGATCGCATCACCGCCCAAGATCTCCGCAAAAATCGCTCCTAACCCACTTCGCCCTACTCCAAAAGTTACACGAATTCTCCATACCAGACTTTCTTGGGTAAAATAACGTAGAGTTTATATTTTCCTTGAGGAATCGTCTATGAAACGGCTAGCGGGTCAGGTCAGAATCAGTGGAATCTTAGCCATGATTACGGCAACAAGTGCAATGGCGACTTCGATCGCTCTAAGCCCAACACCCGCCGAAGCCCAAGCGGCCTACGGCAGTTACATCGGTATCGGCCCAGCCGTGGGTCTCACCGAAGGCAGTGACAAAGGTCGTCAAATCTCCGGCGTTATCACAGGACGCTATCGATTTCTAGAAGCACCTATCTCAGCGCGCGGCCAGATCTTCATCGGCAACGGCGTCTCCCTCGTCCCCACGATTTCCTACGATATCCCGCTGAACTGGCAAACCGATGCCTACATTGGTCTCGGAGCCGCAATTCCCCTTGGCAGCGGCGTCACTCCTGTTGGCGATCGGGCCGCCTTCGCTATCCAACCCGGCATCGACTACTCCCTCCCCAACAGCAACATGGTCGTCTACGGCAACGCTGTCATCGCCTTTGATGCCTACAAAGACACCCGTGGCACCGCAGCATCGCTCCAAGGCGGCGTTGGTTTCCGGTTTTAGAGTGTGAATTAAGTTGAAGCTAGAAGCTTCGATCGATTGAGCCGAGCCGATACTGGCAACCTAAAACATTTAATCGGTCGTTTCATGGCGGTCGGCTCCAGATTCTTAGGAGCCGACCGCCATTGATTTATTCAAGACACGCTGGAGCGAAATCTTTCTATAAAAATCTCACGGTATTTGTCTTCTAGCCTCGTAACTCACGCTCACGCAGAATCAGCACAATCTCATATTTACTCTCTCTATAGTTCGAGGGAATCTGAAGCGATCGCAATAGACCAGAGTTGTCACCATAGGATAGAGGTCATTTTTGCGCAAACTCAATAATCTAGAAGTAAGTCTGAAATTATGGCATTCAATTGAAATATTACATCGCTACATAAACAAAACCAGACTGAAGTGATCTAACGATCGCTAGACGCATACCAATTTAAAAATGGACGTTTGGAGAATAATCATGACTGAGCAATTGAAGAAGGGCGATCACGTTGAGTGGAATACTTCTCAGGGCAAAACCAAAGGGACTGTTGAGAAGAAATTGACCGAGCCTACTGAAATTAAGGAGCATCATGTTGCTGCTTCTCAAGACAACCCAGAGTATTTAGTTAAAAGCGACAAGACTGGAAAAGAAGCCGCTCACAAGCCTGAATCTCTAAAAAAAGCGGAGGGTTAAAAACGTGACCGATCATCAAACCAACGAACGCAAAACAATCATTGCTAAGTTTAAAGAGGCGGTGAATATGTCGCCCAAGGAACTGGAGACTTGGCTAAAAACAGAGGAGTCTCAGGAAGTGGGGCAGAAGAAAGTAGGAAATGAGTCGATCGGTCATCAATCAGGACAACAAATTGTAGAAATTTTGCATAAGAAGCAATCCGACTATACCGAGGACGATCTATCACAAATACAGCGCGTTATTAGCTATGTGCATCGCCATTCCGCTCAGCGTCCTGATGGCGACATTGAGCACACGCGATGGCGTTATTCTCTCAAAAATTGGGGGCACGACCCTCTAAAAGCAGGTCATTAAGGGCACGGTCATAGCAAGTGAAAATATGATAAACAGTAAGTCAGATGAAATGGGGTTACCCAAGCTAGGGTTAGTTTGCATTACCGTTTCTGACAAAGTGCGCTACAAGACCACAACCCGCAAGCGGCTGTTAACCCTAGAGCCAGCCGAGCAAAAGCGAGTGCTGCAAGCTCTCTATATTGAGAACTTAGGGCGATTAAGTGGGGCAATTGATTTTTGTCAGGCTCATAGCATTCGGCTATACCGTTTGTCATCGAATACCTTTCCATTTGCCGATGATGTTATTGGTGAGGATGTATTGACAGAGATTGCTGAAGGGTTACGGCAAATAGGTCATCGGGCTAATGCTCTCGGTATCCGACTCGTTTTGCATCCCGATCAGTTTGTTGTTCTTAACTCCGATCGTCCTGATGTCATTAAGAACAGCATCAAAGTTCTAGCCACTCATGCGAGGGTGTTTGATCTAATGGGGTTGCCGCGCTCAAATTGGGCGCTGATGAATATTCACGGTGGCAAAGGCGATCGACCAGAGCGCCTAATCAACGTGATTCGAGATCTACCTGACCCAATTCGGTTACGCCTGACGTTGGAGAATGATGAGTACACCTATAGCGCAGCAGAACTGCTGAAAGTTTGTCATGACGCTGAAGTGCCGATGGTATTTGACGCTCATCATCACGTTGTTCACGAGAAGCTAGAGAGCTATGAAGATCCCAGCGTAGCCGAGATGCTCGCTGCTGCTCGAACGACTTGGACCATTCCTGAATGGCAGCTTGTACACATTTCAAATGGACAAGATTTTTTCCAGGATCGGAAGCACAGTGGTTTGATTTTTGACATGCCCAGTGCTTATAGAAATGCGCCATGGATTGAGATTGAAGCAAAGTTAAAAGAAGAAGCGATCGCTAGAGTTCAAGAACAATGGCTGCCAACGCTGCTATCGACCCGATCGTCTATCTCAATGCGGTAGTGCTGAAAATCCGTCATGAGGGACGCGTGATTAATAAAGCGATCCACTTGGCGCTAGAGGTCAATTTATCGGGGCAAAAGAAACTCTTAGGGATCTGGATGCCCCAAAATGAGTCGTCTAAATTCTGGCTAACGGTGCTGACGGAATTGGAGAATCGGTAGTGCCATTAAGTGAAGGATGGAGAAAAGCCAGAAGATTTTTTGTCCTCCTCGATCGCAGCCCTGATATGACGATTGTAGTCTCCAATAAAGTACCAGATCGCCCCAATATGATTTTCAATTTTCTTAGAAAAGGACAAACTTTTATGCACTAATCTCGAAATTCTCTGTCGTAGAGTATTGTTCAGTCTTTCGATGTAGCTCGTTTTCCCACTTTCTTTACCCACCGCTTCATGCCGTTTACTCGGAATTACGGTCTGATATGCCTCCCAGTAGTAGTCCGTATAGACCTTAGAATTTGTTCTAGCAACATCAAGTCAATCAGATCAATGGTGGACCGATCGATCCACCATTGTAGATCTTCAACGAATTGACGCCCGCAGTCCCGACACTTATGACTTTGTTTTGC